>CAYZSH010000235.1:0-4776 GCA_964481025.1 uncultured Isosphaeraceae bacterium
CATCCGCACCGCCGGTGTGGTGGCTGCTGGCGTGCGTCGCAGGCGCGAACGTCGAAGGCTTGCTCGTCACATCATCCCACGCGACGGACGCGACCGCCTGAGCGATCCACTCGCCTGCGTCGCCGTCGTAGGTCAGCACATCGCCGTCGTTGGGTCCGCTGGTGAACACGACATCCGCCAGATCCTCCAGCACCGTCGCAGGCGTGAGCAGCTCCTCGACGGTCGGAGCGAATCCGCCCACCTCGTTGCCGGTCCCGATGTAGAGCTTGTTCAGATCCTCGCTGTAGGCGAGTTCGCCGCGCTTCAGCGATCCGTTGGCGGGGACGCCGATGCCTCGCTTGATCTTGATTGGTACGTTGAGAGTTGACATGTCGATTCCTGAGATCAGATCGCGTACCGGATGATGACAATGCCAGAGCCGCCTGCGCCGGAGGAACTAGCGCGCGAGCCACCGCCACCGCCGCCGGTGTTTGCTGTGCCGTTGGAGCCGCTCCCGGACGCAGCCGCGGCGTTACCGCCGCCGCCAGAGCCGCCTGCTCCTCCAGTCAGCCCTTGGAACGCAACGCTTCCTCCACCGCCGCCTGCATACGTTGATCCCCAAACCTCAACGCCATCACCTCCGGCCCCACCTGCGCGAGATGCGCCGCGAACGCCGGTGCTTCCAGCACCACCACCGCCGCCAGCCGCTCGATAACCGCTGGTCGCGTCATACCAGCCGCCGCCGCCGTCGTTGCCTTGACCTGCCGTGCCAGCACCGCCGGTGCCAGCGACTCCGGCGCCACCGCCAGATCCACCGCTTGCGCTTACGTTGAATCCGCTGCCGCCACCACCGCCAAGCACGGACTCGTTGACCGTGCCGCCGACGATGCTCGACGGATCGCCATTGCTGGCCGGACTGTTCGTTTGTGCCGCAGGCCCAAGCCCGCCGCCTCCGACCGTGATCGTATACGCGGCAGCATCGAGCGTGACCGAGACGGTGCGCAAGCCGCCTGCGCCGCCGCCGCCGCCGCCGCTACTAGACCGCCCACCCGCGCCACCGCCTCCGACCAGCAACACCTCTGCATCACCGCCGCTCGTCACATCGAGCGCTCCGCTGCTTGTGAATGTGTGGTAGCGGTAGCCGCCACTTTCCGTCACCGTTCCGCCGGTTGCGGCGATTGATGCACCTGCCGCTGCAACGAACATCCATCTCATAACTGTGATCCTGTGTAGGTTTGCCACCAGTTCGGCTCGCCGAATCCGGTAGCCGCCGCTTCCAATACCATCGTCATCTGTGGTGCGTCGTCGTGTCCGAGCCAGTACGCCTGCGACCAGAATGCTCCGTTTCGATAACCTGGCTGTCCCGCAAGCGACAGGACGACGAAGACCTCATGCACCGGCTCGACGTTTCCTGATAGAACTCCGTCCGGCACCATGCCAGCCCGGAACAACGCCGTCTCTTGCGAAGTTGATGCGTTTCTCACGGTGCCAGCCACATGCGGCACGAATGCCGCCTCTAGATATCGACGGCTAAACGTCTTGAATCTCTGGTCAAGCAGCACTTGCGACGCAAAGACCTTGGCGTTGGACCGCTTTACCTCGTAGTGGTTGCCCCACTCGTAGGCCATCAGCCTCAGTTGCCATCGCCTCTTGTTCGCGTCCCATCCATTAGGCATCTCGGTTCGGTTTGCGTGACCAACCGCGTCGAGCGCGATGTCCTTCCATCTACGATAATGGTTCACTGCTCCGACCCACGCACTGAATCCGATGTCGGGATACGACGGAGCCAAGGTGCCTCCGACTGAATCCACCCATGTCGGCGTCAGCACGCCCTTGGCATCTCGCAGATAGTCCCACGCCGTATCGGGCAGTTCCGCGACCCCATCGCCGTTGGGATCGACCAGCGCCTCTAGATTGAGATCCGCGGCTGTGTTGGTTTGGTTCCCGTGCAGCAGTCCGCCGCTTGGGTTCCAGTTGGTGCTTTCGTACGGAGCGTGCGCAATGACATCCAACTCACGCATCACCAGCGGCTGGCACGCGAACAACCTTGCGAGCGCTGCGCTTGAGATTGCGGGGTTCCTGCTTTGCGTACTGTGGATCGACAACACCTCTCGGCCGGGCATTGCTTGCCGCAGCGCCTTGCCGATCCATGCAGTAGCCGCCGCTTGGAATATTTGTCCTCCGCCCAGCCAGTTGAAGTTGAGTTGGCTACCCGCGAACAATGCAGGCGCTTGCAGCGTTCGCGATCCAAACAACGCAGAAACTGCGCCGCCATCTCCTCCGCGATCAACGGATGCGATCGTCTTGATCGCCATTCCGACTGCCCACTCAAAGCCGCCGACGAACGCCGATGACCCCGAGTTCCAAACCTCGTTGCCGTACTCGGTCAGCACGCGGAGGTTTGGGGCCAGATATTCATTCACCGTCTCGCAGAACCCGGCAATGTACGCCTCGTCCAGCAGGAGTTCGCCTGTGTCTTCCAGAGATGCCGCAACCGTGTCAGGCTGCCCGGCGGTTCGCGTGCCAGCGTACGCTATGGTCGGGGGGTGGTTCCACCACATGTCGGCGTTGACTTGGTTGCACAGCTCAATAAACGCTCGCTGCGAACTCCCGAACAAAATGTGACCGGGGTGGTTCAGCGATCCCACGCCGCGTGCCATGCCAGACGGATGCGTGTGCGTCCACCCCACCCGGCGGTACGTCCTGACCTTTGGTTCAAACGACGGATTGAGTTGCAGAGTGACTGAAGTTGGCGTGTCGTTGTAGTCAACGAACTCCCTGTCACGCCCTGCACCGCTGTGCTGGATCGCATCGCCGTGGTTCAGCGATCGCAGCACCTTGCAGTACTTGATCCGCTCGTAGTATGGCAGGTGAATTTGGAACGGCTTGTAGTTGGTGTGGTCGTATCCCGCAAACACCAACTCTTGCGTGTCCGCATTGCGGACATCTGCGACCAGCAGAATGATGTCCCGGACCGGATCGGTCCGCGATGACGAGCCGATGTCGCAGTAGATCCCTAGATTGCCCGTGGTTGTGGTGCAGGTTGCGACACGGCGGTTGAACACCTGCGGGCCGTTGTAGGCGACATCGGAGTTGTTCGTCCCCCACGGACCTTCATTGCCCGGCCCAGTGAAATTGACGGTATCAACCGCCGAGTTCGATGATGTTTCATCGCCGAAGAATCGGACTTGCACGCTGCCACTGCCACGCCAATACGCCGTCAGCTTGAACGTGACGCGATGGGGAATTCCGCTGGTCTCGTATCGGAGGGACTCTCCCGAAAGCACCACGTTTGGAATGGTGTCCCCAGTAGTGCCGTGCAATCCAAGCATGTCCCACAAGATCTCTCGACGCCACGCTTCCCACGCGATCAGAAACGACAAGTTGGCAACATTTGCACCAGACGCCATCTGATACGGCCACCCCTGCGGCGTGAGCGTATCCGTGCCGGTCCAATTGCTCCATGTCGCTCCGTCTGCAAGCAGCCCCAGATTCAATCCTTGCCGCAATGCGTAGTTGTAGTAACGCGCAATGTCATTGCTGCTCGATACTGCGGAGTACCACAGGTTCGCGAACGGATGCGCGTTCGTGTAGTACCTGTTTGGGCTGGAGTTGACACCAATGTGGCTGACCTGATTCGCCAGCCCCGCCCCGACCAGTACCGACCCGCTTTGCGACACGGAGCCGGACTCGTTAGTCGCCGTCACAGACACCACAATGTTGCTGTCGTTGTCCGCCTGCGTCAGTGTGTACGTCGCAGACGTTGCTCCGGCGACCGCTACGCCTCCACGCCGCCATTGGTATGCGAGCGACGAGAAGTTCGATCCTGTCGGGTTCAAGTCCGCAGCGTTCGGCCCGCCAACGCGGAGTGTCGCCGTGCCGTTTGCGATGCTGCTGATGATCGTCGCAGGCGACGCATTGTCGCGGATTGTGACCGCGTCCAGCACAGGCAGGTTGGACGCAGCCTGAACCGTGGCTTGGAGCGTGCGCGATACGGAACCGGCGATGTTGCTCAAGGTGATGACGCACTGGAGCGTGCCGGGGAGACTCGCTTCCGCAAACGTGTACTGCACGACGCGGGTGGTGCCGATCGGCGTGCCGCCAAACGTCCACGCATACGAGATCGCAGGAACCGGCGTCCCAGAGACCTGCGGCTCGGTTACTCCGACGTTGTACGGCGCTCCGGGCGTTACTGTGAATGTGCTCATAGTCCGGTGAAGCTTGGCTCGGTGACGAAAGCCGGAGGCACAGGAGCCTCCGGCTGGTTCCCGACGAACGCGCCGCCGTCGAGCAAGGTGGGAACAAAGGTGCCAGCGTCGATCGTCCACGCATCGCCGGTCGCCGTGTAGGTCAGCGCTCCGGTCGTGTCAGTGGGGACCGTGATCGCCTCGGCATCTGCGACGAACCGGCTCGTCGCCGGATCCCACCGCATGATCGCACCGTCATCGAGTCCGCTCCCGCCGGGCACCTCGACCGACAGCGGCAGAAGCCCGGTGCCGCCGCTGAAGACTTCCGGGCACTCGTCCCACGGCGTGCCGCCAGCCTGCACTCCGACGCGGCCACTGACCCGTCCGTTGCTGTCGATCGCGAATGCGACCTCGCCTTTCCCGAGCGTCGCATAGACATTTGCAACGCCGTCGATGATGAAGTCGCCATCGTGCCGCAGGATGATCCGCGAGTTCCAAGTGGTCATCAGTACGAACCCCCGTCGATGACGGTGGCGGAGACGGTTGTGCCGACGATGAACTTGCCGAGCGAGGCGTCATAGACGACGGTGCCATTCGCAGTCGGGTAGGT
>CAYZSH010000236.1:0-2583 GCA_964481025.1 uncultured Isosphaeraceae bacterium
CCGGACGCCTGGTCGAACCCGTCCTGCCCGGAGTTCACCTTGACCAGCGAGCCAGCCGTAATCCCGCTCAGATCGAGATTGCCGGGCGAGCTGGCACCGCTCCCGATGACGGCATACGCGCCATCGGCCTTCTTGATCCGAAGCTTGCCGTCGTCCGTCGTGAACAACGGCTCGCCGACCGCAGCGTCCGATGGATCTGGGAGGTCGTCGCTGTGTCCTCGCCGGAACTGCAATGGCATCAGAATTCTCCTTGGTCGCCAAGAGTGTTGGGGACAGCGCCGGTCGCATCGGCGAACCCATCCCCCATGCGCGTCGTGTCGCGGCCGATCCGAATGACCCCGGACTCCAGCGTCTTCACGTCGCCCGGCGCCGCCTGAGCCGCACGGAGCTGGTAGTAGACGAGCCCGGGCCTGCCCGGTTCCGACAGCGAGCGAGTCACGCTCTCCGACAGCTCGATGTCCCAGTCGGACCCGTTCGCGGTGATGCCGTCACCGGCCTCCAGCGAACCCAGGGGCGTCGCGTCGGCCGGGTGCTTGCGCAGCTCCAGACGCGGCGTCCATCCGGCGGTCGAACCGCCGTGCGCCACGGTGAAACGCAGGGTGTCCCCGCGGATGCAAGTCCGTTCTGTCATTCATCCCCCCGGAATCGCCCCATCATACCTGCCATTCGTCGTGCCATTCCAACGCGACACGGGCGTGCGGGCGGCCTCCTGGCTCGTGCATGAACTTCACCCCACGAAGGTCGAACACCAGCGAATCGTCCGCCATCACGCCTGCGGCGACCAACCCGTCCAACAGACTCTTCTCGAGGTTGTCGATGTCGGGTTTCCGCAGGTCGATGAGCGGACCAGTGCCGAACTTCTTGCGGCACCACTTGTTCGTCCGCTTCATGACGAACATCACCAGAACTCGGCATGGCCCGCTGATGCCGGGACTGTCTCGTCCGATGGCCCCCCAAGCGGCGTCCCCGCAGGCGAGCTTGAACTGGGATGCCTGAGCAGGCCCGTAGACGCAGACCCGTCCGTGACGGACGAAGGCTCGAGGACGGGGCTGGGCTCGAGGCTCGGCGTCGACCACGAATTCCGCTCGACGCCACACGCATGGACCAGCCCAATCGCCAGCCTCGACCACTCGGTCGGATCGCCACGCATCCGCAAGCCGGGCAAACACCTCGCCACATGGGCCTTCAAGCGTGAGAGCTCCTCCGGCGGGAGCGTCCGGAGGCTGGCTACCCACCCGGCGGCGTCGGCCTCGGCCTCTGCCGCCTCGCGGTCCGCCCGCTCCTTCGGATCCTCCTTGGGCTCCTGCTGGGTCTTGTGCTTCTGCCGATTCGCCTTGAACTGCTGAACCTCGGCGATCACCCACGCGATCTCGACCCGCTCGCTGCTCCTCGAGCACCGGACGTTCCGGATGCACTGGGCGAGCATCTCGCCCTCCTCGTTCCGGAACCGCTCCGCCCAGAGCTTCCGGATCTGGTCGTTCCAGGTCGCCCGCGGCCACAGCTCCTCGGCGAGTCGAACCCACCATGGGCTCAATCCCCACCCCCGCCACCCTTCAGGGCGACCACGAGGCAGAAGATCTCGATCGCGGCCTTCAGGTCGTCCGGCGTGACGAACGTCGCGAGGTTCACCATCGCCCCGTCCTCGTCGATCATCACCGTCGCCGTGTCCGCGTTGTCGAAGCTGAACGCCAGCGACTCGAACGGCGTCGGCAGCCCCGTCGCGACCAGCCGAACGTCGATCCAGAGCTCGCCGTGGCTGTACATCATTCGCCACGCCGGGCAGCCGTCAGGCGTCTGCTGGGTAATCTCGACCCGGTCCTCGAGCGAGGAATCTGCCCTGAATGACCATGCCACCATGACCTAGTGCCTCACCGCCGGATGACGCTACCCGTCGTGGAGAAGACGCGCCAGACCACACCCGGCAGTGTGAAGGACGCAGTTCTTCTACAACTCCAATGTTGTACCACCTGCTTGACCTCTAATCGGCATGAGGCATGGTTGCGGCATGAGAAATCTTGCCGAACTTGCCGCGGCCTGGATCGACTCTCGCGTGTCATCAGGGGTGACCCAAGTGAGTGCCCGCTCGTACCGATTCGGACTGTTGCCGCTCTGCAAGACCCTGGGCAGCAAGCCCGCCGCGACTCTCTCGCTCGACAAGCTCGTCGAATACCGGCGGCATCTGACGGAGACCGTCTCCGCGGGGACGGCCAAAATCCGCTGGGATCTCGCGATCGCCGTGGTCCGCTGGGGCCAAGAGGAGGGCGTGGTGCCGGATTTCCGCATCCCCCGCGACCTGCGGCGGATGCGAGGCGCCCCGCCCTTCCGCCGCGTCTGGACGCCAGCGGAAATCCAGCGGCTGGTCGATGCCGCCGATCCACAGATGCGGGCGTGCATCCTGCTCGGGGCGAACCTCGGCTACGGGAATCGGGACTGCGCCCGGCTCACCAAGCGGCACATCAACGGCCGCATCGTCGACGCCGTCCGGCACAAGACAGGCGCCGAGCGCCGCGGGTGGCTCTGGCCCGAGACGCTCGGCGCTCTGGAGGAGTGGCCGCCGCCGTTCCTGAACCGCAAGGGCAAGCC
>CAYZSH010000236.1:2683-4772 GCA_964481025.1 uncultured Isosphaeraceae bacterium
CGCTCGGCGCTCTGGAGGAGTGGCCGCCGCCGTTCCTGAACCGCAAGGGCAAGCCCATCGTGCGGGACGGCAGCGACTACCTGCGGATCGGCTTCAGGAATCTGTTGCGGCGGTGCGGCATTGCAGCGAACGGACGCGGGTTCTATTCGCTGCGTCGGGCATACCGCACCGCCGTCGACGACCACTGGGATCGTCCTGCGATCGACCTGACCATGGGTCACATCACGCCCGGCATGGGCGCCCGATACGTCGCATGGATCGACGACGATCGGCTGAAGGCGGTGAGCATCCATGCTCGCTCCAAACTGTTGGGTGTCGGGTCAGAACGGGATGTCGTCGTCCCGCCGAGAAGAGCCGCCGCCGCCGCCTGCTGACTGATGCTCGCCGCTGTCGATCTTCAGCGAGAACTGGACGTTGCCGGTCGAGGTCAACTTGTCCTTCTTCCAGCCAGCGACCTTGATCTCGTCGCCAGCGCGATAGTCCCTGTCGAGCTTCAGCCGCAGCTCGATGTTGGGACGCTTGTCGCCCGCCTCGCGCTTCATCGCGAATCCGGTTCCGGTGCCGGGCTTTGCCTCGTAGGTACTCATCACGCAGCCTCCTTGCTCTGGGCGTTCACCCAGGCGATGTAGTCAGCCTTGTACCGCGTGATGATCTTGGCGGCACAGGCGGCGGGAATCTCCGCGAGATCCGTGTACTCGCGGTCGATCATCATGTTGGACTTGACCCACGCAGCGGCGGCCTTGAGCCACCGCTGCTCGGCACCGTTGCCAGCGACCCCGCTCTCGAGGATCTTCCGCAAGCGGCCGAGATCCTCGGGCGAGATCACATCGCGGGTGTCGGCGACCACATCGGCGGCGAAGATCTCCTGAGCCGCCGAGACGGCCTTGTCGAGCTTCGCCGGGTCGTAGCCGTTGTCGTTGATCGCCTCGATCTGATCCTCGCGTCCGCGAGAGACCATGAGCAGATCGCGGATCGCGTAGTTGAGTCCGCTGGTCAGCGCCGCCATCGCGGCCTTGTCCTCGGGCATCCCCTTCCGTGCCGGGCACGGGAGATCCTGCCGGAATCCGACGTTCTGATCGGTCTCGGTGTCGACGAGCAGGTAGTCCTGCCGCAGCACCGGGATGCCCGCGACCTCGACGATCTCCGCCGACTCGCGGTACAGCACGAGCCCGAGCTCGAGCATCGCCTGCCGGGTCTTGCCGATCATCGCCTCGGCGGAGACGTAGTCGTATCCGCCGTGCTGATTGCGGGAGTCCTTCTCGATCGCCACCACCCGGCGGCGGCAATCAGCGAGCTTCGACCATAGCCCAGCGGGGAGTTTGGACTTCGGTGAGTCCGTAGCCGGGCCACTGGTCGAGTTCACGGCACCGGCGGTAGGTGTCAATCCACTCTGCGATCTTGCCATCTGCGTCTCCAATCACATCGATGTTCAACCGGAAAACTGCGACCGCATACGGCGCCTCGGTCTCCACGCAGACGAGAACGTGGCTCCGCCACTTCCCTCCTGCGGCGAGCAGGCCGCTGCGGTAGAACGCACCCTGGGTGTGGTAGGACCGCCTGAACAGCTCCGCCGAGAAGAACGCCGGGTAGCAGTTCTGGGTCGTCTTGATGTCGATGACCGTGCCGTCGTCGAGCACGGAGTCGGGCCTTCCCTTGCAGTCGACGGACTGCCGCTGCCAGAACAGGGGCTTCTCGATCTGCCCGCTGCGGGCCTCGTCGAGCCACATCGCGGTTTCAACATCGCGCTCAAGACTCGCGACGCACCGCTCCGATAGATCCCACATTCCAGCGGGGATCAGTCTTTTGCCAACCGACTCCTCTTGCAGTTTGGCCCACGCCTCCTTGCCCGCCTTGGTGCGGCGGTCGCAGTCGGTCGCACGCACAAAGCGATTGTGCAATTCCTGCGGCTCAAGGGCCATGCAGTGGATCAGCGTGCCCCGCAGCATCGCCTCGGTTTCCGCCACGGGGTTGTCCACGGCGAACCGGAAATGTGCCGGGCTCTTGCCGAATTCCTTCAGCAAGGAGTGGCTTACCGCCGCGTGGCTCCGATACTCTGTCTCGTCCATGTCCCCATTGAAAGGAGCTTGAG
>CAYZSH010000237.1:0-4769 GCA_964481025.1 uncultured Isosphaeraceae bacterium
CCGACCTCGTCGGTCAGGCGACCGTTCAGGCCGCGGGACCCGCGACGCTCGCGCTTCGACTCGCGCCGCGACTGTCCGCGTCGACGCATGTCGGCGGCGGGGCGATCGTCTTCTTCGGCGACATTCACGCGCGACTGCGACCGCGTCCCGGCGCACTGCCGTACCTCGCGGGCAAGGCGATGCTCGAGTCGCTGGTTCCGCTGCTGGCGGTCGAACTCGCACCGATCCGAGTCTTCGGCGTCGCGCCGGGCGTCATCGCCTGGGCGGACGAATTCGACGCGCCGC
Source organism: uncultured Isosphaeraceae bacterium (assembly GCA_964481025.1). Lineage (GTDB taxonomy): Bacteria > Planctomycetota > Phycisphaerae > Phycisphaerales > SM1A02. The sequence goes on from CAYZSH010000237.1 coordinate 286, forward strand.
GACAGGCGGCGTATCTCGCGCGGGTGCCGCTCGGTCGTGCCGGAACACTCGAGGAAGCGGCGGCACTCGTCGAATCGATGGTCGTCGCGATGACCTACACCACCGGCATCGTGGTGCCGATCGACGGCGGTCGCTCGCTGCGCTAGTCGGTCGGCTCGGTCTTCGCCCCGCGGAGGGCCGCGATGCGACGTCGGGCCTCGGCGACTCGCGGGTCATCGGGTGCCGCAAGGTCCGCGATCCCGATCCACGTCTCCGCCTCGCCGCCGCGGCCGGCCGTCTGGAAGGCGACCGCCGCCGCGAGCGCCGCCTCGAGATCGTCCTCGGACGTGCGGGCGCGTTCGGCCCAGACCTCCGCGACGCGCTCGGGTCGATCGAGGGCCGCCCAGCCCGCGGCGATCTCCTCGATGACCGCGCGATTCGCCCGCGATTCAGCATCCAGCGCGATGAGCGATTCGATCGCGGCCCGCGGGTCGCCGGTGCGACGCAGAATCGAGGCCCGGCGCACGCGGATCGGCCACGACTCGGGATCCAGCCGCACGGCTTCCGCGGCCGCCTCGACCGCCGCGTCGCCGCGGCCCTGTTGGAAGAGCGACTCGGCCATCGCGGCCCGCACGAGTGGATCGTCGGGCCGGTCGGCGGCGAGTTCGGTGAGGACCTCGGTCGCCTCGTCGAGGGCGTCGCTGCGAAGGAGCGCGAGGCCGAGATAGAGCCGGCAGACCGGATCACCGGGGTCGCCGCGGTAGACGGCGATGGCGTCCTCATCGCGAGCGGCGGCCTCGAGCGCGAGGCCGAGGCTCCGGCGGGCTTCAATCGCGGGGGCGTCGTTGGTCGGAGCGAGATTCAGCGCAGTCTGCAGCGATCCGGCCGCTTCGGCGGCGACCGCGGCACCCGCCCGGGGCCCGGCGAGCTCCCGAAGTTCACCGCTGCGGGCGAGGAGCACCCGACCGAGGGCGGCGTGGGCGTGGCGATCCGAAGGCAGGCGATCGACGAGGGTGCGGGCGATCGACTCGGCGTTGTCGGTCCGACCGGCCTGCAGCCAGCGGTCGATCGCTTCGAGCGAGGCGTCCCGGTCGGCGGCGTCGATCGCGGGGGCGGCGTTTCGAGCCGCGTCATCGCCGACCGTCGGCTCGGGGTCTCCGCAGCCCGGGAGCCCGATCGACAGCAGCGATGCGAGCCCGAGAGCCCCGATCATCGATCCCATCGATCTCGCTGATCCCATCGATCGCGACGCCGGTGCGTCGGCGAGCGTTCCGTAGAATGGCCCGATCATGTCCGCCACCGATCAGAATCGTGCCGCCTCGACCCTCGAGGCGCTTCCCAGATCCTACTCGCCGCACGAGAGCGAGCCCGGCGTCCGCGCGGCGTGGACCGCCCACGGCGACTTCCACGGCGTCCCTGGCGAGGACGGCGATGGTCGGTACGGGATCCTGATCCCGCCTCCGAACGTGACCGCCGCGCTTCACCTCGGCCACGCCTTCAACAACACGCTCCAGGACGTGCTCGTCCGGCATCACCGCATGCGCGGCGACCACGCGCTCTGGATGCCCGGCACCGACCACGCGGGCATCGCGACCCAGACCGTCGTCGAGAAGCGGCTGCTCCGACAGGGCAAGCGCCGCACCGACTTCACCCGCGAGGCGTTCGTCGAACAGGTCCAGGCGTGGAAGGACGAATACGAGACGACCATCCTCGGTCAGCTTCAGGAGATGGGCTGCTCGTGCGACTTCGAGCGCACGCGGTTCACCATGGATCCGGTCTGCGCCGCCGCGGTGCGCGAGGCGTTCTTCCGACTCTTCGACGACGGACTCGTCTATCGCGGCAAGCGGCTGGTGAACTGGGACCCCGCGACCCGCACCGCCCTCGCCGACGACGAGGTCGAGATGCGGACCGTGCCCGGGCACATGTGGTACCTGCAGTATCCGCTCGCCGACGGCGACGGATCGATCACCGTCGCGACCACGCGACCCGAGACGATGCTCGGCGACACCGCGGTCGCGATCAATCCGCGCGATCCACGGGCTGCAGGGCTCCGTGGCCGGTCGGTCCGTCTGCCGATCACCGGCCGCGTGATTCCGATCGTCGAGGACGACTACGTCGTGCTCCCCGCCGCGATCGCCGAGGAACTCGGGCTCGGCGCGGAGGCGATCAACGACCCGAAGGCGGCGCTCGCGACCGGCTTCCTCAAGGTGACGCCGGCGCATGACCCCAACGACTGGGAGATCGGACGCCGTCACGAACTCGCCGCGATCAACGTCATGGCGCCGGACGGCACGATCTCCGACGCGCACGGCTGGGACGACGTCTCCGACGAGGCGAGGGCGTTCGTCGGCATGACCCGCGAGGACGCCCGCGAGGCGATCGTCGCATGGTTCAAGGATCGCGGCATGCTCGAGAACGTCCGCGAGCACGAGCACGCGGTCGGGCACTCGTATCGCAGCCACGTGCCGATCGAGCCGTATCTCTCGGACCAGTGGTACGTGCGGGTCACCGACGACCGGCTCGCCGGCTCGGCGCTTCGATCGATGGACGACACGCAGCGCGAAGGTTCCGCGCCGACCGGACCGGCGATGGCCGGCGACGGCGGTCTGCGGTTCTTCCCCGACCGCTACGCGAAGACGTTCCAGACCTGGCACGAGAACATCCGCGACTGGTGCATCTCGCGTCAGCTCTGGTGGGGGCATCGGATTCCGGTGTGGTCGCGGACCATCACGGCCGACGACGCCGCGGACGCGGTGCGCACCGCGGCGACCGGCGACGAGATGGTGGCGATCGAGAGCGACTGGACCGGTCGCGGCGCGGCGCACCGCGTGCGTCGTCTGCCCGACGGCTCGATCGAGGAGTCGATCTGCGTCCCGCGTCCGGATGCGATCGGCGGCGAGGGGCCCGAATCCGTTCTCCGTTCCGACCTCGAGGCGGCAGGCTTCGCGCAGGATCCCGACGTCCTCGACACCTGGTTCTCGAGCGCCCTCTGGCCGCTTTCGACGATGGGCTGGCCCGACCCCGCGGCGTTCCCGAACGAGGTGCCGGAAGGCGGAGCGCTCCTTGACGCGTTCAACCCGGGCGACGTGCTCTGCACCGCCCGCGAGATCATCACGCTCTGGGTGAGCCGGATGGTCATGTTCAACCGGCACTTCCTCGGCCGACTTCCGTTCCGACACGTGTTCATCCACGCGATGATCCAGGACGGGCACGGTCAGAAGATGTCGAAGAGTCTCGGCAACGGCGTCGATCCGCGTGACATCATCCAGAGCCATGGCTCGGATGCGATGCGTTTCACGCTCGCGCAGATGGCGACCGGCAGTCAGGACGTCCGCATGCCGGTCGATCTGGTCTGTCCGCACACCGGCGAGACGTTCGCGCCGACGTTCGTGCGGAACGCGTCCGGACATCTGGTGGCCGCGCCGGTCCAGAAGTCGCCGAAGGACCCGTCGAAGGAGATGGTGAGCGCGTACGGCGTCGCGGTCGGCGAGGTCGAGGCGAGCGACGATCGTCCGCTCGCCCGCAACACCTCCAGCCGTTTCGACACCGGCCGGAACTTCTGCAACAAGCTCTGGAACGCGACCCGGTTCGCACTCGGCAATCTCGAGACGCCCGCCACGGAGACCGGCGAGACGCCGACGCTCGCCGATCGCTGGATCGTCGCGCGGGTCGCCCGCACGCTCCGCGAGGTCGAGGACGCGCTTGCCGCGTATCAGTTCAATCGCTACGCCGATGCGATGTACGACCTGATCTGGCGGGACTTCTGCGACTGGTATCTCGAGGCCATCAAGCCGACGGTCCGTGAACGACGGGATCAGCAGCGGCGATTGCACGCGGTGCTCGATGCGCTTCTCCGCATGCTGCATCCGGTGTGTCCGTTCGTCACCGAGACGCTCTGGCCGCACGTGCACCGACTCGAAGGCTTCCGCGACGCCGACGGCGGGGCGGGGGTGGCCGGGCTGACGCTGCCGCTTGCGGACCGCTGCGTCATCGCGGGCTGGCCGCAGGCGACCGATGCGGCGTTCGACACCGAGGCCGAGACGGCGTTCGAGCGGGTGCAGGCGCTGGTCGCGGCGATTCGGAACCTGCGCGGCGAACGCCAGGTCTCGCCGAAGCGCCGCATCGATCTGCATGTTCCCGCGTCGCTCATGGACCTGATCGCACAGGCCGACGGCGTCGTCGAGACGCTGGCGGGTCTTGGTTCGATCGGCCCGGATACCGACGCGCCGACAGGCGCATTGCCGCTGCCCTTCGAGGGCGGGCGGGTTCTGGTCTCGAATCTCGTCGACGAGGTCGATCTCGATCAGGAGCGTGATCGCCTGCAGAAGACGATCGAGGCGAAGCGGAAGCAGGTGGCCGGATTCCAGGGGCGTCTCGCCAACCCCGGCTACGTCAACAACGCGAAGCCGGAACTGGTCGAGGAGACCCGAAGAATGCTCGCCGCCGCCGAGGCCGATCTCGCCGCCGCGGAGGAAGGGCTTGCGGCCTTGTCGTGAGGATTGGGT
>CAYZSH010000238.1:0-4742 GCA_964481025.1 uncultured Isosphaeraceae bacterium
TCCCAGAGGTCGTACGCGGTCTGGCCGAAGTCGTTGGTGACGTTGGTGTCGCGGAGGAACTCGATGTACTCCCGCGAGCTGGTCTGGAAGTAGAGCGTCGCGACGGCGCTGGTGGCACCGGCGGGCACCGTGAACGCGGTGTCGTCCCAGTACTGCCCGTCGGCGTAGCTGTAGGCGACCGGTGCGCCGCCGAACGCGGCGAAGTCGGCGTTGTTGAAGCCCCGGGGCGGGATGCGGTTGTCGAAGAGGACCTCGTTGTTGAGGACGAGGTGCAGCGACTTGCCCGCCGTCAGGTTCGCGGCGTCGGCGACATCCTGCGTCATGCCCATGAGCTTCTCGTAGACCTTCGTCGAATCGTGATCGAGGGTCGCGGTCACGGTGTCGTAGGCACCGTGCTCGGCGACCAGATCGTTGTTGTCGTCGAAGAACTTGACGTTGATCCACATGCGGCGACCCTCGGGATAGCCCGTGGGCAGGGAGTGGCCGCTCTGGTTGATGACGCGAACGTTCAGTTCGCCCGCATCGACGGTGAGCTCCATGTCGCTCGCGTCGCGAAGCATCTGCTCGGTGCGGGCGTTCGCCGCGTCGCGGCGGTCCTGCGTCAGACCGTAGTAGTCGGCGTCGATGCCCATCTGCGTGGCGATCGCGTCGAGGACCCAGGTGTTGCCGCCCGCGAACGCGTGGGCGCCGACGTCGGGACGCTCGAAGAACGGCGGCGACTCGTAGAAGCCGCAGGCGCCGCCGACCTGATCGGGCATGTGGCAGTCCTGGCAGCTCGACACCGGCAGGCTGTCGTCGAGTGCGCCACCGAAGCGGCCGTCCGCGAAGACCACGCCGCCGTCGGCGAAGTCGCTGTTGAGCCACTCCGAGTAGGTGCGCTGCTCGGGGACCATGTCGTAGGGATCGTGGGTGGGGTGCTCGAAGCCCATCGGGGTGATCTGGCCGGCGTCGCCGGGGTTGTCGATCACGAAGACCGGGTTGCTGACCTCGTGGCACGATCCGCAGAACGCGCTGTCGCGGTGATACGGCGACGTGATGATCGGAATCGGCGTGCCGAACTCGTCGACGCCGTGGTAGTTCGCAGGGACGTCGTCGTAGGGACCACGGCGCGAATCGCCGGGATCGACGACGAGCTGTCCGTTGCCGATCGGCATCGGAAGCAGTCCCTGCGCCGTGAGGTCCGCCAGGATCGGCGTGTCCGGATCGGCGGTCTGGCCGGGGTAGCCCATGGCACCGCCGTCGGGGCTCACCACGCGGTGGCAGAAGTTGCAGTTGATGCCGTCCATGTCCTCTTCATCGAAGAAGGGGATCTCCGACGCATCGCCGTTGTCGCGGTAGTGCGCCGCGGGGATGTGGCACTGGATGCAGAACGAGCCCGCCTTGTCGGCGTCCTGATTCGCGATCGTGAACGCCGCGTGGAAGATCGGATCCCGCGCCGACTGCGCCATGAGGCTGACGACCCAGGTGTCGTACGGCGGCGTCTCGAGACCGTAGTCGGCGTGGCAGAACATGCAGTTCACCGACGAGTAGATGCGGCGGAACTCGAGCGAGTCCGAGTTCGGCTGCGTGCCGAGCGAATCGAAGTCCTCGAGCGTGGTCGGCAGTTGCACCTGACCGCCCGCCGGTCCGCCGGTGCCGCCGCCCTTGCCGCCACCCTTGCCACCACCGGCGACCGCCAGCGGCACGAGGAGGCCGACGGCGGCGGTGCCGAGCAGCACCGCTGCGAGACGGCGCGAAGAGAAGGAGTCGGCGGACGAGCGTCGAAGCATGGATCGGATCTCGAAAGGGCGGCCCGAAGACCGGCCTGATGGGTGAGATGACCTCCGGCTGCGCAAGCCGGGAGGGCATGGTGGGAGTTTCGACGCTCGGAGTCCGTCCGTGTTCGCCGAAACCCGCGACTACAAGAGTAGGAGACGGCGACCGCCGGTCAAGCGCCGTCTTCTCTTCGCAACCCGATAACCGACGGACGCATCGCTCTGGAGGGGCAAGGACCCCGAGATCCGGGTCAGGGTGTCTGTGACAGGGCGGGCCTCCGGAGCGGTACCCTTCGCGGAGATGTCAGAACGCGTCATGACCAGCGATCCCTCCCGTCGTCCGACCTCGGTCGGCCGGCGGCTTCTTGGAGTCCTGATCCCGGCCGTGATCCTCGGGATTGGAGGGTGTTCGACGACGGGTCCCGATCGGCTCGAGATCCGAGGCGATCAGTACGACGCCGCGTACGACGCCGCGCTCGAGGCGACTCGCGAGGCCGGCATGCCCGCGATCGTCTCGGACCGCGCGGGCGGCGCCATCGAGGGTCGCCCTCGTCTCGCGGGCAGCATCCTCGAACCGTGGCGGATCGACAATTCCAGTGCGGACCAGTGGGCGGCGAGCACGCTGCACAAGCAGCGGCGTCGCGTCCGGTTCGAGTTCCTGCCGATCGACTTCGTCACGCCCGAACCGACCGGCGAGGGCGAACTGCTCGGGTCGCCGTTGCCGGGTTCGGGCGCCGACCTCGGCCGCACCGTCCAGCTCCAGGGCTTCACCGGGCCGATCGAGGTGCGGGCGTGGGTCTGGATCGAGCGCGAGCAGCAGCCGGAAGCCCGCGGCAGCACCTGGACGCGTCGCGGTCGCACGTACACCACCAACCCGCTCGACACCGTCGAGCCCGATGACGGCACCACCCGGAGTCCGGGCATCTGGACACCGATCGGTCGGGATGTCGCGATGGAGCGACGTCTGCTCGCCGAGGTCGAGGCGGCGATGACGCCGGGAACCTAGGCGTTCACGCGGATCCGTGGATCGATCCACGAATAGAGCACGTCGACCAGCAGGTTGAAGGCGACCAGCAGCGTCGCGTACACGAGCACCACGCCCATGATGAGCGTGATGTCCTTCGACAGCACGCCCTCGACGAAGTGGCGTCCGACGCCGGGGACCGCGAAGACCTTCTCGACGACGAACGAGCCGGTCATCGCGATCGCGGTCGCGGGTCCGAGATAGCTGAGCACCGGGAGGAACGCGTTCCGAAGCGCGTGCCCGTAGGCGACGCGATGTTCCGGCAGACCCTTCGCGCGGGCGGTGCGGACGTAGTCCTTCCGCATCTCGTCGATCATGCCGAATCGCGTGAGTCGCGCGATGTACGCCGCGAACGGCAGGCTCAGCGCGACCGACGGCAGCACGACGTTCGAGAGTCCGCCCCAGCCGCCGATCGGAAACAGTCCGAGTTTCACCGAGAAGAGCGCGAGCAGCATCGAACCGATCACGAAGCTCGGCAGCGAGATGCCGATCACCGACAGCGCCTGCGTCCCGCCGTCGAGCCACGAGTTCGGATGCAGGCCGCCGATGACGCCCGCGAGCAGTCCGAGGACGAGCGCGATCAGGATCGCCGCCAGACCGAGCGAGATCGAGACCGGCAGTCCCGCGGCGAGGATCTCGTTCACCGACCAGCCCGGGTTCCGAAGACTCGGCCCGAGATCGAACGGACGCGGCGAATCGCCGAGCAGCCATGACACGCCCGAGGCCTTCCCGAGGTAGCTGAAGTAGAAGGCCACCGGATCGTCGAGGTCGTACTGCGCCCGCATCGCATCGACGATCGCCTGCGGCGGTCGTCGATCATCCGGGAGATCGAGCGGATCACCGGGCACCAGCCACACCAGCACGAACGTCGTCGTGTAGACGATCAGCACGATCAGCGGAAGCTGGAGGAGTCGTCGGGTGACGAGGGGGAGCATGGGGCGGGGGAGAGGTGGAAGTGGACGTGGAAATGGAAAGTGGAGGGTGACTTCAGAGTACGGCGAGGGCGGCGAGCAGGCGCCAGGCGAGGATCGTGAAGGCGGTCGCCACCTCGTCCCGGCGGATCGCACGCCAGCCGAACCACGGCACCGCGAGACCAAGGGTGGTGGCGGTCGCGCAGCGCCGCCAGAGTTCAGGTCGGATCGCGTCCGAGGCCCCGAGCAGCGACGTGATCGCGGCGAGGCCGAGCATCACCGCGACCAGCGCGTGCACGCCGCGAGGTCCGATCCGCACCGCGATCGTGTGCAGCCCGAACGTGCGGTCCGCGGCGCGGTCCCGCAGGTCCAGAAGCAGCGAATCGGCGAAGAGCACCGGCGTCACCAGCACCGCGAACCAGATCCCCGCGACCAGGGCGGGGCGATCGAGCGGCGCGGGCGATTCGAGCAGGCACAGTCCCGTCGCCGCCCCCGACCATGCGACCGACACCACGACCGACTTGATCGCCGCGAAGCGTTTCACCGAGAACCCGGCCGGACCGACGGGCGCGTCGGTGGAGGAGCCGTGCGAACGACGAGCGTGCAGGGCGGCGAGCAGCGACATCACCGCCAGGAGTCCGATCGTCGCGGACCGAGGATCGGCCGCCAGCGCGCACCCGGCGGCGGCGAGAGCGCACGCGGCGGGAAGCCACCACGACCACCAACGGCTTCCCCGAAAGATCGCGGCTCGGCGCGGCTGACTGATCGCATCCTCGGCATCGCACGACGCGGCCGAGTCCCGGAGATAGACGCACCACGACCCGAGGAATGCGGCGCCGTACCACCAGGGCGAGATCGGTCGGTCGAGCACCCGCGAGCACGCGAACACGAGACACGCCGCACTGACGGCCATCGCGATCTGCGTCAGCACCAGCGCGGTCCCGAGACGACACGCGATCACCGACGCAGGACTCGACGAGGATGCCACCCGGACGTCGCTCATGAAGGCGGACGGTACCGAAAGAAAACCCCGGCTCGCGGGGCGAGCCGGGG
>CAYZSH010000239.1:0-4741 GCA_964481025.1 uncultured Isosphaeraceae bacterium
GCAGCATCCATGCTCATGTCCGAAGGGTACGTCTCGATTCGGCCGGTCCGCAACCCGAAGGGGCTCTGAACACGCGGCAGGAGCCTTCCTGCGGAGTACGCTTCCCGGAATGAACGCCGCCAGCCACCCTGCCGTGCCCGCCGATGCTCCCGTGGTCCTCGTGATTCGAGACGGCTGGGGCCGGAATCCACATCCCGAGCAGGATGCGTTCAACGCCGTGAAACTCGCCGACACCCCGGTCTCGGACCGGCTGGAGGCCGAATGGCCGACCGCGTTGGTTCGGACCAGTGGCGAGGACGTCGGCCTCCCGATCGGCCCTCGAGGCCCCGTCATGGGCAATTCCGAGGTCGGGCACCAGAACCTCGGGGCGGGCCGGATCGTCGATCAGGAGCTGATGCGGATCACCAATGCGGTCCGTGACGGCGCCTTCTTCGAGAACGCCGCTCTGGCGGCCGCATTCGCCCACGCCGAGGAGACGGGCGGCCGGCTTCAGGTCCTCGGTCTGGTGAGCGACGGCCAGGTGCACAGCGACATCGAGCATCTCGTGGCGATCCTCGAGGCGGCGAAGCGACGCGGCTTCCCCGGCGATCGGGTGCTGGTGCATGCGATCACCGACGGTCGTGACACGCCGCCGACCGCAGGCCGCGGCTACGTCGAGCGGGTTGAATCGGCGATGCGTGAACTCGGCGTCGGGCGGATCGTGTCGGTCATGGGCCGCTTCTGGGCGATGGACCGCGATCACCGTTGGGACCGGGTCGAGAAGGCGTATCGCTGTCTGGTCGGCCCGGCGACCGCGGGCTTCGCGTCCGCCGACGCCGCCCTCACCGCCGGATACGACAACCCGCCGGATCCCGGTCTGCGCGGTGACGAGTTCATCCAGCCCGTGGCGATCGGCCCGGACGACGCGGACGTCGCCGCGACCCGCATCGCCGACGGCGACAGCATCCTGTTCTTCAACTTCCGAGGCGATCGCCCGCGGGAGATCACCAAGGTCTTCGTGCTCGACGACGCCGCGTGGTCGAAGGTCGAGCGCGGCGGCTTCGACCGCGGCCGTCGTCCGGATCGGATCCGCTTCACCGGCATGACCCGCTACGAGCAGGGGCTGCCGATCGAGGTGATCTTCGAGAAGCCGCCCAAGATGGCCGACATCCTCGGCGAGACGATCGCCAAGGCCGGCCTCACCCAGTTCCGCTGCGCCGAGACCGAGAAGTTCCCGCACGTCACGTTCTTCTTCAACGACTACCGCGAGGCGCCGTTCCCCGGCGAGCACCGCACGATCGTGCCGAGCCCGACCGACGTGGCGACGTACGACCTCAAGCCCGAGATGAGCGCGCCCCAGGTGCGCGACGCGGTGCTCGGGCGACTCGCGGCGAACGACTGCGAGCGGCTCATCGTCGTCAACTTCGCCAACGGCGACATGGTCGGACACACCGGCAAGCTCGACGCCGCGATCTCGGCCTGCGAGACGGTGGACGCGTGCGTCGGGGCGATCGTGGACGCGACCCTCGCCCGCGGTGGAGCGTTGATCGTGACCGCGGACCACGGCAACGCCGAGCAGATGTTCGACCCCGAGGGCGACTGCCCGCACACCGCACACACGAACTACGACGTGCCGCTCATCGTGGTCGGCGAGCCGTATCGCGACGCGACGCTGCTGCCGGACGGCCGACTCGCCGACGTCGCCCCGACGCTTCTCGCGATGCTCGGCATCCCGCAGCCCGAGGCGATGACCGGACGCTGCCTGCTCGCCTGATCGGAAGACCCACCTGTCCCATTCGGGGCCGACCAGCCGTCAGGGCGTCGACTGCAGGTACTCGGTCGGCGGCATGAGGTCGTCGTGGAAGTCCGCGCGGAACACGCCGCGGGGATCGAGTTCGTCGAGGATCCGGCACGCTTCGCCGAAGCCTTCGCCGAGCGACGCCGGCACCGATTCCCGGATGAACCGCTTCGATCGATACGGCCCGCGGTCGGTGAACGCCCAGCCCTTCGACCACTCGACGCGGGCCCGGGCGTTTCCATCGTTGAACTGCGAGAAGAGCCACGACTCCATCTCGGCGAAGAACGTGCCGGCGCCGGGCGTGCCGGGAATCGTGAGCAGATTCAGCCAGAGCACCACGTCCCACTCGGGGTGGTCCTCGGCCGGCCTGGTCGGCGACAGCAACGGCACCTGCGCGCCCGGCACCCCGCAGTCCTCGGGGCGATCGACACCGGTGACGCGGATCTCGATCGGGGCGTTGATCGGGTACTCGCCTCGATCGCGGTACTCATCGAGCATCGACTCGTACTTCTCGACGAAGCGGTTCACCACGTTCTGCAGGTTGCTTCGACGAGTCAGGACCGCGCAGCCGCCTTCGGACACCCGCAGCGTCGTCGGCTGGATGTACTGCAGCAGGTTCTTCGACTTCCCCCAGAGGTCGTACGCGAAGTTGAACGAGAGGCCGAGCACCGTCGTCGTGTACATGATGCCGCCGAATGTCGGCGCAAGTTCCGGTGAACCGGAAACGAGATCGTTGAAGATCGCGACCGCGTCGTCGGAGAGCTGATCGGAGAACGGATAGTTGTACGGCGACGAGACTTCGCGGGCCCAGAACGGTTTCGTCGGCTCGATCGTCCAGACCTTGAGCCACGGATTCGCGGTGAACGGGTACCAGATCGCCTCGACGCGGCCCGCATCGGCGAGGAAGTCCGTGAAGAGCCGGCCACCCGAACCCGGCGGCGCGAAGAGTTCCGCCCCGCTGATGCTCGTCCAGCTCTCGCAGCGCAGGTTGTCGTTGGGCTCGGCCCGCAGCACGACGTCGACGATGAACGTGCGACCGAGCGCAACCAGCAGCGCCGCGGCCTCGGGATCGCGACGATCGACGGTGCGGACGACGTAGCGGCGCCGACGCTGATTCCAGGCGATGACGGTCATCTCGACGACCCGGTTGGGGATCGAGCCGTACGTCCTTCCGGACACCATGCCCTCGCCCGACGCCGGAATGCTCGTGCCGTGCGCGCCGATCGCGAGCATGCCGCCGACCGTGAGGTTCCCGGGCGCCGGACACGACGTGAAGCCGAGGCCACGATCCTCGAGGAAGCCGAGCAGGGATTCGAGCGAGGCGCCGGCCTGCACCCGCACCGTGTCGCTGCCCGCCATCTCCATGCCGGTGAAACCGGCGGTCAGATCGACGATCACGCTCCGGCCGTCGGCCGAACCCGGCGTCACGACGATCGGACACCAGTTGTGCCGGAAGCCCTGCGGTCGGACCCGCCAGCCGTGTCGTGCCGCCCAGTCGACGATCGCGAGCACCTCCTCGATCGTCGTCGGCCGCGCGGTCCAGACGTCGTCGAGTCGGACCTCGCCCGACCAGTTCTCGAACGCCTCGCGGACGAGGTCGATTCCGGGCGGGAAGAACGGCGGTCGCGGGCCGAGCGACGCGGCCTCGGCAGTCGGCGCGAGTCGCGTCCAGCCGCCGAGAAGAGCGGCGCCCGCGGCCCCGGCAGCGGTGTTCAGGAAGTCTCGACGGTCCAAGGCTCGATCTCCACCCCCCGGCGGTCAGGCTCAGCCGACTGACCGTACCATCGCGACCTCGCCGCACCAAGCCGTATCCCAGTCTTCAGAGACGATCCCCGCATGCGACTCGTCTTCGCCGGTACCCAGTCGGTCGGAAAGACCACCCTCGTCCATGACCTCGCCGCCGCCTGGCCGACGGCACGAGTCGAGGAGGAGCCGATCCGCGCCGTCGCCCGGCTGACCGGCGAGCCGCCTCCCGCGGTGCCGACCAAGGCGGCCGAACGCCGCCTGATCGCCTACGGGCTCGAACGCCTGCGGGCGGTCGCCGCGGCACCCGCGGCCGGCCCCGTCCTCTTCGACCGCTCGCCGCTCGACGCCTACGCCCACGCCATCCTTTCGATGGAGACCGGCGGCGAGGTGGACCCCCCGTTCCTCGCCGAGATGCGCCCGCTGGTGATCGAGGCACTGTCGTTCGCGCACCTGATCGTGCTGGTCCCGATGGAGGCAGGCGTCGGCAACGAGGCGGACGGCTTCCGCTATCTCGACGAGTCGAATCGACGCCGGGTGGACGCGATCCTGCACGACCTGTTGCGGCCCGAGTCGGGACTCTGCACCCGCCCGGTCGTCGTGGCGCGCGGCGATCGGCCGACGCGCGTCGCGCAGATCAGTCGCGCGGTCGACGGCCTGCCGTAGCATCCTCGCCATGACCGCCCCCCCGATGACCGTCGACGCCGCCCGCACCCTCATGCACGAGTGGGTCGAGAGCCCGTCGCTCCGCGAGCACATGGAATCGGCCGCCGCGTGCATGGCGTACCACGCGCGACTGCACGCCCCCGACGAGGTCGACGCCTGGACGATCGCTGGGCTTCTGCATGACTTCGACTACGAGAAGCACCCGACCCCCGACGAGCATCCGACGGTCGGAGTCGCGCACCTGCGCTCGCTCGGCGTGGACGAGACGATTCTCGAGGCGATCATGGGACACGCCCCCTACACGGGCGTCGCCCGAACCACCCCGATGGCCCGGCATCTCTTCGCCTGCGACGAGCTCGCGGGCTTCATCGTGGCGGTCGCGAAGGTCCGTCCCGACGGGTTCGCGGACCTCAAGGCGAAGAGCGTGAAGAAGAAGTTGAAGGACAAGGCGTTCGCGGCGGCGGTGAGCCGACAGGACATCGCCGAAGGGGTCGCGGACCTCGTGGCGGACGGCTGCGTGACGGACGAGACCGAGCACATCGAGCGATGCGTGGC
>CAYZSH010000240.1:0-4708 GCA_964481025.1 uncultured Isosphaeraceae bacterium
CGCACGGACCTCCTCGCGACCATCGCGGCCCCGACCGCACGACGGGTCCGCACCGTCGATGGACGTGCAGTGCGCGAGGAGGTCCCCGCGGATGAACTCTCGGTCGGCGATCTCATCGAGATCCCCGCCGGGGAACCCGCGCCGGCGGACGGCCGGCTCTTCGAGTCGGCAACCGCCGACGGCGCGGCACGGGTGGATGCCTCGATGCTGACCGGCGAGTCGAGACCGATCCGCGTGGATGCCGGAGGGGACATCCACGCGGGCACGCGCGTCCTCGGCTCGCCGGCCACGCTCGAGGTGACCGCGGTCGGCGGCGCCACGCGCATCGCGTCGATCCTTCGACTCGCGGAGCGATCGCGCGGCGATCGTCCGCGACTGGTGGCGAGGGCCGATCGCGTCGCGGCGTGGTTCGTGCCGATCGTCACCGGCGTCGCACTGGTCGCGTTCGTCACGCTCCGCATCGTGCATCCCGAGGTCGCGTTGTCCCGCACCATCGCCCTGCTGGTCGTCGCCTGTCCCTGTGCGCTCGGCCTCGCCACGCCGCTCGCACTGGCCGCAGCGTCCGCGAAGGCGGCGCGCCGCGGCATCCTGCTCGCCGGCGGCGACGCGATCGAACGGCTGTCGGCGGTTCGCGGCGTCATCTTCGACAAGACCGGCACCCTCACGACCGGACGACCCGCGGTCACCGCGTCGGAAGGCGACGTCACCCTCTGGCGGATGGCGAGCCGACTGGAGTCGGTCAGCACGCATCCGGTGGCGTCCGCGGTCCGCGACGCGTGGGACGCGAGCGACGATCCGCTGGTCGAGGTGCAGGAGATTCCCGGAATCGGCATCGAGGGCACGGTCGGCGACCGACGAATCCGGCTCGAACGCGGTGACGACGCCGATGTCTCGCGCATCGATCTCTCGGTCGACGGACGCCCTGCGGGCGCAGCGTGGATCGAGGATCGGCTTCGCCCCGAGTCCGCATCGGTCGTCCGCGATCTCCGCGAGCGGGGACTCGCGGTCGGCATGCTCTCGGGCGACGCCCCCGGCATCGTGGCCCGGACCGCCGCGAGTCTCGGCATCGATCCGGATCGAGCCGTCGGTCGCGCGACGCCCGAGTCGAAGACCGTGGCGATCGCGTCGGCTCGAACCGAGGGTCCGGTGGCGATGATCGGCGACGGCGTCAACGATGCGGCCGCACTCGCGACGGCGGATGCGGGCATCGCGATCGGGGGCGGTGCTCAGGCCGCGCTCCAGCACGCCGACGCCTGCCTCGCTCGTGGCGGACTCGCCGCCCTTCCCGCCCTCTTCCGCGGCGCGTCCTCGACGGTCCGGGCGATCAACGTCGGGCTGGCCGCCAGCGTCGGCTACAACCTCGTGGCTGCGATCGGCGCCATCGTCGGCGTCATCGGCCCGATCGAGGCGGCGATCCTGATGCCGATCTCGGGGCTGACCGTCGTCGCGATCGCGATCGGTCTCCCACGCTTCGACGACCGCCGGGCGGCGTCGGACGAGGTCGCCGAGGCCGTGGCCGTGGCGGGCTGATTCCGACCCGCCGCCTGGGATACCCTCGACGATCCGCATGAACGTCATCTTCATCGTCCTGCCGCTGTCCCTCGTCGTCGCCGCCGGCTTTCTGGCCGCGTTCGTCTTCGCGGCGCGTCGGGGCGAGTTCGACGATCTCGACACCCCGGCCCACCGAATGCTGGAGGACGACGAGGCGACCCCACCCCCCGACTCGGACGACCCGCCACCTCGGATACCGTGACGGCATGAGCGACGCCTACGACTTCGATCTCATCGTCATCGGCAGCGGCCCCGCGGGCCAGTCGGCCGCGATCCAGGCCGCCAAGCTCCACAAGCGGGTGGCCCTGATCGAGAAGCGGAAGCGGGTCGGGGGCGTGTGCACGTTCACCGGCACGATCCCGTCGAAGTCGCTGCGGGAGGCGATCCTTGACATCGTGCGCCCACACCGGCTTCCCGGCGGCGGCTGGAACGTCATCGAACGTCCGACCATGAAGTCGCTCACCGATCGCGTGGATCAGGTGATCCAGTCGGAAGCCTCGGTCGTCCGCGACGGACTCGGCCGCAACGACGTGCAGGTCTTCGAGGCCGAGGCGTCGTTCGTCGACGCCCACCGCATCCGCCTCGGCGGCGCCGCCGGCGGTGACCGGGAGATCACCGGCGAGCACATCTTCATCGGCTGTGGCACGGTCGCGGCGGCCCCGCCGACGGGCCCGAGCGACGGCCAGGTGATCCTCACCAGCGACGACATCCTCCACCTCGAGGAACTGCCCTCGAGCCTCGCGGTCGTGGGCGGCGGCGTCATCGGCGTCGAGTACGCCTCGATCTTCGCGGCCGCGGGTGTCCAGGTGACGCTGATCGACCGACGCGAACGACTGCTGGAGTTCGTCGATCGCGAGATCGTCGACGAACTCATGCACCAGATGCGGAAGACCGACGTGACCTTCCGACTCGGCGAGGCGGTCGCGCGGGTCGAGGTCTTCGACGAAGGCCGGCCCGAGGTCGAGGTCGAACTCGAGAGCGGCAAGCGGATCATCGCCGAGGCGGTGCTCTTCTCGATCGGACGCACGCCGGTCACCGCGCCGCTCGCCCTCGGCAATGCGGGTGTCGAGACCGACGCCCGCGGCCGGATTCCCGTGGACGACTCGTTCCGCACGAACGTCCCGAACATCGCCGCCGCCGGTGACGTGATCGGCTTCCCCGCCCTGGCCGCCACCAGCAGCGAACAGGGGCGAATCGCGGCATGCCGGATGTTCGGCGCGGACGCCGCGGATTTCGATCGCGTCTATCCCTACGGCATCTACGCGGTGCCCGAGATCTCGATGTGCGGCGAGACCGAGGAGACGCTCACCAAGGCGAAGGTGCCGTACGAAGTCGGCGTCGCCCGGTATCGCGAGACCGCCCGCGGCCAGATCATGGGCGACGACACCGGCATGTTCAAGATGCTCTTCCACCGCGAGACCCGCGCGCTCCTCGGCGTGCACTGCATCGGGACGCACGCGACGGAACTCATCCACATCGGACAGGCGGTCATCGCGCTCGGAGGCGGGCTCGACTACTTCATGAACGCGGTGTTCAACTATCCGACGCTCGCCGAGGTCTACAAGATCGCGGCCCACAACGCGGCCAACCGGCTTCGACACGTCCGGGTCCGCAACGGCCAGACCGATGGCCGGACCACCGGCGATTCCCCGGTGACCGCGACCGAGGTGCCCACTCACGACGACCCGCGTCCGGTCATGGCGAGCCGACTCACCGAGCGGGCCGAGTCCGCGGACTGATTCACGGGTCGTACGAACGGATCAGCCGTCGTCTTCGCCCGCCGAGGCGATCCAGGCGCCGTCGCCACTCGACTCGAAGAGGTGCACGCCTTCCTCTGTCGCGCCGAGTCGCACTCGGAGTCCCTCACTGGGCAGATCCATCGCGGCACCGCGGTGGACGATCCGCCTCTCGCTTCCGACGACCTTGAGCAGCACGTCGCCTCGATCGCCGTACCGCTCGACCGCTTCGACCTCGATCTCGGGACCGTGACCCGAACTCATCGGCGTGAATCCGACCGACTCGGGACGGATGCCAAGGACCGCGGCGCCCCGGTGCGACGTCGGGGGCGACGGGAGTTCGCCACCGATCGCAGGCTTGAACACCGGGCCGTACGGACCGTCCGCAACCTCGCCGTCGAGCATGTTCATCGCGGGACTGCCGACGAAGCCCGCGACGAAGCGATTCGCCGGACGTCGGTAGACCTCCATCGGGGCGCCGATCTGCTGGACGCGACCGTCGTGCATCACGACGAGCCGATCTCCGAGGCTCATCGCCTCCTCCTGATCGTGCGTCACATAGAGCATCGTGGCCCCGAGTCGTCGGTGCAGCACCCGCAGTTCACCCCGCATCTCGACGCGCAGGCGGGCATCGAGATTCGACAGCGGCTCGTCGAACAGGAAGACCGCCGGATCACGAACGAGCGCCCGCCCCACCGCGACCCGCTGACGCTGGCCGCCGGAGAGCTGCTTGGGGAGACGATCGAGCAGCGGCTCGATGCCGAGGCTCCGGGCCGTCGTCTCGACCTTCGTCGCGATGTCGAACTTCGAGAGCCCGAGCTTTCGTCGGCGGCGCTCGAGGCCGAACGACAGATTGCGTCGCACGGTGAGGTGCGGGTAGAGCGCGTAGTTCTGGAAGACCATCGCGACGTCGCGATCGCGTGCCGCGACATCGTTGACGAGACGATCGCCGATGCGAAGCTCGCCTTCGGAGATGTCCTCGAGCCCGGCGACCATGCGCAGCGTGGTGCTCTTGCCGCAGCCCGACGGGCCGACCAGCACCACGAACTCGCCGTCGGCGACCGAGAGGTCCACGGACTCGACGGCGCGCACCCCGCCCGGATAGATCTTGCCGATGTTGCTGAGGGTGACGGAGGACATGGGGGGGACTCGGGTTGGGGTCTTCGTCTCAGCCCTTCACGGCACCGGCGCCGAGACCTTCGATGAACTGTCGTTGCGCGGCGATGAAGAGCAGGATGCAGGGGATCATGGTGACGACCGAGAGGGCCATGAGCAGATGGACGTCCTCGAGGCCGCCGAACTGCGTGCGGAAGGCGTTGAGGGCGACCGCGAGCGTCGCCTGATCCTCGGAGTGCAGGTAGATGAGCGGCAGGAGGAAGTCGTTCCAGGTGAAGATGAAGGTGAAGACCGCGGTGATCGCG
>CAYZSH010000241.1:0-4705 GCA_964481025.1 uncultured Isosphaeraceae bacterium
ATCTGGCACTACCTCGACGGCCCGGAGTCGGTCTTCCAATGCCCCGAGTTCCGCGGTTCGAGCACGTTCGGCGCGGATCCGGCGACGGGCTACAACTACAACACCACCTACGTCGGCGCCGAGGGCTGGTATCCCATCCCGGGAGCCGACGGCCGCCCCATCGACGGTTGGAACCGGTGTCGGCGCGGTGTCCCGGCGGCGGCGCATCGGCAGGGCTGGCGGACGGCGCTCTTCGGCGACGGCGGCTGGGCGGACGGCGCGAACAAGTTCATGCGGGCTCCGTCGAACGCCGTCGAGATCGATCTCAACCTCGTGCACGGTGGCACGCAGGCGTTCCGGCATGGCGGCTGCACACAGGTCTGCTGCCTGGACGGGCATGTGGAATCCCGCCAGACGCCCTTCCGAGGCATCCACGACGACGACGAGCGACTCACGACCATCAGCCGTTTCCCTGAGAACGGCTTCCTGAGCGACGACGACTCGGCCTATGACCCGAGGTGACGACGACGGGCGTGCTCGTCCTGCCCGTATCATCGAGCCATCATGCGAGCCGCGCCCCCACCGCCGGTCGAGTCCCTCCGATACGTCGCCTTCGGCGACGAGCGATCGGCCGAGTTGATCGGCACGACCGCGGATTCCCGCGGCACGGTGCTCATGCTCTCCGGTCTGGCGATGTTCGGACTCGATGCCCAACGACCCGCGGCCCGCGAGCTTCTGGCCTTCGGTGACGAACTCGCGGCCGCGATCGTCGCCGGCGGTCGATGCGTGGTGCGTCCGCGCGCATTCGAGGCCGAACGAGACGCGGATGGCTGCATCGCCGCGGCGACGGCGCTGATCGAACTGACTCGGAACCACGCGAACGGCCCACTGGTCGTCCTCGGACTCTCGGCGGCCGCCCCGTTGCTCGCGGTGGTCGGAGCCGGCGCCCGCTGCGACGGATTCGTCCTCGTCTCGCCGCCGATCCTCGAGACCTACGGCAATCGCCCCGATCGACTCGATCTGCCGCTCGCCGAAGCCCTCGGCATCCCGCCGAAGATCGCGTCGGAACTCGGAGCCGCCGCCCCGATGCACCTGGGCGCTTCGGTCTCGCCTCGGGCGCTGGTCGTGCACGGCGCCGCGGATCGCATCGTGCCGCCGTCCGACGCGATCGGCTGGCGAGCCTCGCTCGCGGCCGCGGGCGTCGAGGCGGCACGGCTCGAAGTCGCCTTCGCCGGTCACGACCTCGCACCGTGCCGGTCCGCGGCGATCACCGGCATCCTGCAGGCACTCGACGCCGTCGGTCCCGCCACGTGACCACGGTGCCCGCGATGGCGACGCTCGACGAGGCGATCGATCGCCTCGTCGCCGCCGCGCGAGTCCAGCCGATCGACATCGAGCCGGTTCCGCTCGCGGACGCGATCAGTCGTTCGACCGCGGTGCCGATCGCCCTCGACCGCGACCATCCGCCGTTCGATCGTGCGACGATGGACGGCATCGCCTGCCGCGCCGCCGATGCGACGCTCGGGGCCACGCTCCGACTCGACCGCACCATCGCCGCGGGCACCGAGCCCGGCGACGCCCCGCCGCCCGGCGTCGGGGTGCGGATCGCGACCGGCGCCGCGGTGCCGGCCGGGCTCGACACCGTCGTCGAGCGCGAATGCGTGATCGATCTTGACGACCGGCACGTCCGCATCGATACCGACGCGGCGCGGCCGGGTCGTCAGATCCATCCCCGAGGCATCGACGGTCGCGCCGGCGACGTCGTCATCCCGGCGGGCGTTCGACTCGATGCGATCGGCGTCGGGCTTGCAGCCGCGTGCGGACACGCCGCGCCGAGCGTCGTCCGCCGACCGACGCTCGCGATCGTGGCCACCGGCGACGAACTGCGGGCTCCATCGGATCCGCTCGCATCACCGGGTGACGCCTTCCGCATCCGGGACGGCAATCGCCCGATGCTCGCGGCGACGTTCGTCGAACTCGGGGCCATGGTTCCGGCGACATGCCGGGTCGCCGATGATCTCGACGCCACGATCGCGACGCTGCGGGAACTTCTCGACGACGTCGAACTCGCGATCACGATCGGCGGCGTGAGCGCCGGCGATCGCGACTTCGTGCCCGAGGCGGCGACGAGACTCGGTCTCACGCCGGTGCTTCGCGGCGTGCGGATGCAGCCGGGCCGCCCCGCGTCGGCGTGGTGCGATGCCGATGGCAGACTGCGACTCGCGGCCCTGCCGGGAAACCCTGTGTCGTGCCTTGTCACCGCGCACGTCCTGATCAGACCCTGGATCGACGCCCGGCTCGGGCGGAATCCGACCGCGGCATGGCGATCGATCAGACTCGCCGACGCGGTCCGCGCCAATCCGAGTCGCACCGCGTGCCGGCCCGCAATCGCGACCGCGGACGGCGCCGTCGTGCCGAACTGGAACGGTTCGGGCGATCTGCCGCACGTCATCGGCACGCACGGCGTCGTGCGTCTTCCCGAGCGAGCCGAGCCGGTTCCGACGGGCACCGAGGTGCCGTGGCTTCCGTGGAGCATGGGGACGTGAGCGAACGTTCGATCAGACTCCGACTGCACGCCGCCCTGCGCGATGCCACGGGCACCGAGACGATCGATGTCACGATCGCTCCCGGCGCGACGCCGCGCGACGCGTTCGCCGCGGCGATCGAACGTTCTCCGGCACTCGGCGACTGGCGTGACGTCGTCGCCTTCGGCACCGACGAACGGCTGCTCGCCGCCGAACGACCGATTCCGACGGACACCGTCGAGATCCACGCGCTTCCGCCGGTCTCGGGCGGCTGAATCGACGCGATCTCGGACTCGTCTGGTCGGACGTCAGCCGCTCGATCGTCCGAAGCGTCGCTCGAGTTCCTCGATCGGAATCCGAAGATGCGTCGGTCGTCCGTGCGGGCAACTCGCGCCGCGATCGATGCGGTCACGCATCGCGAGCAGTTCGGCGATCTCCTGCGGACGAAGTCGATCGCCCGCCTTGACCGCGGCCTTGCAGCTCATCATGTCGAGGACGTCGGCGAGCGCCGCCTCGTCGTCGTCGAGATCGAGTTCGCCCGCGGCCGCACGTTCGAGCAGTTCCGAAACGAAGGGCCCCGCCTCGACCCGCCGGGCGAGGAGCAGCGACGGAAAGGCATGAATCGCGACGCTCCGCGGCCCCGCGGCCCCGACGTCGATACCGAGCTTCTCAAGGAGCGGCGCGATCGACTCGATCGCCGCGATCGCGTCGGGGTCCGCATCGATGACGACCGGCACGAGCTGCCGCTGCGACTCGAGCGGACCTGCCGCCATGCGACGCTGAAGCATCTCGAACATCACCCGCTCGTGCAGGGCGTGCTGATCGATGATGACGAGGCCGTGCTCGTCCTGCGTGACGAGGAACGACTGATGGATCTGGAGGACGGCGTCGGCGCCGACGAGGGTCGGCAGCACCTCGGTCCCGGCGGGCTCCGGTGACGTCGCCAGATCGGGCAACGGGGTGTCCGCGACGGCCGCCCGCCAGGCCGCGACGTCCGCCGTGCCTCCACGGGCGGTCGCGGCGCGAGTGGAGGCGGGCCGCATCGAGGTCGGGACGCTCGTCGGCCGCCACGCGGACGCGGTCTCGATCGCTGGTCCGCGGGTGACGCCCTCGGACGACGATCGATCGAACGGTGCATCCTCGGGGTCGGGAAGTGCGATCTCGCGGGCGAGATCCGCTTCGACGAGCGCCGCCCGGACGGCCCGTCGGACGAGACCATGCAGCGGTCGGGCGTCTCGGAAGCGGACTTCGGTCTTCGCCGGATGCACGTTGACATCCACGCGGGCGGGATTCATCTCGAGGTGGATGACGCCGATCGGATGCCGGCCGGGATCGACGAGTCCGCGGAAGCCTTCCTTGAGCGCGTGCGAGAGCGAGCGGTCCGCGATCGCACGGCCGTTCAACACGAACCGCTGCTGCTTCGACGTCGGCCGTGCGGTCTCGGGCACGCCGACGAGTCCCCAGCAGGTGACGAGCGTGCCGTCGGCGGCGTCGCCGATCTCGCCGTGCACGGGCAGCAGTCGTCCATCAAGCTCACGGCCCAGGACCTCGAGGATGCGGCGCGCCGGATCGTCGGTCGCCGGAAGTTCGACCAGCGTGCGTCCGTTCGAGACGAGCCGGAAGCCGATCGCGGGCCGGGTCAGCGCGAGCAGCCGGACGATCTCGGCGATGCGGGCGGTCTCGGCACTCTCGCTCTTCAAGAACCGGCGGCGGGCGGGAATCGACTGGAAGAGATGCCGCACCTCGACCCGCGTCCCGACCGGACCGGCGACCGGGCGCGGGTCGGCGACGATGCCGTCCGCCATCTCGATCCGCCACGCCTCGTCGGCGACGCGGGTGCGACTCTCGAGCGAGAACCGGCTCACCGCCGCGATCGATGCCAGCGCCTCGCCCCGGAAGCCCATGGTCGCGATCGCGTCGAGATCGCTCGCCTCGACGACCTTGCTGGTCGCATGCGACTCGATGGCGAGCGGCAGCTCCTCGGGGGGAATGCCGGAGCCATCGTCCGAGACCCGGATGAGATCCCGGCCGCCGCCCTCGATCTCGACGTCCACCCGCGTGGCCCCGGCGTCGAAGGCGTTCTCCAGCAGTTCCTTCACGACACTCGCCGGACGCTCCACCACCTCGCCGGCGGCGATCTGGTTGATGAGGGCGGGCGACAGGCGGCGAATCGGCATCCGGGCATCGTAATGGGACGCCTT
>CAYZSH010000242.1:0-4675 GCA_964481025.1 uncultured Isosphaeraceae bacterium
GTCGCAGCCCGCCTCGAGGAACTGCAACTCGACCAGCAGGACCGGCTGGCTCTGGCCCGGCTGGATCTCGAGGAGCAGTCGCTCGGTGACGCAGACACCCCGGCGTCGAGGGCTCGACGAGCCGAGATCGACGCACAGCGTCAACTGATCGCGCTGCAGCAGCAGCTCGACGACGCTGAGGCGCGGATCCTCGCCGAGAAGGGGCTCACCGCCGAGCAGCGTGACGCCGCGATCGCCGCCGAGCGGGAGATCGCTGAACTGCAGGCGTCGAAGATCCGCGAGGCGTCTGGAAGGCTCGCCCAAGGAGAGACGGCGGCCGAAAGGCTTTCCGGATTCACCCGCGGCACCTTCTCGGCATTCGGTGCGAGCCGTCTTGGCGGCGTCGCGTCCATCGAGCAGCGGGCGCTCGACGAGGCCAAGAAGCAGACCGCCGTTCTCCAGCGGATCGATGACAACACTCGCAACGGCGCGGAGTTCTCAGCGTGACAGTTGAAGAAGCATTCGAGTCTGGAACGCTGGGAAGCGGAGCCGATCGGCGCGGCGAGAAGCGATACATCGTCTTCGACGTCGATCTGACCAGCGGCGACGACGAGGCCGACATCGTGACCGCGGTCGAGGCGGCGGCACCCACGACGTTTGCCGGCATGGCGCGGCGCGGCGTCCAGGTGAGCCCGATCTCCAACACGATCTGGGCGGCGACCGTCACCTACACGCCGAGCGAACTGCTGCCGCCGCCGGAACACAACGAGTACCTGCTGTCCTTCTCCACCAACGGTCAGACGGAGGAGGTGTTCACGGCGATCAACCAGTACGAGTACCAGCTCCAAGGCGAGGCTGGTCCGCCGCCGATGAACAAGGCGATCAACGTCGATGACGAGGGCAACGTCGCCGGCGTCACGATCACGGTCCCGACGTTCCGGTTCTCCGAGACGCACTACAAGGCGGACTCGGCGATGACCACGTCCTATCTCGGCACGCTGACTGCCGCCACCGGCAAGGTCAACGACGACGCCTTCCGAGGGTTTTCCGCGGGCGAGGTGCTGTTCCTTGGGGTGTCCGGTCAGAAACGGGGCCGCGAAGGCGACTGGGAGTTGACGTTCGAGTTCGTCGCCAGCCCGAACCGCACGCTGACGCCGTCGGATCTCGGCGGCGACATCACGCTCACCGGCTCCTCGTACGACATCGACAAGGGCGGGCACCAGTACCTCTGGGTGAAGTACACGCCAGCCCAAGAGTTCGGAACGAAGCGGGTCATCACAAAGCCGCTCGCCGCGTATGTGGCAACGGTCTACGGCACAGCCGACTTCGACACCTTGGCTCTCTCGAGCACGCAGGGATGAGCGACTGGCGACGCAAGGTCCGTCCGGGCGAGGCGCTGCGGATCTCCGCCAACGCCTACAACGCGTTCGTGGACGCGTCGTCCATCGTGCTTGGATCTGGCGGCACGTTCGCTGGTGCAGGCGGTGCCTCGCGATCGGATCGAGTGCTCGGTCGGAACACCGGAACCGCGGCCCTTGAACGATGGCGTGGAGCGTACGTCAACACGTTCGAGGGCAACACTGACGCAGCCGAGAGCGGCCGGATCGTTCTGGGCATGGAGGTGCCGTTCTCGGCGGCACGGAACAGCCAGCGAGGGATGTGGGGTGTCGCCTTGCAGTCGCTCGCCGTCGGCGAGGTGGGCTGGTTCCAGTTCTCCGGCATCAGCGTCGCGGAGGCGACCTTCACCGGCGACACGCATGTCGGCAAGGCTGCGTCGTGGGGGAACGACGGACTGCTGCACATCGACAACTGCGGCCAGGTGCGGATTCTTGCCCACATCGACGACATCGGCAGCGGCAGCGACGTCGGCGTCTATGTCGTGAGGCTCGACGAGCCGTCGATCCGCACCTTCACCGCCAAGATCACCGACGCGCCGTACCAGTACGAAGACAACAGCGACCTGATCCCGCGATGGAAGTACGAGTGGGAGGAGGTGGCGTGGGCCGGATCGAACTGGACAACCGTGTCGGGCGGCAGATCGCACACCACCGACATCGAGGCCCACAACCGCCTCGAGGCGACGGCGACGCCGATCTCCTACATGGGGATCGAGTTGGTTGAGGGAGAGCTGCGGCTGCCCGGCACCGGGCTCACCGTGCAGCCGGTTCCGGTGGACACGATCGTGGAGATGCGATCCGAACTCTCGTTCGGGCCGCCGAGCAGCGGCGGAGACGAGACGCCGTATCAGGTGGTGTCGTTCTCCTGCGCGAATCCGATCCTGGGCGACTGCGAGGCACCTTCCGGATGAGCCTCATCGACGCACTCATCCGGCGATGCTGCTGCGAGCCGGGCGACGCAAAGTCGTCCTGCTGCCTGCTGGACTCGCAGTATTGGCGGAACACCTACTACCTCCGCGTGGCTGGTCTCGATTGGAGCGAGCGGACCTGCTACTCGAACGATCCGGCGTTCGACTGCACGAATCCGCTCACGCACGTGTGCTGCTGGGTCAACTCTGCGGCGTTGCAGATCGATGGTGCGGTGTTCCGGCAGCCGTTCGCGGCAGCATCGCCCGACTTCGATCCGTGCGGGCAACTCAACGATCCGCTTTGCTGCCCGGATCAGGTGAACACTCCCGGCGTCGGCTGCGAGTGCCCGGATCCTTGGGTGCAGCCGAACATCCCGGCGTCGCCGTTCGGGTCGCGCGTCAACAGCACCTACCGCAGCGGGTGCTGCGAAAACATCATCGACTACTTCGACGTCCGCTACACCGGCACGCTGACGATCGAGGAGGCCGCGGGGGACTGCGACCAAACGATCGACGGGGTTCCGGTCGCGTTCCCGGCGACGAACGAGCCAATCGATCTTCGCGGCAGGGCGGCGATCGTGTGCATCAACTCGCTCGACGCGCTGGGCTTCATTTCCGTCGGAAGCGGAGGGCTTTCCGAGACCCGAAGCGTGCTGACGGATCCGTGCCTCGACGAGAGCATCGTGCCGGCGTCGCCGTTCCCGCTGCACGCGTTGGTGATCGAGCCCGCCGAGACGCTGTCCATCGACAACTACATCCAGTACGGACAAGGGCCGCTCACGTGGTCGCCGCCAACGCTGATCTACATCGCGCGGCTGACTCGCGAGATCAGCCCGCCCATCGGAGAGTGGCGACTCATGTACGCGGCGGTGCCGACCGGCGCGACGCGCGATCAGGATGGCAACGACATCATGCCGTTCTGCTCCAACCTGTTCGATCCGGCAAACGATCCGTGCTGGCAGACCGGCTACTACCCAGGCCCGTGCCCGGAGGATCTGGGTTCGTTCCAGCCGATCGATCCTGTTGGCCCGGCGGAGTCTGGCTGCGATCCGAGCAACGAAGACAACTGCGTCGGGTGCTACGACATCACGCTCGACAAGGGCACGCTCACGATCTCGACCGTCCCGTTCCAGGATTGACGCATGGCATGCTCTGGATGCGGCAAGCGAGCCGCGGAGATGATGGCGGGTGCGATGAAGCTCGCCGCAAGCGAGCTCAACCTCGTGCAGATCGCCAAGGCCTCGACCATCGCCGCCCGGCGCGCCGCTTGCGAATCGTGCGACCGCTGGGACCACGGCCGCTGCAACCAATGCGGCTGCTTCACCTTCGCGAAGACGCGGCTGCGAAGCGAGGCGTGCCCGCTGGGGAAGTGGCCCGATGCCTGAACGGTGGATCGACGAGGTCGCGGCGATCCTCGGCGGCGTGCCTGCGCGTGCGGTCGTCATCAACCTCGATCGTCGCGTCGATCGCTGGGATCGGTTTGTGGCGGGCTGCCCGATCCTCGACAGCGTCGAGCGGTTCGCCGCGATCGACGGATCGCGGGTGACGGTGCCAAGCGTCTCCAAGATCCCCGCGGGCGCGTGGGGATGCCTGCAGTCGCACTTGATGATCTGGCGACGCGCTCTCGTCGAGGGCTACCACCGCGACGGCGGCGTGCTGGTCGTGTTCGAGGACGATGCGGTGTTCGCCGACGGCTTCCGCGAGCAGTCGCTCGATCTGATCGCACGGACGCGCCGCGGCTGGGACATGATCTATCTTGGCGGGCAGCACACGCACGGCCAGGAGCGACGCCCGATCCGCGTCGAGCCTGGCATCCATCAGGCGTACAGCGTCAACCGCACGCAGGCGTACGTGATCCGCGGCAAGGCGATCGCCACCGCCTACATGCACTGCAACGATCTCGGGCTGATCGCGGGCGTTCCGAAGCGGCACATCGATCAC
Source organism: uncultured Isosphaeraceae bacterium (assembly GCA_964481025.1). Classification (GTDB taxonomy): domain Bacteria; phylum Planctomycetota; class Phycisphaerae; order Phycisphaerales; family SM1A02. Next base: position 4,226 of record CAYZSH010000242.1, read on the forward strand.
CGCCTCGAGGAACTGCACCGCAGCGGTGCGTTCGCCGTGTACTCGCCCGAGCGATGGCTCGTGGGGCAGGGTGCGGGCAAGTCCGACATCAGCCCGAGGGGCAGGCCAGACCCGGAAAGGTGGTGGCATCCTGATGTTCAACGTTGAAGCACGGTCGCGCAACGTCCACGTGGTGACGATGGAGTCCACCGGCTCCGGGTGGGAGCAGTGGTTCCTGCTCACCGGGGACCGTCACATCGACTCTGCGGACAGCGACCACAAGCTGCAGATCAAGCACCTTCGCGAAGCCGAGGAACGCAACGCCGGCATCATCGACGTCGGCGACGTCCTCGACGCGATGCAGGGCCGCGACGATCGCCGCCGCACCAAGGGCGTCGGGCGCAAGGACAGCGCGAACGCGGTCAACTACCTCGATCGCATCGTCACCGACGCCGCGGATCTGCTGTCGCC
>CAYZSH010000243.1:0-4670 GCA_964481025.1 uncultured Isosphaeraceae bacterium
ACGTGGTGCTCGAGATCACGAAGGTCCGTCCGCCGTGCTACGTGCTCGACGCGCTCTCGCCCGACCTCAAGCGCACGATGTGGAATCGGATCGGCATGTACGCCGCGGTCATCGAGCCGGGCGTGATCCGGGAGGGCGCCCGAGTTACGCTCGACGCGTGCGGCGATCACGCCACCCGCCCGCTGCATCGCGAACCGAAGTCGCCCGGCGTTGATGGCGCGGCCCGCGCGACCGACGTCCTTCGCGCGTCAGGGCTCGAGCCGATCGACCCGGAGTCCGCGTCGTGATCATGCCGGTGCCACGACGACCGTGGCCGTTCACCGCGGCGATCCTGACCGGCGGTCGCAGTTCGCGGATGGGCGTGCCGAAGGCGGCGATGCGTCTTCCCGACGGCCGTACGATGGCCGAACGCATGCGCGACACGCTCCGCGAGATCTGTCACGACGTCGTCTTCCTCGGCGATCCGCACGGTGTCGTCGGGCACGATCGCATCGACGATCTGCGACCCGACGCCGGTCCGCTCGCCGCGCTCGAAGCACTGCTCGCGAGCGGACGCTCGCCCCAGTACCTCGTGGTGCCCTGCGACCTGCCGCTGCTGCCCTCAGCACTGCTGCTTCGACTGCGGGAAGGCGATGCCGACGGCCTGACCTGCTTCGAGTTCGCGGGCGAGGACGGCATGCGACCGCTGCCCTGTCGGATCGCCGCCGCGCACCTTCCGGAGATCACCCGACGACTCGATGCCAGCCAACGCGCGTTGCACCGTCTGATCGAGGGACTCGGCGAGTCGGCTACCCGCGTGCGGCTGGCCGCCCGCGAATCGGAACTGCTCCTGAACGTGAACACGCCCGAGGACTTCGAGCGGGCGTGCCGCCGACTCGGGCACAACGGTGATCCACCGCCGGGATCGGACGCCGACTAAATGACGGACGAAGACGTCTCCCGGGACACCCAAGCCCCGCTGACCGTCGAGGAATCGAGGCGGGCGACTATCCTCGCCGTTCTACCGATGACGCCACCCGACACCAGCACCGGTTACGCCGCCGATCTTGCCGCGCTCGAACGCCGGGCGCACGCACTGTCCGGCGCGGTGGATGCCGCGTTGCGAACCGTGGTTCCCGATCCCACCGCGGTCCGCGCCTGCGGTCGCGTGCTCGGACTCAACAAGAATCTCGCGTGGAAACTCGTCAACCTCGCCGCCGCGCCGGACATCGCGACCGTGCTCTCCAGTCTCCCGGGCAAACGAGGCTGGCAGAAGACGATGGAGGCCTTCGCCGAGTCGGACTGCGACGAAGCGCTCATCGAGGAACTGCAGGCTGCGATCGCCGGCTTCGACCGAGAGATCGCCGACCGCGGCATCGACCGCACGATGCTCACGGCGATGGCGGCGGGTGGACTCGACTCGGACCGGAGTCGTGACGAGTACCGGAGACTGCGCGAGCAGGCGATGCTTGCCAACCGCACGCTCTGGGGCACCGCGGCGGAGGTCCTCGGCTCGACCTACGTCCTCACTCGATCCGGTACCGACGATCTTCTCGACATCCTGAGTCTCAGTTGGTTCCACGGTCTGCACTGCACCGGTCCCGGGCCTCGATGCCGCGTCTTCATGGCGACCTCGTCGTATTCCGATCGCGCCGAGGACGCCGTCCTCGGCGAGGCGATCGCGCGATCCGAGGTGCCCTGCCTGATTCCCGAACTCTCCAGTGCGGATGCCGCGGATGAACTCATCGTGCGGCACCACGCCGACAAGGATCACGTCTTCCTCGCAGGCGCCGGCACCTCGCCGAGCCGCGGGATCGACCTCGTGTTCGGCGAACGACTCGAGAAGGCGGCGTACATCCACGCGCGCCACGAACGCGAGGTGGGAACCTTCGGCACCACCATCCACATTCCCTGCTCGTGGGCGGTGCTGGAGGTGCTTGTCGAACGATCGATTCCTCTGGGCGACAGCCCGGAAGCGGCGACGTACAGCCAGGTCAGCGGCCCCGCGATCCGCAACCACTGGATCGACGTGCAGCGTCTGCCGATGGCGGAAGGCGTCCGAAGCGGGCTGCATGTGGACCTTCCCGGTGAACTTCGCGAAGCCCGCAAGTCGCATCAGAAGATGCTGACCTTCGCGGCCAAGGCGACCGGCCGGTCGCTCGCGGACTTCATGGCGCACCAGATCGTGGTGCCGTTCCCGGTCCTCTCCTCGAACCTCCTGCTCCGCACGATCCTCTCCCCCGCACCGCGATCCGGTTCGCGACGGAGCAAGGCATGAGCGAACGCGACATCGCCATGGAATCCGTGCTCGACCTCGATCGCGCGACCATCCTCGCCGGCGCCGAGGCGGTGTGCGATGCCGCTCGCATCGCCCTCGCCGAAGCGGTCGAGGAGTCGAGCGTCGCCCGCGCTGCCGGCCGCGCCCTCGGGATCGACAAGAGCCTCGCGTGGAAACTCGTGAGTCTCACGCAGGCGCCGGGCCCCGCGGAGGCGATGTCGCTGTTCCCCGGTACGCGGGGCTGGCAGCGCATCATCGAGGCGTTGTCGGAACACGGCGCCGCCGAGAAGCAGGTCGACGCCCTGCGCCGCGCCGTGACGGCGTTCGATCGCGAGTGCGAACGTCGCGGCTTCGATCGGCGACGACTGAAGAAGTTCTCATCCGATGCCGGCGACTCGGATCGAAGTCGGCACGAAGCGCTGCGACTTCGCGAGGCCGCGACCAACGCGAACACCGCGATCTGGGGAATGGGTGTCAACACGCTCGTCGCGAGCTATCTGCTCCATCCGACCGGAGAGTCGGACGAACTCGCCATCTCCGCGGTGACGATGTTCCTCGGGCTGCACCGATCCCGCCCCGGACCCGAGATGGCGATCCACCGTCGCAGCCGGATCCAGACGACCGCGGGCACGGACGCGGCCGCCGAGGGCGATGAACTCGCCATTGACTGCGAAGACCTCTGTTCGCCGGGTGCGGTCGCCCAGACCTCGACGCAGATGCATCGCCGCGGTCCGTGCGTCACCTTCCGCGGCGACGGTACATCCCCTGCAAATCCGGTCGATCTCGTCTTCGCCGAACGCCTTCCGTCAACGGGCTACCAGTTCGCACGGCAGTCCGGCGAACACGCCGGATTCGGACTCCCGATCTGGGTGCCGGTGCAGACGCTGGTGCTGGAGGTGCTTCTGCATCGCGACATTCCGTGGACGGGCGATCCGTCGCCGACGGGGTTCAGCGAGATCGTGGGCGTGACGCATCAGACGCCGTGGCGGGATCTGCACGAGTTTCCGATCACAGAGAAAGTCGAGCCGGCGATGCCGCTCGACACGCCGAAGTCGCTCACCCTGCCCGCGCTGGGCGCCGGCAGTTCGAAGTCGGCGACGACGGCGTACGCGACCGCGATCACCCGAGCCGCGGACGCGATCGGCAGCCGACCCGAAGACCTCGTCCGGCATCGACTGATCGTGGCGCACCCACTTCTGAGCTCGAACGTCGTGCTTCGCTGGCCGATGCCGACCCGCGATGAGCGTGCCTGAGCGACGGGCCTTGAAGACTCGACTGCCACACCTGTGTGGTGCCGACATCGATCCGTTCACGAAGCGATGAGACCTGAGCAGGCGTCGGCCCCCGAAGACGATCACCTGCGCGCCGCCCCATGCCACGTCACCCCACCGCGGTCACCCGCACCCGAACGTTCTTGAAGGCCGGGGTCTTCGAGGCTCCGTCCAGCGTCCGGGGCACCAGGATGTTCGCCTCGGGGTAGTACATCGCCGCACATCCGCGGGCGATCTCGAACGGTCGGGCGAGCACCCGCATGGTCCCGAGGTTGCTGGAGACCTCGACGGGGTCGTCGGCGGCCAGCCCCCGGGCGGCCATGTCCTCGGGGTGCATCAGGATCACATCACGTCGATCCTGGCCGCGGTAGAGGTCCTCGTCCTCGTAGACCACGGTGTTGAACTGGCCTTCGCTGCGGACCGTCATCAGGGCGAGTTCGTCGGGCGCGAGTCGCGACGACGGCACCTCGACGACGTGGAACCTCGCTCGGCCCGACTCGGTCGGGAAGGTCGGGTCGTGGAAGATGCGGCCGTCGATCGTGAACTCCCGCTTCGTGGCCCCGACCTCGGCGATCGCCCCGTATCCGGGCACGACCTCGGCGATGAGCGATCGCACCGCGTCGTGGTCGCGCATCGCCGTCCAGTCGAGCGCCCCCGGACCCGCACCGCTCGTCCCGAGCACCCGCTCGCCGAGTTCGCAGACGAGATCGACCTCGCCCCGCGGTCCTTCATGTCGGGCGGGGCCGCCGTCGGAGATCCGCACGAAGTTGAACATCGACTCCTGCGTGGTCGCCTGCGACTCCTCGTCGCGGGCCCGCACCGGCAGCACCAGCGTCTCGCGACCGAGCCCGCAGCAATGGCCGGTGTTGGTGGTGGTCGAAAGCTGCACGACCAGCGGGACGTTCCGAAGCGCCTTGCTCGCGAACGCCGAGTCGGGGTTCGAGCCGAAGAGGTTGCCGCCGAGGCAGACGGCAAGATCGATCTCGCCCCGCTCCGCCGCCTCCATGCACGCCATGGTGTCGAGCCCCGGAGTCTTCGGGAGTTCGACCCCGAGTCGGGCTTCGAGGGCCTTCAGAATCGACGGCTTGAGAACCGGCGTCACGCCGACGGACCCCACGCCCTGCACGTTCGAGTGCCCTCGC
>CAYZSH010000244.1:0-4649 GCA_964481025.1 uncultured Isosphaeraceae bacterium
TCGCGGAACGGACCGTCGAGCAGGTTCGTGCCGAAGTCGATCTCCTTGAACACCGTGTAGATGACCGTGCCTCGTTCATCGACGAGGAAGATGTCGTAGTAGCCGAAGCGGCGCTGGAGGGATCGCAGCAGAGTGTGCGTCTCGCGATGCACCGCGTCGTACTCGAGGCCGCGATCACTGGCGACCAGCTCGTCCTTGCGACCGATCGGGTTGGGATTGTTCGCGATGTAGACCGACTGGAGTTCGAGGCCGCGGGGATCGGCGGGCAGCACCGCGTCGGCGGCGATCGATCCACCGGTGGCGGCGGCGAAGCCGGGTGCGAACACGTCCTCCACGAAGATTCGCATCGCCTGCGATCCCGACGCGGTCGGCTCGATCGCGTCGTACGCCGCGGACATGTCGCGGATGGCCGTGGCGATCTTCGGGAGCTGGGCCATCACCTCGACCTCGGCCCTGATCTGCGCGAGATACGACTCGATGCGGCTCGCCTTGATCGCGCGGGCCGCGGTCAGCCGGGACAGCGTCGCCTCCTCGATGGCGGTGCCCGCGATCATCCGGGCGGAGATCGAGATCGGGATCCCGACCAGCAGGGCGACCCCGAGCAGCAGGACCAGCACACGGACGATGAGCGGCGATCCCTTCGCGGGTTCGTGAAGGCGGACTGGCTCGGGGGTCATGGCGGATCCGGGCGCGGCATCGACGGACGGGCGCGGCGATCGCGCACCGATCCCGGGTCATCGGCTCGATGGCGTCATGGACTTGGGAATGCCCCGTCGCGCGGGTTGCCGGAGAGAACCGCGATCAGCCGGCCTCGGTCGAGGCCGCCTTCTCGGCTTCCGCCCGCATCTGCGTGAACTTCGTGAGCACCTGCTGCGGCCCGATGTAGCTGTCACGGTTCTCCGGGGAGTAGCGGCCGTCGGTCTCGTACGACCCCTTCAGGACCTTGCCATCGGTGTCGAGGATGAGCAGGTTCGGAATGCCACTGCCCGCATAGGTCTGCTTGATCTTCTTCACGGCGTCGGTGCCGAAGGGAACCGCGAGGAACGGCATCTTCGACTTCTCCATGTACGCCTGCTGCGCGTCCGCGGAGCGATCGCTGCCGACGAGAATGACCGTGAAGTCGGTGGCCTTCTCGTGCTCGTTCGCGTACTTGACGAGATCGGGCGTGAAGCGACGGCACGGACCGCACCAGCTCGCGGTGAAGTAGATCAGGACGTGCGATCGACCTTCGAGGGCGTCGGTCGTCTTCACCTTCGTGCCGTCGGCCTTCTCGAGTTCCGGACCGAGCATGGCGAGGAGCTTCGCATGCGGACCGGCCTCCGTCGCCGCCGCCGGGACGGGGGCCTTCGAAGGCGGTGCCTTCTGGATCGTCGGCGCGTCCTGAGAAAGAGGCGTGAGGGCGAGAAGCGACGAGGCGAGGACGGCGGCGAAGTGCATGGGAGTCTCCGGTGATTTCCGTGGAGCGGACAATCTACGGCATGAGGTCGGCTCCTCGGCCGCAAAAACATCTCATTCGCCGCGGAAGGAAGGAAGGAAGGGGACTCAGACCTCGGCGATCGATCCGTCGGGTCCGACCACGCCGCGCGGGGCCATCGTCTCCGTGCTCATCCCAGGTTCCGACATCGCCCAGTCAATCCACGCATCGCACGCCCGGCGCATCGAGGCGAGATCGGGGGCGACTCGGATCGCCTCCTTGAGCGGCTTCACGTGGCCCATCGACTTGCCGTACCAGCTGATCCGCTGCCGCATGAGTTCACGGGCGATGCGCTCGGACTGATGTTCGGCGGAGAGATCGATGTGCCGCCGCACGGCGCAGAACTTCTCGATGAGGGTCGGTTCCGCCAGGGCGGTCTCGCACGCGTCGCGGCCCGCGTCGTCGAGCGGTTCGGTCGCGGCGATGCCGGGAGCCGGACCGAGTCCGCCATCGGCTTCCGCCAGTCGGATCGCCGCATGGGCGCGACGGAAGATCCACGGCGTTCGGATCGCGGCCCGGGCGATCATGACGCCCGCGCATCCCGAGTGCCGCATGAGTCGCACCGCGTCGGCGGGCTCGATGACGTCGCCATTGCCGATCACCGGAATGCGATCCACCGCGGCGACGACCTCGCCGATCGCGTCCCAGTTCGCGCACCCCTTGAAACGCTGGACGGTGGTGCGACCGTGCACGGTGACCATCGCGACGCCCGCCTGCTCAAGATCCCGGGCGAGTCGCGGTCCGACGATCGTCCGGTCGTCCCAGCCCAGTCGGATCTTCGCGGTGACCGGCACCCGTCCGCCCGCGTGCCGTTCGACCGCGGCGATGATCCGCTCGACCAGATCGATCGTGCTCGGGCAGTCGCGCAGCAGCAGCGAGCCGCCGTTCTTCTTGGCGACCTTGTCCACCGGACAGCCCATGTTGATGTCGACGATCGCCGCTCCATGATCGATCGCCCAGACCGCCGCCTCGGGCAGCGGATCGTGCGGCGCCCCGTAGAGCTGCATGCCGAACGGTTCGTCGCCGGGCGCGGTCGCCGCAAGGAGCATCGACTTCTCGGTGCCCGCGAGGATCGCCCGACTGTTGAGAAGATCGGTGTACGCGCAACCGACGCCACCGAGCTCGCGGCAGAGCAGCCGGAACGCGAGATCCGTGTGGCCGGCGATCGGGGCGAGAAGCACCCGGGTGGGAAGTTCGACGGGACCGACGCGAAGCATGACGCTCCGAGGGTACGGTGATCGCCGTGACCGACGCCACCGAGAACCCCGCTTCCGACGACTCCGGCGCCGAGATCGACGCCCCGCGGGTCGCCGCGCTCGGCGTGCATCCGGTCAAGAGCCTGCGGGGCTTCGAACCGGACGTCTGGCGGTTCGACGACCGAGGGCCCCGGCTCGATCGCCGCTGGATGCTGGTCGATGCCGACGATCGCTTCGTCTCGCTCCGCGAGGAACCGCGGCTCGCGCGGTGCCATGTCGGATTGCTGGATCCGACCGCCCCGCTGCCCGGTCTCCTTCTGTCGTGGGACGGTGACGAGTGCGAGGTCCGACCGGCGAACGACTCCGACCACGCATCGACGACCGCCACGCTCTGGGGCGCGTCCCGTGTCGTCATCGATGAGGGCGACGAGGTCGCCGAATGGCTGTCGAGCCGTCTGGGTCGAGCGGTGCGGCTGCGTCGGCACCTGCCCGAGCGTGATCCGTGGACCCAGACCGATCCGCCCGCGGAGGGTGCGACGACCGGACTCAGCGACGGCTATCCGGTGCTGGTGCTGGCGACCGCGACGATCGCGGCGGCGGTCGGTCCGGGGTTCGCGGCCCGGCGGTTCCGAGCGAACATCCTCGTGAGCGGCGTCCCGGCACACGCCGAGGACCGCTGGCGGCGGATCCGGATCGGCGAGGTGGAACTCGAGCTCGTGAAGCCGTGCGTTCGGTGCGTGGCGACGACAGTCGATCCCGAGACCGGAACGCGGACGGGCACCGAACCCCTGACCACGCTCGCACGGACCCGGTCCTGGAACGGAAAGCCGGTCCTCGGCTGGAACGCACTCGTTCGGACGCCGGGAGAGGTCCGACAAGGAGCCCCGATCATCGTGCTCGCCGAGCGAGCCATCACCGATCAGCCCATCCAGACGGCGGGAATCGACCCGGATGGTGACGGCTGAGTCTCGCGACATCCAAACTGAAGGTCCGAGAATCTCAAGCCTCTTGATTCTGCAAGCCGGATCTGAAGTCGCAGCCCCGGAAATCCGACGACACTCGTGAGGGTCGTACCGAATTCGACGGCTTGTCCGGGAATTCCCTCGCCCGGTCCGGAAGCGGTGTTACCTTCGATGGTGAAAAGGTCTCGACGGTTCGCCGTCGGGAGGCGGCGCTGGCTGGTACCAGCGTCGCTTCAGGGAAAAGGGTGAGATCCGCCCCAGGTGGCCTCGGCCACCAGCCCGCCGCGAGGCGGGGCGAGACGACCGGAAGGGACTCCTTCTCAGGAGCCGGAAGTCACGAGGGTGGCATCGACAGGGAAAGGGAATCGTTGTGAACAACCTGAAGATGCGTTCCGCGGCCGTGGCCGCGGTTTCGGTGGCCTCGATCGCCGTGTCGGCGAATGCCCAGAGCAATGGCGGATCGATCCGCCTGAGCACGGCAACCCAGTCCACCACGTGGACGACCGGGATCGACGGCTCGACCAACTGGACGGACGACGGCTACGACTTCACGGGCAGCGGCTCGGGAAGCGGTTGGGGCATCAACTGGGACATGCTCGCCAGCACCGCGACCGCCCAGAGCCTCCTCGCCAACTTCACCGTCATGAACACCAGCAGCGAGACGCAGACGTTCTACCTGTTCATCACCGACATGGTGGCGACCGAGTACGGCGCGGGATCGCTGGTCGGCGGCTCGATCGCCGGCACCTTCACGGACCTCAACGGCAACGGCGTGGCGGTCTCGTCCATCGAGGGCGGTTCGATCTACACCGCCTTCGTCGATGCGACGGGTGATGGCTTCGGTGCCGGCACGACGGTCGGCACGCTGCTCGACGGTGCCAGCGGCTCCGCGGGCACCTTCCTGAGCGGAACCTTCGGCGAGTCGGCCTTCGGCGACTACCCGATCCTTCCGGGCCAGGAGATCGGCGGCGCCAGCACCAACTACGGGTTCATGATCGAGTTCACGCTCTCGGCCGG
>CAYZSH010000245.1:0-4638 GCA_964481025.1 uncultured Isosphaeraceae bacterium
ACGCCGTCGCCGTCGCAGTCGACGGGCTGGCGCCACGGGGCGGTGCCGCAACCGCAGTCGCCGCCGATGTCGTTGCCGCTCACGTCGGTGATGGTCCCGGCGATCGGAGCCGGGCCGCTGCCGCAGATCGTGGTGTCGGTGAGTCGGATCTCGCCGCTGGGCGAGGAGACCGCGGCACCCGAGTTCGCCGATGAGACGGCGATCGTCGTGCGCGTCAGCCGAGCGACCACCGCCGACGCCGAGATCGTGCCGCCACCCGCGGTCGCCGAGCATGAGACGTAGTCGCTGTCGGTCGAGGCGAACGAGCCGGAGACCGACGCGGACACCGCGCCGCCGTTTCGCGCCGAGCAGTTGTCGAATCGGGAATCGATCACGTACGCGCTGCCACCGGTCAGCCGGAGCGCGCCGCCATCGCCGTCCGAGGCGGCATCCACGAACCGACATCCGATGACGTCGACGCGGGTGCCCGACAGCACTGCGGCGCCGCCGTCCGTCGTGTTGTACGCGTCGCTGAAGGTGATGCCCTCGACGAGGACGTTGCCGCTTGCCACGGAGACGGAAAGGATCGGCGTGCCGTCACCGTTGCCGGTGAGCCGCGTGAGGTCGGGACCCTGGATCGAACGGATGCGGACCGGACGATCCGTCGAGAAGGGGCCGTACCAGGTGCCGGCGCCGAGCAGGATCTCGCCACCCGCGGTCGGGTCGGCGTAGCGAAGCGCGTCCTCGAGCTTCGCGAAGTTCGCGGTCGCGCAGTCGCGGGCGACGACGACCGTGCCCGAGAACGTGACGTCGATGTTCACCGTGCCGGTCGACTGCAGGTTCGTGCCGTCGCCGACGACGTACTCGAAGTGGTCGGGACCGGCGAAACCGGCGGCGGCTTCGTAGCGGAGTCGGCCGTCGGCGAGTTCGGTGACGGTGCCGCCGCGAGCACTGACCGCGTCGAAGTCCTTGATCTCGAGCGGGTCGCAGTTGCCGTCGCCGTCGTTGGCGAGCGGGTTGAACTCGACGACTCCGTCGATCGCGGTCACGCGATCGTCGGCCGCGTACGGCGGAACCGCGTCGTCGATGCCGTCGATCGGCGCCATGCACGAGCGGGTTCGGGCGTAGTTGCGGACCTGGTTGGCGCTGAGCGGGCCGAGATCCATGCACGCGCCGCACATCGCGGTGCAGGCGGGATCGACGCAGTGCGGCAGGCTGAAGTTGTGTCCGATCTCGTGGGCGAAGACGCCCGCGTAGTCGGTGCGGCTCATGCCGTAGCAGTAGTTCGTGCAGAGCGCGGTGACCCAGGCGAGCCCGAGGATGCCGTCGGCTGCGGGCGTGCCCGACACGAGGTGCCCGAGATCGAACTCGACGTCCTGCTGGTTCGAGTTCCACTCGTTGCGGAGCGTGTCGAGCAGGTTGCCGGCGCCGACGACGCCGTAGTACGGGTCGGTCGCGGGATCGGTGCGGACGATCATCCGCACGAGCTGGAGCTGCACCTGTGACTGCTCGGCGTAGAGCAGATCGGTTTCGGCGAGGCTCTGTTCGACCCGCAGGATCGCCTCGTTCACGTCACCGCCGACGTCACTGAGGTACTCGAAGTCGAGGTCGAAGCCCATCTGGGCGACGCGGACGCAGCCGGTGCCCGCGGCGAGGGTCGTGGGCTCGGTCATCTCGGCGGCGACGGGTCGGGTCGGGCCCTGGATGCCCTGTCCCCGAGCGACCGGGGCCTCGGAACGGCCGGCGGCCTCGGGACGCGGTCCCGGCAGATCGTGTTCAGCGGTCACGCCGCAGACGCCGGGCTCGAGTCCGGTCTCCACGATGCGGTCCACGCGGTAACCCTCGCCGTCCCGCCAGAGGTGGAACGCGGTCTGCCCGCTTCGCGGACGAATGCGGATCCGGTCGATGCCTTCGTCGGTTCGCCGGGCGGTGACGAGCAGGTCGTCCCGGCCGTCGATGTGCCCGACCAGGATGACGTCCGCGGGTGCCTGGTGGGGGACCAGGCCGACGCCGTCGGAGACCAGCACTTCGAATCGTTCACCCCGGCGACCAGCCGGTTCGAACGAGATCGCCAGCGGCCGCTCGGCGAGCTCGGGCACGACGAATTCGACGGTCTCGGTGCTCGAGGCGGTCGCCGGACCGGCGATGCCGAGCATCACGCCGGCGAAGAGGGCACCGCGAAGGTGGTCACGAAGCATGCAGGGGTCCGTTCTGGAGACGATCGAGGACTGCGGGCGTCATCCGACCGAATTCCGGTGGACGATGTCCGAGGGTACACCGTGAACGATCGATGGCGCCCGTATTTCGGAGCGTTCAGCGGGGATTGAGACGCCTTCCATATGCCAAGGGTCCGCAAATCGCGGACTCGGAGGGCATCAATCCGGATCGGATCCCGACGTGATTCCCGCGTGGGTTCCCGGACCCGAGTCGAACCAGTGCACCAGTCGTCCGCCATCGTGCGCCACGATCACCACCACCGCAGCCGTGCCGATCGAGGCGGCCGTGGCGGCGAGCCCGGCCGCCAGCCGGACGCCGCGACGGGGAATCAGGCTGAAGGCGATCAGCCCCGCGGTGGCCGCCATCAGCGGCGCGACCTTCTCGCCGCGCTCCTCGTGGTCATGCAGGACCCGTCGAGCGTCGTCGGTGCGGAGCCGGGCCTCGACGATCGGCTCCGCGGCTTCACCCGCCTCGCCCGCCTGCCAGGCGACGACCGCGGTGAGAAAGACGATCGATGCGAGGATCGCGCGGTAGGCGATCGCGGCGCGACCCGCGATGAACGGCAGCGCCGCCACGAACGGAATCGCCAGCCCCGCCACCGTGATCGGCAGATGGATGAGCATCGCGTGGCGGGTCACGGGGTCGGCGAGACTCTGTCGGAGGCCTTCCAGAAGTTCATTCATCGCGAGATGATCCGGGGCGATGCGTCTCGACCGCGTCCCATCGCCGAGCCTCGGAACGAGTACCCTCCGGCGATTCCGAGGACGCCTTGATCGGCGAATCGGGATGAAGTGTACGAAGCCTCCCCGTGCCCTTGGCATGGCTTCCAGCGAATGGTGTCACATCAGGAGATCCGGCTCATGAATCGCCTTTCCGGCTCGATGATCCTCGGTGCGATCGCGGTGCTCACGTCGGCGTTCGCGGGTTCGTCGCTCGCCGCCGACGAGCCCTCGCCGCAGAACCCCGGCGTCTTCGCCCGCGAGATCTGGACCCGACCGGGAACGCCCGAGTCGTTGAAGGACGGCACGGCGTTCCAGGGCGAGCCGCAGCGACGCGAGCTCGTGACCGCGCCGGTCGGCGCGACCGATGCCGGCGACGGATTCGTGCAGCGGATCCGCGGCTGGGTGGAGGTTCCGACCACGGGCGCGTATCGCTTCGCGATCGCCGCGGACAACGACGCGGTGCTTCTGGTCGCCCCCGGCGGTGACCCCGCGAAGGCCGAACCGGTCGCCACGGTCGAGGACTTCAGCGGTCCGATGTCGTTCGAACAGCCCGGGCAGACCTCGAAGGCGATCACGCTCATCAAGGGACAGCGGTGCTACATCGAGGCCCGGCATCGTGACGTGAAGGGCCCCGACCACCTGATCGTCGCGTGGAGGGTTCCGCGATCGGCATTCGATCGTCCGATGCCGATCGGGGCGTCGCTCGAGCCGGCGTTCACGATGGACGTCTGGAACGGCGTCGCGGAGGCCGATCCGACCACGATTCCCGCCTTCGGGACGAAGCCCGCCCGCACCGTCGCATTGGTCGAGGCGGCCACCCCGCGTGACATCGGCTCCAACGTCGCGGTCCGGATCCGCGGCGACTGGACCGCGCCCGCTGACGGCGAGTACGTCTTCATGCTGTCCGGCGACGATCGATCCTGGCTCGCCGTCCGGCCAGGTGGAAAGCCCGGCGCCGAGCCGCTCGGCACGGCCGCGCTGTCGTCCTGGACCGAGACCGACTCGTTCGAGGGTCGGGCGGGTCAGACGACCTCGCCGATCCGCCTGAGAAAGGGCGAGGTCGTCTCGCTCGAAGCCCGGCTGTGGCAGGGCACCGGGCCCGGTCATCTGGCCATCGGCGTCAAGGGTGGCGGCGCTGATCAGCGTCCGATCATCTCTCCGATCGTCTTCGAGGCGGCCGCCGATCGCCCGTGACTCTGAACATCGCCGCGGCCGAGGCGTAGTCCCGGTGCGGCCGTGGGTTCGGCGAGTGGATCGGAACCTGGCACGTTGCCGCCGGTAGTCGTTCCGCTCAGGTCGGGCCTACCCTCGACTCTCGAATCTATTCTTCAGCATCCTGACCCAATACCCCGGAGACCCGTTTCCATGGTTCAGACCCGTACCCTCATGCTCGCTGGTGCCCTCGGGCTCGCGAGCATCGTCGCCGCGATGCCGGCGACCGCGATGACGCCGGCCCCGCAGGGCATGCCTGATCGCCCCGACTACCCGCCGTTCGACAAGGTCTCCGAAGGTTTCCAGGAGGTCGCGGCGCCGGAAGGCACCCGCGGTCTCTACCGGCTCTGGGTGAACAAGAAGGATCAGCGGGTTCTCGCGGAACTGCCTCGCAACTTCGAGAAGCAGGATCTCTTCATGGCCTGGACCGTCGCCGGCGGCACCAGCCAGTCCGCGGTGCAGGTCGGCGACCAGTACGCCCGCTGGAAGCAGTTCGGCAAGCGGCTCG
>CAYZSH010000246.1:0-4637 GCA_964481025.1 uncultured Isosphaeraceae bacterium
GAAGTCTCGCGCCGTGGCAGGCGGTGATGGTCGGCGCGCAGACCGGGTGCATCCTGCTGGTGCTCGGCCTGCTCGAGGCCGGCGCCCGTCGGCGTCTGAAGGCCGCGGCCAACGCGGGAGAACGCGGTTGATCGCGAGTCCGGCCGACGACGACCGCGCGTCGGTGCGTGCCGCCGTGCTGCTCTCGCTGCTTGCGGTGCTCCGGCTGCTGCTCCCGTTCACGCCGGATCGATTCTTCGACGTCGATCCCGCCTCGGTGTCCGGCCCGTTCCCGGCCCTCGGTCCCGGCGGCTCGATGCTCGTCGATGCGGTGATCCTCGTCGTCGCGGGATCCGCGCTCACGCGCCTCGTTCGGCGTGGTCCGGGCATCGATCCACTCCTCGTCGTTCTCGGGCTGCTTCCGCTTCCGATCATCCTCTGGCACGCTCGCGTCGACGTGCTGCAGGCGTGGCGGGGATTCGACTGGTTCGCGGCCGCCGTCCTCGGCGTGACGCTGGCACACCTCGTGCGGGTGCCCTCGGCGCGTCGGGCGGTGGTCGCGATCCTCGTCGGCGGCATCGCGGCGATGGGCGTGCGCGGCGGGTGGCAGGTGTTCGGCGAGCATGCGGACACCGTCGCGTACTTCGACGCGCATCGCGACGAAGTCCTTGCCGCCCGTGGATGGACGGCGGATTCCGCGGCGGCGCTCGCGTTCGAGCGTCGGTTGCGTCAACCCGAGGCGACCGGCTGGATCGGGTTCTCGAACGTCTTCAGCGGACTCGCGGGATCGGGAGCGATCCTGTTGCTGGCGACGCTCGCCGCGTGGCGGGTGCGCCGTCGCGGTTCGGTCGAGGCGGGGGGACCCGTGCTGCTCGGGCTCGTCGGCGTCGGGCTGGCGATCCTCATCGGACTCAATGGCTCGAAGGGCGCGATCGTCGCGTGCGGGCTTGCGCTCCCGGTGGCGGTGCTCGCACTCGGCCCGTGGTCGGACGCCGATCCGAGGCGACTCGCGCGACTCGCGATCGCCGCCGCGATCGTGGCGCTGCTGGCGATCGCCGGCCGAGGACTGCTGCCCGAGGACGCCCTCGGCGATCGCTCGCTGCTCTTCCGCTGGCATTACGCGCAGGGGGCGACGTCGATCCTCGCCGAACAGCCGGTGGTCGGCGTCGGTCCCGACGGTTTCCAGGACTCGTATCTGCAACACAAGCCACTGCGGAGTCCGGAGAACGTCGCGAGCGCGCACAGCGTCGCGATCGACTGGCTCGCATCGCTCGGCGTCACCGGCCTCGCGTGGCTGGCGTTGGTGGTGGCGATCGTTCTCCGGCGAGGCGAGGACGCGTCGGAGCTGCGGATGACAACCGACTCGCCGTCGTTCGGGATCGGGACGGTCGGTGTCGCGGTGGCGGGCGTGGTGATGGTGCTCTTCGCGCAGGCGGTCATCGAGGCGCCCGGCGATGGCGGGGCGATCGGGGTTCGACTGGCTGCGGCGTCGGTCGGGGCGTTGATCGGCGTCGCGATGTTCGGTCTGCTCGAGACGCTCGATGCCCGAACCGTGCGTCGCGTGGCGATCGCCGCCGCGGCGGTCGTGCTCGTGCAGGGGCAGATCGAGATGCTGTTCTGGCAGCCCGGATCGGTCGCGATCTGCTGGGCGTTGCTGGCGGTCGCGGGCGATGCGACGCCGCGGTCGACGTCGCTCGGACGTCTCGCGGGTCCGATCGTGCTCGGAACGGGTGTGATCGCGGCGGTGCTCGGCTCGGGCGAACTCAAGGAGGCTCGGCGGGCCGAGCTGGCGTTGACGCCGCTCTTTGACGCGTCCGAACAGCCCGGTGGTGCCTCGGCCGAGGTCCGCCGCGCGGTCGCCACCGGAATCTCGAGTCTCTCGACCGACGAGGTGTGGTGGGACGACCGCGTCATCCGAGGGGCGATCGACCAGTTCATGGCCGCAGGGAGCGACGACGATCTTCGGCAGGCGATGGTGCTCACCGAGCGTTGGTGCGAACGTCGGCCCGGGCCGCAGTCATGGTCGACGCGGGCTTCGGTCCTGCAGGTGGCGGCGGCTCGTGACCTGGTCGATCCGACCGCGGTCCTCGGTGCGATCGGTGCCGCCAGCGCGTTCGATCCCACCGAGCCGCGTCGGTGGATCGACCGGGCGGAGGTGCTGGTCGAACTCGGTCGTCGCGAAGACGCCGAGGCTGCGATCGACGAGGCGAGGCGGCTCGACGCCGCCCGCGAACTCGATCCGCTCATGCAGTTGAGCGCGAGGGATCGGTCTCGACTCGAGCGTCTCGAAGCGGCGCTCGCTCAGGAACCGCGGCCGTAGGACTTGTCCCCGGCGTTGATCGCGTCGAGGACCTGTCCCGGCGTGTACGCATCGCTCTTCCAGACCTCGGAGCCCTTGCTGCCATAGACGACGAGGAGCGGAATGGTGAGCCGCGCGGCCTCTTCGAGCTTCGCCTTGCCGTCGGGGTTCTCGCCGGTGAGATCGATCTTCATCGCCACGACGTCGCCCCGGCGAAGCGCTTCGACCACGCCGGGGCTGTGGAGCACCGTCGCTTCGAGCGTCTTGCAGTTGAGACACCACTCCGCGGTGAAGTCGAGCACCACGACCTTGTCCTCGGCGATCGCGTCGGCGAACCGCTCGGGCGTGTAATAGACCCAGTCGATCGGGCCCTTCGCGGTCATGACGAGACCGACCCAGATCGAGACCGCGGTGATGAAGGCACCGAGTCCGCCGAAGACGACCCGCGGGCCGGCCTTCTTCGTGAGTCGGAACGTCCGCACCAGAAGCCAGACGCCCGCGGACACCGCGGCGAGCGCGACGAACCACCAGTAGACGCGGCTCGGCGGTTCGCCGGGGACGACGGTGAGTCCCGAGATGCCGCTGCCCACGAAGTAGAAGCCCGCTGCCAGCAGCAGCAGACCCATGACCTGCTTGACGACCTCGCTCGCGGGGCCGGTTCGCGGCATCTTCTTCACGAGGTCGGGGAAGGCGCTCAGGAACAGGTACGGGATCGCCATGCCCGCACCGATCGACGCGAACACCGTGAGCACGGTGAGCGGCGTCTGCGTCGTCGCCCACGCCGCGGCGGCACCCATGAGCGGGGCGGTGCAGGGCGTCGAGAGGATCGCGGTCATGATGCCGAAGACGAACGACCCGCCGAGCGTGTCGTGGCTCGTCTGCACCGCGTAGACCTTGCTCGGCAGGCGGATCGTGAAGAATCCGGCCATGCCGACCGCCATCACCACGATGACGGCACCGACGGTGATGGTGAACGCCGGGAACTGGAAGAGTTCGCTGATCGACTGGAAGCTCTTGAGCCCCGCGATCATGCCACCAAGCACCATCCAGAAGAAGACGACGCCGACCGACATCGACGAGCCGAGGGCGAGGCATCGGGCACGGTTGTCCGCGGCGGCGCTCAGGCCCATGATCTTGAGCGGGATGACCGGCAGCACGCAGGGCGTGAAGTTGAGCAGCGCACCGCCGAACGCGGCCACCAGCAGCAGCAGCAGGAAGCCGCCGCCGCCCGCGACGTCGATCGAGAACTCGAAGCCGAACACGTCGAACTCGACGATCTCCGCGGCGGTCTCGCCGCCACGGATTCGCGCGAAGACCGCGGGATCGAAGCCCGCGAACGCGGTGTCCGCCTCGTTGTCGGTGCCGCCGGGAACCGCTCCGGCGGCGACGACCGTCAGGCTCGCCTTCAAGGTCTCGCGGGCTGGCGCGAGGCACGTCTGGTCATCGCAGCTCTGGAACGAGACGGTGACCTCGAACTCGTAGGTTCCCGCGGCTGCATCGGCCGCGACGGTCACGGGAACGAGGATCGCGGCGCGACCTTCATAGACGGCGTACCTGGCCGGACCGTCACCCAGGTCGGCCTCGACGCCGTGGATCTCCGGCCAGGTGGCGAACCCGAGATGCGGCTGGACCGGGCTGTCGGGCGACGTCGAGATCGAGACCTCGGTGCGGATCGCGCCATCGAACTCGGCGAGGCCTTCCTCGGTGATGCCCGGCCCGGGCCAGGCGTGCCAGCCGGGGTGGATGTCGAGGATCACCGCGGCGATGAGGTCGGCGCCGGGATTCGCCTCGGTCTTCGAGAGGAGCACCGACGTCGTGACCTCGTCGCGCGAATCGTTGAACACCGGCGCCGCCTGCTTCCCACCGCCGCCGAGTCCGAAGTCGAACTGGGCGTGGACCGGGCTGACGAGTCCGGCGAGGGCGGCGAGGCAGGCGGTCACGAGGATCGCGAGCCGATGACGGGCGTTGAAGGTTCGGGCGGTGGCCATGGGGTCGAGATCATACGGAGGCGACGGCGATTCGACCGGAGTCGACCCCGATTCTCGCGGGTTCTCGGCCGTTCCCGGTCGCGAGTCCGAGCCGTCGGACGGCCTCGATCGAACGGATCCGCCGTTTCCCGGATTGTGCCCCTGACGGCGGTCTCAAGCCCGTTCCGGGGGCGAGCCGATGACCCCACGGGGCGGCGCCCGCGGGGCGCCCGTCCGTCGTCGGCATGGAGGCCGGCGTCGCGGGGCCCGGACGTCTCGGGGCCGACGCACTCCCTTGCAGGTGGTGGACATGCCTGAACCGGACATGCTTGATCAGGCCGACATCGACGCGTTGCTGAACGCGGTCGAGGCCGGCGACATCAAGGAGGAGC
>CAYZSH010000247.1:0-4614 GCA_964481025.1 uncultured Isosphaeraceae bacterium
ACGAGCTGCTGGACCTTCTCCTCCTCGCTCATCCGCTCAGGTTCGTCGCCGGGGTTGCCGAAGGGCGCACCGCCGCCGCCGCCACCACCGGCACCGCCGCCGCCACCGCCGAAGCCACCACCGCCGCCGCCGCCGCCGAAGCCGCCTCCGCCACCACCGAATCCACCGCCACCGCCGCCGAAGCCGCCGCCTCCGCCGCCCTGTCCGCCACCGCCCTGAGAGAGCGAGGAGTTCAGGTCGAACTCGGGGGCGTTGTCGAAGCGGGGCACTTCGAAGAGGAGGTCGCGAATGGGGTACATCCGAAGTTCACGTGCCGCGGGCGCCGAGAGTCGGTCCTTGGTGCCGATCTCGATGTAGCCCTTGCGAAGCTGCCAGGTGCACGGATCAAGTTCGGCGCACTGCTCCAGCATGCGCTCGATGACCGTGAGCGCCGGGACTCCGGTCGCCTTGAGGTTGATCGGCGTTTCGGGATCGATGCCGAGTCCGGAGCGATCGTCGTTGTAGCGGACCACCAGATCGACGCCGAGAAGTTCCTTGACGTACTCGAAGGCCGCTCGGGCCTCGGTGTCGTTGAAGTCCACGCTGATGTCGGTGTAGAGCAGGGCGCCGAGAAGGGCGCTCTGGCTGGTGTCCCGCGCCGCCGCGGCCTCACGCTGGCGAGCGACTTCGGCGATGCGATCCGACAGGTTCTGGGCGGACGAGCTCGCGGTCGCGAGGAGCGGCAGCGAGATCGCGGCCAGCAGGGTCGTACGGCGGTCGAATCGTCGAATCATCAGCGAGGCTCCGATCAGGTCGCCGAAGTGGGGAGGACTGGCGCGGCGACATCCAGTCTTTCGACGAGTATACGGAAGGGATCCCGAGTTCCCGACGGAGTTCCCGAGGAATCGAGGCTGCGATCAGGGCGAAGACGGGCTGAACCCCGCCGGCGGGGCATCGTCGAGGATGCCGACCGCGATCAACGCCATCGCGGTGGCCACGAGGGGCTGCCGGGGATCCGCGGGGGCGGCCTGAATGCCACCGATCGCTCGACGTCCTTCGGGAAGGTCGGCCGCCTCCTCCGGGGTCAGTTGAAGCTGACGAACGAAGCGGACGAGTCCCACGGCCCCTCGTTCGGCACGGTCTCGACCCTCAAGGTCCGAATCGGGGATCTCGTGGAGGGCGGCCATGCCGAGCAGCAGCCGCAGGCTTCGGGCGTCCGAGACCTCCTCGGCTCCGGACCGCAGGGGAATCGAACCGTCGAGGTCGCTGGTGGGATCGTTGATCTGTCGAGCCAGGAGCGCATCGCGGGCGGCGCGGAGCGACTCGAGCCGCGGTCCCGGTTCGCCGTGGCGTCGCCACCACGCCCGCTCGGTCAGACCGAGCCAGTCGAACGCGGCGTGGATGTCCTGCAGCGATCCACAGGCCGACCAGACCGCGTCGTAGGCCGCATCGAATCGCTCGTTCGACACGAGCTCCAGGGGCAGGGCCCCGAGCGCGGCCGCGTGTCGAGCCATCGACGCGACGGTCGAGGACGACCGATCGATCGAGTCCGACCGTTCCAGCCACGCCGATGCCGCCTCTGGTCGGGTCGGTGTCGAGGCGAGCAGGGCGAGGTCGACGATCATGTCGCTGATCGAATCGTCGTCAAGGTCGCTCGGCAACGGGATGTCGAGGTCGGTGTTCATCTCGCCCGGACGCTCGGCGAGCGCCCAGAGGGCCAGGAGTCGGTCGGCGAGCGGAGCTTCGACCGGCTGATGAAGTCCGGAGATCGGATCGAAGGTCCCCAGCCATGGCCGTGCCGACTCGGGGTTGGCCGGGTCCTCGGCGGGCCGCCAGTCTCCCAGCCGAGCACGCAGCGATCCTGCGAGGGTGCGGGACGTCGACTCGAGGTCAGCATCCCGAGGAACGAGGCCGCCGAGTCGACTTCGAGTGCCGGGCATGGCGTCCGGCGCAGACTGTCCGAGGCGAAGCGTCTCGAAGCGCTCGAGTCGGACGCTGTCGAGTCGTCGAAGCTCGGGAAGATCCTGAGGCGGAAGCCCCAGTTCATCGAGGAGGCGGATCAGCATGCTTCCGGTGCCGTCCGCGGTACCCGTCGAGAGCAGACGACCGGGCAGCGCGAAGGCGACGTCCTCGCCGCGCACGACCGCGACCCCGTCGACGCCCGGTCGAAGTCGGCGGGCGGCGGCGGCCAGCGTGCCGCCGACCAGTGGTTGTCGCGGACCGGCGAACTCGATTTCGAGACAGAGCCGCGGCCCCGGAGTGCTTCGCCAGGGCTCGGGAAGCAGGCGGATCGTCCGATCGCCGAGGGCCTGCGCAAGAGCGCGGCCGAAGGCCCGTCTCACCGCGAACGCGTCGCCGTCGGGATCGACGCCTCGGCCCACCACGCGGCCGTCGAGTCGAAGCTGCACACCCACCGCCGAGAGGTCGGCGATCGCGAGTCGAGCGTCCTCGGCGTCGGACTCGGGAATCACGCCGGTGTCGAGCCAGCGTCGGGCTTCGAGCCAGGCGGGGATCGCGTCGTCGATGGACGGGACTCGGACGTCATCGAGCGGTCGTGCCGTGGCCTGGCCTCGCGGAATGGCGAGCAGCATCAGGAGCAGGGCCACCAACCACGTCCGGGAAAAGGGGGCCCGAGCGTCGGTGGGGCGGGACGGGATGCGCGGGGTTCGGATCATGCGGGCGACGGATCGGTCGGACCTGCCGACGAGGGGCTGCGACGGTTGCCGTCGCGGAATGTCGGCGCACCTTGTGGGTGGACAACCAAAGATCGGAGAATACCCATGCTCGTCGCCCAGCTCTTTTCTGTCTCGTCCCATCGCCGCCGGATGCTCCTGCTCACCTGCCTGACGTTCATCGCGATGTGCTGACGAAGCCTCGGCGCCTCGTCGCGGCGCCGACCGACACGAACTCTCACTCCCCGGGATCTCAGGGATCCCCACGACAGAACACGGGCCCGCCCTCGAAGAGGACGGGCCCGTGTCGTTGTCGGATCCACACGTCGATGATCGACGTGCCGGCACCTGATCAGAATCGGATCTTGTCGGTACCCATCGCGCCGTGATCGTCCATGCCGCCGCGTCGCGGCGACGGGCTGTCGAAGCCGCTCGGGCCACCATCCGAGTAGTCGGTGGTGTCGTTGCCGCCCCACTGGGCACGCTTGAGGCTGAGACCGATCTTGCGATCGTCGGTGTCGACGCGAAGGATCTTCACGTCGACCTCGTCGCCGACCTTCACCACGTCCTGCGGGTTCTCGACCTTCTGGTCGGAGAGCTCGGAGATGTGGAGCAGGCCCTCGAGATCGTCTTCGAGCTCGACGAAGACACCGAAGTTGGTGATCTTCGTGACGTGTCCCTTGACGATCATGCCCGGCCGGTACGCGGTCGGAATCGCTTCCAGCCACGGATCCTCGGAGAGCTGCTTGAGGCCGAGGCCCACGCGCTGCTTCTCCTGATCGACCTCGATGACGACGCAGCGGACGGTCTCGCCCTTCTGGAAGATCTCGTTGGGGTGCGCGACCTTCTTGGTCCACGAGATGTCCGAGACGTGGAGCAGGCCGTCGATGCCCGGCTCGATCTCGATGAACGCGCCGTAGTTGGCGAGGTTGCGGACCTTGCCGTCGATGATCGTGCCCGGGGGGTACTTCTCGGCGACGAGCTCCCAGGGGTTGACCTCGGTCTGCTTCATGCCGAGCGAGATCTCGAGCTTCTCCTTGTCGATGTCGAGCACCACGACCTCGACCTCGTCGCCCACCTGCACGCACTCGCTCGGGTGGTTGATGCGACGAGTCCACGACATCTCGGAGATGTGGACGAGGCCTTCGATGCCCTCCTCGATCCGCACGAACGCGCCGTAGGTCATGAGGTTGACCACGGAGCCGGTCACGCGGCAGCCGATCGGGTACTTCTGCTCGATCTCCTCCCACGGCGACGGCTCGAGCTGCTTGAGGCCGAGGGCGATCTTCTCCTTGTCGCGGTCGATGTTGAGGATCTTGACCTCGATCTCCTGACCGATCCGCACCATCTCGCTCGGGTGGTTGACCCGACCCCAGCTCATGTCGGTGATGTGCAGGAGGCCGTCGATGCCGCCGAGGTCGATGAATGCGCCGAAGTCCGCGATGTTGGTCACGCGGCCCTTGACGATGTCGCCCTCGGAGATGTTGCCGAGCAGGCTGCGCTTCGCCTCCTCGCGCTCCTCCTCCACCAGCTTCCGGCGGCTGATGACGATGTTCCGACGCTCCTCGTCGATCTTGAGGATGACGGCGCGGACGTTGCGGCCGATGAACTCGCCGATGTCGCTGGGACGACGGATGTCGACCTGGCTCGCCGGGAGGAAGACGGGCACGCCGATGTCGATCAGCAGGCCGCCCTTGATCTTCCGCATGCACTTGCCCTCGACCACGTCGCCTTCGGCGCGAGTGCGGAGGATCTGTTCCCAACCGCGGATGCGGTCGGCCTTGCGCTTGGAGAGGACGACGGCGCCGCTCTCGTCCTCGGTGCTTTCGAGCAGGACCTCGACGGTGTCGCCGATCTGCAGATCGGCAGCGGCCTCGTCGAACTCCTGCTTGTCCACGAGTCCTTCGCTCTTGAGTCCGACGTCGATCACGACGTAGTCGCCGGCGAAGCCGATGACCTTGCC
>CAYZSH010000248.1:0-4604 GCA_964481025.1 uncultured Isosphaeraceae bacterium
TACGAATGATCATGGACGATGCGACGAACAACCCGGTCGTCCTCGAGGCCCGCGATCTGCGGAAGACCTATCGGCTCGGCCGCGTGCCGGTGCCGGTGCTGAAGAACGCCTCGATCGAGGTCCGGGACGGCGAGTGGGTCGCGATCCTCGGCGCGAGCGGCAGCGGGAAGAGCACGTTGCTGCATCTGCTCGGCGGCCTCGATCGACCCGATCGAGGAAGCGGCGAGATCCGTCACCGCGGACGTCGGGTGAGCGGTCTTCGCGGTGGCTCGCTCAACCACTATCGCAATCGCGACGTCGGCTTCGTCTTCCAGTTCTACCACCTGCTCCCCGAACTCTCGGTCATCGAGAACGCGATGCTTCCGCGACTCGTGCCCGGGGGCTTCCTCGTCGCCGCCCTGCCGCTGCTGATCGCGATGCTCGGCGGCGTGATCGGCGCCGCCCTCGGTTGGACGATCGGCGGCCGCGTGCTGCCCGCCGCGGACGTGCCGACGATCGGGAAGTTCGCGGTGCTCGCCGGAACCTGGGCGGTGGTCGGCGCCGCGACGGCGGTCCTGATCTTCCAGATCATGCAGGCGATGGCGGAGCGGCATCGAATCCGACACGGCGAGCACGCCACCGCGGTGCGTCGCACGCTGGAGGAGTTCGGCCTCGGGCCGCGTCTCTCGCATCGACCGAGCCAGCTCTCGGGTGGCGAGCGGCAGCGGACCGCGATCGCCCGGGCACTCGCCGCCGAGCCGGGAATCCTGCTCGCGGACGAGCCGACCGGCAACCTCGATGCGCACACCGGCCGGGAGATCCTCGATCTGCTTCAGGAACGCCATCGCGCAGGCCTGACGATCGTGATGGTCACGCACGATCCGAAGGTCGCCGCCTACGCGGACCGAGTCGTCCGGATCGAGGACGGGCGGGTGATCGAGCCCCAGCTCGATGAGACCTCGGGGGCCTGAGATCACCGTTCCTCAGGATGCCTCAAGTTCTTGGACCCGCTTCGCTGGCCCGCCGGTGCGTCAAACGTGTGTTCTGCGCTGAAACCGCCGGATGACAAGGGTTTCCCGTTGAATCCGGTGGTGGTGATCGACTAGAGTCGCCTCTTCGGGTTCCCGACCCGACGCGTTCCCCTTCCGTGATTCCCGTCACGGTGCGTTCCCAACCCCATTCATTCCGGACTGCCTTCCGGGCGTCCACCGTGTCGGTATCACGTGCCGACGCGGGGAGAAAGGACCATCTCGTGAGTTCCCACACGACCCGCCTCGCGCTCTACGCCGCCACGGCCGCCGCGCTGCCAGCGTCCGCCGCCGTCGCCGGTTTCTCCGGCGTGCAGATCAGCGGCAACCTGACCGGCCTGGTCTACAGCGGATCCGCGAACAACTTCACCCTCTCGATGGGTGACGGCGTCTCGCTGAACTTCCGGGCCGGGCAGTTCAACAGCACCTTCCCGGGCGGCGCCATCGGAAGCCAGATCTACTGGGTGGTGAGTGCCGGCACGAGCGCCGCGATCTGCGCCGTGTCGGCGGGAAGCCTGCTCTCGAATCTGGCCACCGGCGCCACCGTCAACAACCACGCGACCTTCAACGGCAACGCGCTTGGTTTCAGCTTCAACGGCAGCAACGGCGCCGAGGGTGGCTCGCTCGGCCACTGGGCGAATGGGGCCGCCGCGAAGACCGGCTACATCGGTTTCAAGAGCGGTGATCGGTACGGCTGGGTTCAGGTGACCTGGGACTACGACGGCATCGGCAGTCGCTACGGCCTGCTCACGATCGGTGACTATGCGGTCGGTGCGGCCGGCCAGACCGTGATGGCGGGTGTCATGCCCCCGGCGGTGCCCGGTCTCGGCGGACTCGCCGCCCTCGCCTGCGGTGCTGCCGGCGTGCGACGCTCGCGCAAGCGGACCGCCTGACGAGGCCCGTCTCGACATCGATCCGCCTTCAACGGATCCACGAACTGCACTCGACACCTCCGACCCGCGGTCGGAGGTGTCGTTGCAACCACACCATCGGCGAGACGCCTTGCCGTCGTCGCTCAGTCGTTGGTGCGAAACCAGTCCGCAGAGTCGGACAGCCATGACGCCGACGATCGCCCCGTGGTCCGCTGGAATGCCTGATCGATGTCCTCGCCGGACGCGAGCGCCCGCACGATCGCCGGCACCACGGCATCCCCCGATTCGAGCAGCCGCGACATGAGCAGATGCGAAGTCCGGCGAGCCAGCCCATCAACCCCCCACCCCGGATCCGACGGATCCAACTGCGTCACCCACGCGGGGTGCCGGCCATCCCGGATCGTCGCCACGGCGACGGGACGCCCGAGTTCCTCGAGTGGCGCTTCCGGGAGCATGGCCTGCGCCGCCGCCTCGGCGAACCCCTCCACCATCCACGACGGCACCCGACCGGCGCCTGCTTCAAGCATCGCCACGCGAGCCGCGATCCTCGCGAGCTCGACGTCGCGGAGCACGATCGTCGCCTCTCCATCCGGGAGCGCCTGCGCCCAACGCGTCTCCCGACTCGTATCCGGTGCCGCGAGGATCGCGATCCAGCCCTCTGGTCGAGGGACGAGCATCGACGGCTCGTCGGCCGGCCAGTCGACCAGATGCCGGGCCAGAAGCACCCGAGCGACATCGGAGTCGCCGGGATCGATGATCGCCAGCCCTCCGGCGGGCAATGACGGCTCCGGCGGCCCCCCGAGTCGCGCTCGAGTCGCCGCCAGGAACCGATCCGCCCGGACCCCGAGAGCGGCCACGTCTTCGAGCGAGCCCGCTGCGATCGCGAGCGTCATGGCGGTCGGGACGATCTCCAGCTGGAGCCCCTCGACCTCGGCGTCAACCAACCGACGGAGTCGAGCTCGATCCTCCTCGATCTCCCCCGCCGTCCTTCCCGCCCGACGCGCAGGAATGGCCGAACCCGTGGCCGCGGGCGAGACAAGGTGTGGTCGGGTTCTTCGCATCGAATACGCCGCCTCGACCTCCCGGGCCAACCGGCGTCGCTCCCGAGCCTGCTCGACCAGTCTTCGGGCTGCGGCATCCCAGACATCGAACTCCGAGCCTGCGACCCGACGGAGACGTTCTCTGCCCCGCTCGGCCATGTCGGCCGCCCCTGAGAGGTCGAGGGCCGCGATCAGCAGACTCCACTCGGACGCGGATTCTTCAGCGTCGGCTCGAAGAATCTCCCGCCCCACGCGAAGGCGATCCGCCGGCTCGATGTCCTCCCAACGCACCGGAGACTCGGGCCCGTGCATCGCCTCGAGATCGAACCCTGACCACGGTCCCTGATCGCGGGAGCCATCGACTCGCGTGATCGCAAACTTCCGTGGCGACTGGACCTCGACACGCTCATGCACCGTGGGCAGGGCCGCGGCGTTCGGCGTGGTCGGTGGACCGAATCGGGGATCGATCCCCATGCCATTCGCTGAGAAACCGCCGATCGTGGCGAGTAGAACCGTCAGGATGGCAGGCGGCGTCCGACGCATGCGGACGAGGATACGTCCGGAATCGTGGTTTCGATCCCGTATCTGGGTCGATCCGAACCACTCAACGTCCGATGACGTTCTTGAGTAGTCGTCCGGCATGCCGCTTGCGGAGTCTCGTGCCGCGTCGATGAGCAGCCGGCCCGCATAGGATGGGCCTGGGCGAATCCCGCCCCCAAACCCGGAGTACCCCATGTTCGAACGCCTGACCGATCGAGCCCGCAAGGTGATGGCCCTCGCGAACCAGGAAGCGCAGCGGTTCAATCACGAGTACATCGGGACGGAGCACATCCTTCTCGGTCTCGTCAAGGAAGGCTCGGGCGTTGGCGCGAACGTCCTGAAGAACCTCGACATCGACCTCCGCAAGGTGCGTCTGGAAGTCGAGAAGCTCGTCAAGAGCGGCCCCGAGATGGTGACCATGGGCAAGCTCCCGCAGACCCCGCGGGCGAAGAAGGTCATCGAGTACGCCATCGAGGAGGCCCGCAACCTCAACCACAACTACGTCGGCACCGAGCACCTGCTGCTCGGCCTGCTTCGCGAGCATGACGGCGTCGCCGCGCAGGTTCTGATGAACCTCGGCCTCAAGCTCGAGGAGGTCCGTGACGAGGTCCTGAACCTCCTCGGCGCGGGCGTCGAGCCCGAAGAGCAGGCGCCCGAGCAGGGCGAGCCCGGCGGCGGCATGCCGGGTGGCGCTCCCGGGCGTCGCGGACAGGCCAAGAGCAAGACGCCCGCCCTCGACTCCTTCGGTCGTGATCTCACCGAACTCGCCAAGAACGGCGAGCTCGACCCGGTGATCGGCCGCACCATGGAGATCGAGCGGCTCGTGCAGGTCCTCTGCCGTCGCACCAAGAACAACCCCGTCCTCCTCGGCGAAGCGGGCGTCGGCAAGACCGCGATCGTCGAAGGTCTCGCCCAGCGGATCGTCGATCAGGAGGTCCCCGACCTCCTCTACGAGAAGCGTCTCGTGGTGCTCGACCTCGCCATGATGGTCGCGGGCACCAAGTACCGCGGTCAGTTCGAGGAACGCATCAAGGCGGTGATGAACGAGGTTCGTCGGGCCAAGAACGTCATCCTCTTCATCGACGAGCTGCACACCCTCGTCGGCGCCGGTGGCGCGGAAGGCGCGATCGACGCGTCCAACGTGC
>CAYZSH010000249.1:0-4600 GCA_964481025.1 uncultured Isosphaeraceae bacterium
TGCCCGCGGAGCGGGCGGAGGGGGCTCCGTCTCGGACTCGATGGCGTTCGAACGAACGGCCACGCGGAACCGCAGCCTCGATTCTCCTCCCCCGAGCCGGGGGAGGTGCCCGCGAAGCGGGCGGAGGGGGCTCCGTCTCGGACTCGATGGCGTTCGAACGAACGACTACGAACTCGCTCCGCCTACCGCGCCACCGCCTCGGCCCGCACCTCGCGAAGCACCGTCACCTTGATCTCGCCGGGGAAGGTCATCTCCTCTTCGACCCGCTTGGCGATGTCGCGGGCGATCTTGTGCGCGGTCGCGTCGTCGGCCTTGCTCGCGTTGAGGATGACCCGTACCTCGCGACCCGCCTGGATCGCGTGGGCCTCGTCGACGTACGGCTGGTCGAGGGCGATGCCTTCGAGCTGCTCGAGTCGCTTGATGTACATCTCCATCGACTCGCGGCGGGCGCCCGGTCGGGCGCCGCTGATCGCGTCGGCGGCCATGACGATCGGCGTGTACGGCGTGGTCGCGGGGATGTCGGCGTGGTGACCGCCGATCGCGTTGAGGACCGCCTCGGACTTCTCGCCGAACTTGCGGGCGAACTCCATGCCGATCGCCGGGTGACCACCTTCCATCTCGTGGTCCATCGCCTTGCCGATGTCGTGCAGGAACCCGCATCGTCGCGCGATCTGGCCGTCGAGACCGAGCTGGTCGGCGATCATCTGCGACAGGAACGCGACCTCGATCGAGTGCCGCAGCACGTTCTGCCCGTAGCTGGTGCGGAACGAGAGCTTGCCCATCGCCTCGACGACCTTCGGGTGCACGCCGCGGAGATTCGCCTCGACGACCGCCTCCTGGCCCGCCTGCTTGATCCGCTCCTCGATGTCGCGCTTGGTCTGGGCGACGATCTCCTCGACCCGCGACGGGTGCACGCGACCATCGGCGACGAGCTTCTGCAGACTCTCCGCCGCGATCGCCTGCCGGACGCGGTCGAAGCACGAGACGCTGATGACGCCGGGGGTGTCGTCGACGAGGATGTCGGCGCCGGTCGCCTTCTCGATCGCCCGGATGTTGCGACCTTCGCGGCCGATGATGCGGCCCTTCATGTCGTCGGACGGGATCTTGACCGCGCGGATCGTCGAGTCGCTGACGTTCTCGGCGGCGTACCGCTGGATCGCCATGAGCGTGATCTCGCGGCTCTTCTCGCGGGCCTTCTCCTCGGCCTCCTCGATGACCTCCTGCTCGATCTTGGCGGCCTCGTGCTGGGCCTCCTGCCGGACCTCGACCATGAGGGCGTCGCGGGCCTGGTCGCGGGTCATGGACGCGACTTCGGCGAGGCGGTCCTTGAGCCGCTCGGCGGTCGCCTTGGCGGCGTCGAGGGCGGATTCGCGTTCGGCGACGAGATCGTCGAGCCGCGATTCCTTCTTCTCCAGCCGCTCCTCGCGGCGGTTGATCTGCTCGAGCTTCTGGTCGAGCGTCTCCTCGCGCTTGGCGGCCCGGCTCTGAGCCTCCTTCGCCTCGGCAAGCATCGCGGTCGACTCCGTCTCGGCCGCCTTGCGACGCTCCTCGACCCGCTTCTCGGTCTCCGACTCGATCTTCCGGGCCTCGGCCTGGGCCTCGCTGCGGGCCTTCTCGACGATCGAGGCCCCCTCGGCCTTGGCGGTGCGGATCGACTTGCCGGTGGTCGCGGCGATGACGAGCCACGCGGCGATGGCACCGACGAGGAGGCCGATGCCGGCCCCGATGCCGATGGCGGTCGGGTCGAGTTCAGCGATCAGGATGGGGGTGGACATGTCGCCCTCCGCAAGCGGATAGACCGGCACTCCATGCCGACAGCGGGCATGGGGCGAGGGGGCGACGATTCTCGGGCAGGTCAGGATCCGGGCGTGTGTCGCCGGTCAGGGCGAACAGGCTTCGAGTTCCTCGGGCGAGCGATGAACGGACTCGCCGCAGGATGCAGACTTCGGCACACGCGAATGGCGGGTGCCGGGTCGGATCGGGTTGGGACGCTCGAAGGTCAGAACGTGCGGTTTCCGGGGAAAGACGCAGGAATTCGGGGGATCTAGACGCGTGACGCGAGAGGAAATCTATGCAGCGGACGGGTGCTTTCACTCGTCCGCCGTCGGTTGGTGGCGGTCCGGAGTCGTCGGGTCGAGACCGTGAACCGTCACCATCCGAAGATCGGTCGTCGCCCGGCCTCAGGGCCGGGGTTGGCCGTATGAACCGGCGGGCCGCCACGCGGCCCGTTCCGGACTAAGGTGACAGGTAGTATTGCGGACCTCGCCAACGTGTCAAGAACGGGTGTGGCCCCGGGGAATTCCCGGACCACGGCAGTCGGAGTCAGGACGACCATGGGCGGCACTCTTCGCAGGATCTCCGATCTCCTGCCCACCAACCCGATCTGCGTCCGCCTGGTCCAGGGCGGTTCAACCCGTCTGAGGCACCTGTACCTTCGAAGCGGCTACCTCGCGATCCTCATCGTCGTCCTGCTGGCGAACCTCGTCGGCGTCGGTGGCGGAAGCCTCCGCGAACTGGCCCAGGCGGGGGCGGGGGCGTTCACGATCGTCTCGATCGGGCAGGTGGCCCTGATCTGCCTGCTGACGCCGATCTTCATGGCGGGGGCGATCGCACAGGAAGCGAACCCGCGGACCTGGGACATCCTGCTGACGACCCCGCTGAGCGCCCTTCAGATCGTGCTCGGGAACCTGTTCGGGCGGCTCTTCTTCATCCTGGCCCTGCTGCTCTCCTCGCTCCCGCTGTTCCTGTTCGTGCAGGCGTTCGGCGGAGTCCCCGGCCGCTCGATCGTTCTCTCGTACCTGGTCGCCGCCGGCAGTGCCCTGGTGGTCGCCTCGATCGCCGTGACCCTGAGCGTGACCCGGACCGCCGGTCGCCGGGCGGTGTTCGCGTTCTATGTGTCGGTCATCGTCTATCTGGCCGCGACCTGGCTCATCGACGGCCAGCTCAGGCAGCCTCTGGCGGTGGGCTCCCTCGCGTCGGCGACCACGCTGATGACGCCGTTGAACCCGTTCCTCGCGCTGGAGTGCCTTCTTCAGGCGAACGAGTACGTTCCGCTCGATCCGGGGGCGGGGACCTCGGCCTTCCTTCGTTGGTGGCTGGGATCGCCGGTGTCCGCCTTCGTCTGGACCGGCGTGGTGGTGAGCGGGGTTCTGATCGTCTTCTCGACCCTGCGGCTCCGCGTGATCGGGGGCAAGGTCGGGCAGATCCCTTGGTATCGGCGGCTGTTCGGCCTCGCCCGGCGTTCGGGCGAGGGACGGGTCGCGCGGAGCCCCGGCACCAATCCGATCGCGTGGCGGGAGACCAGTTCCCGCTCGCTCGGAACGGTCGGACTTCTGGGCCGCTGGGGCTTCGTCCTCGCGGGTGTCGTCGTCACGGTCGTGCTGCTGTGGTTGTTCCATACCGGCACGATGTCGCTGGCGGCGCTTCGAGACTCGATCCTCGCGCTCGTCACCGCCGAGGTCGCGATCGTGGTGCTCGCCGCCATCAACATGAGCGCGACCGCGGTCAGCCGCGAGCGCGAGGACGGCACGCTCGACATCATCCTGACGACGCCGATCCAGCCGGGGCCGTACCTGGCCGGCAAGCTGCGAGGACTCGTGCAGTACCTCGTCCCGATGCTGCTGGTCCCCGTGACGACGGTCGTCATCGTGCTCGTGTACGCGGCCGCTCGGCCCGAGGCCACGACTTCGCAGATCGCCAACCTCACGCTCGGCAGCGGCACCGTGGCGGTGCCGCTCATGACCTGGGGCGGCCCGGTGGGACTGGCGATCCTCATGCCCGCGTTCATCGCGTTCACGGTGATGCTGGGGCTTCAGTGGTCGATCCGCAGCAAGGGCACGATCGGCTCGATCGTCGCCGCCGTGATGGTGCTGCTCGTGATCGTCATGGTGCTCGGACTGTGCGGCGCCGCCGGTCGGCAGGTGCCGATGGTCGGGCCGTTCATCTCGGCGACGAGTCCGATCAACCTCGTGTTCGCCGCTCTTCGACCCGAGCGGGTCTTCGGTGATTCCCTCGCGCAGATCGACGGCATGCTCGTGCTCGGCGCGCTGGTCGCCGGCGTCATCTACGCCCTGATCGTCTACGGCATGCACCAGTCGATGAAGCAGTCGTTCATGATGACCGTCCGGCGACTCGCCGGGACGCGGTGACGTCGCGTCGGACGCGAACGCTGACTGCGACGGAACGGCGAGAGGCGTGCTCGTCCGCGATTCACATCCCGAAACGACACCGCCGCGGGCGAGACGAGGTCTCATCCGCGGCGGTGATGGTGGCGAGGAATGTCGGTCGGTGGTGGAGCGAGCCCGAGGCGTCTCCGATCAGCCCCAGCAGCCGAGCAGCAGGCCGAGGTCGGCACCGTTCACGATGCCGTCTCCGTTGAGGTCGGCGGGGCAGTCGGCGGGATCGGAGCAGGTGCCCCAGGCGCCGAGCATCGATCCGAGGTCGGCACCATTGATGATGCCGTCGCCGTTGATGTCGCAGGGATCCGCGGCGGCGATCTCGATGGTCATGGTGTCCATCGCGACCGGCGCCGACTTGCCGTGCTGCTCCCAGAGGTCGTACGCGGTCTGGCCGAAGTCGTTGGTGACGTTGGTGTCGCGGA
>CAYZSH010000250.1:0-4584 GCA_964481025.1 uncultured Isosphaeraceae bacterium
GGATCTCGGAATGCTGTTCGCCGCGTGGGGCGACTGCTGAGCACGCCGGCTCGTCGCTCGGCTCGTCACCCGCATCCCGCGCGGATCACGCGTCGCCCGGCGTGTCCGGCGTCAGCGCCCGACGCATGATCTTGCCGGTCGGATTTCGCGGAAGCTCGTCCAATCTTCGGATCTCGCGCGGCACCTTGTACTGCGCAAGCGTCTCGCGGCAGTGCGAACGCAGCGCCGTCTCATCGAACTCGGCCCCGTCGACGAGTTCGACGAATGCCAGAGGCACCTCGCCGCGACTGTGATCGGGAACCCCGATCACCGCCGAGGACTTCACCGCCGGATGCCGGTCGAGCACCTCCTCGATCTCACGCGGGAAGACGTTCTCACCGCCGATGATGAGCATCTCCTTGATCCGACCGGTGATCGAGAGGAAGCCGTCGGCGTCGATTCGGCCCATGTCGCCGGTCCGGAGGAAGCCGTCCTCGTCGAACGCCGCGGCGGTCTCCTCGGGTCGCTTGAAGTACCCGGGCATGACGTTGGGGCCCTTGATGCGGATCTCGCCCTCCTCGCCGGGGCCGAGGATGCGACCGTCATCGGCGACGATGCGTTCCTCGACGCCGGGTACCGCCCGACCGACCGAGTGCGGCCGATACTCGTGCGGGAGACAGACGTTGGAGACCGGCGCCGTCTCGGTGAGACCGTAGCCCTCGCAGATGCGCACGCCGAAGACCTCGTGAAAACCGTCGCTCACCGCGTCGGGAAGCGGCTCGCCACCTGCGACCGCGAACCGAAGGCTCGCGAAGTCCTCGCGGGTCGCCGACTTCGCGAGGCGCAGCGCGTTGTACATCGACGGGATGCCGATGAATGCGGTCGGCTGGTGCTCGCGGGCGAGCTCAAGAATCCGCTTCGGCATGAACTTCGCCGTGTAGACGACCCGGCAGCCCAGACACAGCGGCAGCAGCGTGAGCACCGTCAGTCCGAAGGTGTGGAACTGCGGCAGCACGCCGAGCATGACGTCACGCTTGTTGAAGTGCACCCACTCGATCACCTGATCGATGTTCGTCTGCAGGTTCGCATCGGTGAGGATGACGCCCTTCGGACGGCCCGACGTCCCCGAGGTGTAGAGCAGAACCGCCGCCTCGCCCTCGGGAAGTCGCTTGCGAGGTGCCGCCGGGGGAAGCCCCTTGAAGGACATCTCGTCCATCATGATCGGCGTGACCGAGTCGGGGAGCGGCCCGGTGAACTCGAGCATCTTGCCGACCGTCACCACCGCGTCGAGCTCCGCGTCCTCGATGACGAAGGCGAGATCGTCCGAGGAGAGCAGATAGTTCAGGGGGACGACCGTCCGGCCGAGCCGCCAGCCCGCGAGGAGGGCCGCCGGGAAGAGCCCCGAGGTCGGGAGCATGACGCCGATCCGCTGGCGATCCGAGACCGCCGCGATGCGGGCGGCCAGATGCCGGGCGACCAGCAGAAGCATGAAACTCCGCCACGCCCGGAGATCGTCGACGACGATCGGGTAGAAGGGCCGCTTGAGAAGGCTCCGCCGCATGCGATCGTGAAGGTCCATGATGGGGTCGGACGATACCTCTCTCATGCAGAATCCGTCCCTCGTCGCCCTGAAGTCGCTCGTCCTCCTCGCCCTGGTCGGCCTCGGCCCCACGCTCGCCCTGCCCGGCTGCGGCGAGTCGTGGAATCGGTCGCGGGACACCGCGATCCTCGCGCTCGAGCGGGGCGACAACCGCACGGCCCTCGAGGAGAGCCGACGGCTGCTCAACAGCGGTCCCCGAAGCATGCGGGCCGAGGCCGCCTATCTCGGTGGCATGGCGGCCTTTCGGCGCGGCGACCATGCGGAGGCGATCCGACTGCTCGACATCGCGGTCACCAGCTCGGATCAGACGCTCCGGGGGCAGGCGCTCATCGAACGAGGCACGGTCGAACGGGCCATCGGCCGCAATCGCGAAGCCGCCGACGATCTCGAACGAGGCGGCTCGAATCTCGGCGGCGACATCGGACAATCGGCGCTGCTCCGAGCCGCGGAGATCTACAAGGAACTGCGACTCGAGGCGGATGCGCGTCGCTGCCTGGACCAGGCGGACAGGCTTGGCGGAAGTCGAAGCGGCGAGCGAACCATGATCGCCGGCTACACGATCCAGTTCGGTGCGTTCGCCGAGAGGTCGAACGCCGAGTCTCGCGTTCGGGAACTCGATGCCCCGGTGCGGGCCGCCGGCCTCGGCGTCGTGATGATCGCGGAGCAGGACGGGCTCCACAAGGTCCAGGTCGGCTGCTATCGGGACATCCGCTCCGCACAGCGGGACCTCGACCGGATCCGGATGCCCTCGGGCGTCATCGCGACGATCGTCGAGATCGGCTCCTGAGCGCATCCGGCGTCGCACCGAACACGCGATCGCACGCCGCGATCGCGGCGGAGACCGGAATCGCGTGCGCCCAGAAGCGTTCCTTCAACGGCTTGAACACCAGCGGCCAGACCGGGCGGATCGTCTCGCCCTCGGACCAGCCCGGACGCCAGCGGATCGCGACCTTGCGTCGCACGTAGAGCGTCACGAACGGGAGACCGATGCACGACGCCAGATGCGCGACACCCGAGTCGCTTCCGAAGAAGCCCGCCGAGGTCGCGAGCCGCGCGGCGAGTTGATCGAGTTCACCCGCGGCGAAGCGCGTGCATCCGGCGTCCTCGATCCATGACGTCGCGTCGCGCTCGCTCGGATGCGTGACGAACTCGGGACGCCATCCGCGATCCTGCAGTCGGCGAGCGACCTCGATGAACCGGTCGGGAATCCATGCCCGACTTGGATCGCCCGCGGTCGGATGGATCACGATGCGTGCCGGATCCGGATCGGCGTCGGTCGGGTCGGGTCGCCGAAGCCCGGTGTCGCGAGTCGCGTCTTCGATGCCGAACACCGAGCGACAGACGTCCACGTGCACGGAGACCATGTCCGTCAGCGGCCCTCGATGCTCCGGGAGATCGTCGAGCACGAGCACGGTGTCGAGGACGCCACGGGCCTCCTCGCACACGTCCGCGGGACGGAAGTGCAGGAGGACGTCGTGCTCCCGCCAGATTCGGACGCGATCGACCGAGGCGGGCATGGGGCGGATGTCGATCCCGGGGAACCAGCGGCGGAGGGCATGGAGATGATCGCTCCAGACCACGACCGACCGACCGGCCCGCCGGAGATTCTCGACCACCACCATCGAGACCAGCGAATCCCCGATGCGACGGCTCATGACGAAGCCGAACCGCGTGGCGGGGTCTCCGCAACGATCTCGAAGTCGCAACCCGTCGGGGTTCATCCACGGAAGGTACGCGAGAGACCGGGTCCCGGGGGAAGCCGGGGCAGCGTCGTATACTCGGGACCGATTCGGAGCCGTCGATGCCCCAGCTCGCCACATCTAGCCGCCCTCGGAGGATCGCGCTGACGGTCATCGTCGCGGGCCTGCTGAGCACCGAGGCGGTCGTCGCGCAGACCGGGCTGGACCGTCCCGCCGCTCGCACCGATCGTGCGACCACGAACGACGGCGTGCGGCCGCCCGCGCCGATGCCCGATCGCGGGGAGTTGCCCCCGATGGTCGATCCGGCGCTGGCCCGCTCCGTCGCACTCAAGGCACGGGCCGCCGCCCACAGCCCCGCCCAACGCACGCTCCGGGCGCTCGCTCGCCGCCATTTCGGAGGGCAGCGGGTGGAAGCGACCCGGGCCGAGGGCCTGCGACTGCTCACCCTGCACGCCGACGCCGCCTCGCTCTTCGCCATGCCGTTCACGCTGGCGAGCGAAGCGGACGACGTGCGGTCGGCGGTCATCGCGCATCTTCAGGACACCGGAGCCGACGGACAGGCGGCGCTCGCCTGGACCGCGATCCACCACGACGATCCCGAGTGGCGAAGACTCGCCACCGAGGCCATCGTGCACCCGCTCGATCCCAAGGTCCTCGCCGCGCTTCAGGTCGGCCTGTCCGCCTCGGCACACGAGACCGTGGTGCGAGCGGGCCGACTCGCCGGGGCTCTCGACGCCCGGCTCGCGATCCCGCATCTCATCGCCACGCAGTACTCCGCCGACAGCATCGAGAAGGAAGGCGATCTCGCGTGGATCGCGATCGGCACGCAGCGGTCGTACGTCGCGAACCTCATCCCGGTCGCGGGCGACGGCTCGGGCGCGTTCCAGCCGGTCCCCGGCATCATCAACGAGGGATTCGTGATGCGGGTGCAGGATGCGGTCGCGATCGTGTATCGCACCGAGATCCATCGGGTGCTCGTGGACATGACCAGCGCCGCCACCGGCACCGACACCTCGGACAACGGCTGGAGCCTCGGCGCCTGGCGCGACTGGTACAACCGCGAGTACCTTCCGCGAGCGCTGGCGGATGCGGCCCGAGCCGCCGACGCCACCGCCGGCCGCGACTTCGCCGAAGCCGAGCGTCGACGCCGCGAACTCGAGGAGTCCGATCGACTCGACTGACCCTGCCTCCGCTTTCCCCGACCGATCCGCACCCGCGGCCGAGACATGCCCGACCGAACCGATCCACTACCGCCCCGCGCCGACGGGATGCCGACCGTCAGCGCCTACGTCATCGCCTACAACG
>CAYZSH010000251.1:0-4583 GCA_964481025.1 uncultured Isosphaeraceae bacterium
CCGACCAACGTCCCGATCCAGCGGTACGACCGCAACGACCTCGTCTTCCTCAACGAGCGCGACAAGTGGGAGGCGATCGTCGACGAGATCGCCCGCGTCCACGAGTTCGGTCGTCCGGTCCTTGTCGGTACGACGAGCGTCGAACGCAGCGAGATGCTCAGTCGGATGCTCACCAAGAAGCACCGCATCCCGCACGAGGTGCTCAACGCGAAGCAGCATGAGCGCGAAGCCGACATCGTCGCGGGCGCGGGCCGTCTCGGCGCCGTCATGATCGCGACGAACATGGCCGGCCGCGGCACCGACATCAAGCTTGGTCGGATCGACCGCGCCGATCTCGTCCAGCATTGGAAGAAGGCGAACGTCTGCCCGAAGGAGGCGAGCCCTGAGATGTCCGATGAGGAGATCCTCGATCTCTGCTGGCGGCATCTCGCGACCCGCGTCCTCAACGTCACCCGCGGCGACGCCGCGGCGATGGATCCCGCCGAGGCGCGGCGCCGCTGCATGGCGGTCTGGGCCGCGGAATTCGCGTGGATCGAGCCCGCGAAGGCGGAGGGCATGTCGGCGGAGGCGTTGGAAGACGCGCTCGATGCGTCAGGATCGTGCCTTCTGCACCGGCTCGCGATCCATGAGTCGATCGAGGCCGCGGGCGGACTGCACATCGTCGGCACCGAGCGGCACGAGAGCCGCCGCATCGACAACCAGCTCCGCGGCCGCGCCGGCCGTCAGGGCGACAACGGCAGCAGCAGGTTCTTCCTCAGCCTCGAGGACGACCTGATGAAGATGTTCGCGGGCAAGAAGACGCTCTACCTGCTCTCGAAGCTCGGCATGAAGGAAGGCGACGCGATCGAGCATCCGATGCTCTCCCGCTCGGTCGAGAACGCCCAGCGCAAGGTCGAGGAGCGGAACTTCACCATCCGCAAGAACATCCTCGAATACGACGAGCCCATGGAGCACCAGCGGCAGGCGTTCTACGCGATCCGCCAGCCGGTGCTCGAAGGCCAGGGCATCAAGCAGACGATCTTCACCTACATCGAGGAGTCGATCGAGGACGAGGCCGAAAGACTGCTCGCCACGGACTACCGCGCGAAGTGCATCTCCGAATGGGTCCACGAGCATCTCGGGGTGCAGATCGAACCCGATCGCATCCGCCGCAAGGACCGCGAGGACCTGCACCTGCTCATCCGCGCGGACTATCTCGAGGAGAGCTCCGCGGTGCTTTCGAACACCTGCAACGAGTACCTCGCCGACGACCTCGAGCCGTCGGAATGGGATGTCGCGGGCTTCGTGGCCTGGGCCGCGAAGGAGTACGGCGCCGAACTCGATCCGGAATGGGTGCGATCGTCCGATCGCCGCGAGGTCGTGCGCTCGATCGAGGCCGCCATGGAGCGCCGCATCGATGCGACCGATCTCGCACCGCTCGATCGTTTCCTGCGACCCGAACTCGGCGCCGAGGAACTCGTCCACTGGGCGAACAACCGGCTCGGCACCGACTTCGGCGCCGACGTCGTCGCCGGCACGACCGACGCGGAGTCGGCAGCCAACAACCTGCTCGACGCCGCACGACGGGCGTATCGCCGCCGCGAGATCGAGTACCCGGTCGACTTCGCGGTCGATCTCACGACCGCCAGCATGACCGCCAATCCGCAACAGGCGCTCTCGCAGTTCTGTTCGTGGGCGAAGGCTCGGTACGAACTCAACTGGTCGCCGAGCGCCCTGCCGTCGAGCGATCCCGCGGAACTCCGGCGACTGCTCGTCGAACAGGCCGAGAAGTGGACCGACGAGCGGATCGCGACCCGGGCTGCCGAGGCGAGCAAGGCCGCGGCGGGCGACGTCGCGAAGCTCGACGAGTGGTTCCAGAACGAGTGCCTCATCATGCTCACCGACGCGGAGAAGGTGACCGCGGCGGAGGACATCGACGGCTTCGCCCGCACGCGGCTCAGCGAACTGCTCCGAAGCGAACTGAGTCAGTTCGAGCGATGGGTGATGCTTCAGATCCTCGATTCGTCGTGGAAGGATCATCTGCACTCGATGGACCAGATCCGCGACGCGATCGGATTCCGGGCGTTCAGCCAGCGGGATCCCCGCATCGAGTTCAAGCGGGAGTCGGCGAGGCTCTTCCAGGAGATGCAGGACCGGCTGCGCGAGCGGGTGACCGACATCGCGTTCAAGGGCCGGCTGCAGCCGCAGGTGCCTCGGTCGAACGCCGCGGCCCCCGCCCGTCCGGCCGAATCCGCGCCCCGGTCCGCGGCCCCGGTCGCGGCGGCACGTCCCTCGGTCGCGGCGGCCGCAGCCATGCTCGCCGAGGCCAGCGGCGCGGACGGCACCGAGGAGCAGCGGCGCGATCTCGAACTCGCCGAGCAGGCGGGAAGTGCCCCGGCGAGCGGTGGCCGCACGGGCACGCTCCCGGCGATCGGCCGCAACGAGGTCGTGACCATCGAGCACCCGGAGTCGGGCGAACGCCAGGAACTCAAGTGGAAGCGGGCCGAGAAGCTCGTCAAGGAGGACGGCTGGCGACTGGTCTGACGCCCAACGACCGACGCCGCATCCACAGGACTCGACCGCCGACTTGCTGCGCACGCGGGAATCGCTAAGATCTCCCCGCCTCCGTAGCTCAATCGGCAGAGCAGCTGACTCTTAATCAGCGGGTTCTCGGTTCGAGTCCGAGCGGGGGCATTCAGCGGGAGTCCCCTCCCTGCGAACACCGACGACCGGGACGAGTCTCAGACTCGTCCCGGTCGTCTATTCGTTGGAAGCGATCGTTTTCCGGCCTCAGATCGATTCGAGGCCCCGATGAGATGACTTTCGGAGTTGTTTCCGGCTACTGTCCAGCGTCCAGGTGTTGCGAGGCGGTTCCTGACGGACCCTCGGTGGAGAGTTTCACATCGAAGACGTGGCACGATTCCTCGACTCCCTGACCTCCGCGGATCTGGGGTGCGTGATCCTGACCCGGGGCGGCGGCTTGCGCCGAATCTCTCCCGGCATCGCGAATCTCCTGAGCGGGCGTGACTCCGGAGATGCCGCCTTCGAGACGACGATGCCGATCGATCAATGGGCGGCGGAGATCCCGGTCGAGGATCGCGCCGCACTGCTCGAAGCCATCCTGGCGCCGGAACCTCGCCTGCAGGTCCGGGTCGGCACCCGCCCCCGCTGGTACGACGTCCGCCCCCTGCCCATCTCTTCCGATCCCGGGGAGATCGCCCTGCTCCTGGTCGACCAGACGGAGCAGGTCGAGCATGCCCGACGCAGTGTCGAGAAGCTCCAGCAGCAGCGAGCCATCGGTTCGATCGTCGAGGCGCTTGCCTCGACCGATACGGTGGAAGAGGCCATGGCCGAGATCCTGGCCATGCTCGGTGAGGATCTGACGCTTGGAGCCGCCAGCTGGCTGGCTCTTGACGATGATGGCGAGTGGCATGCGATCGCTCGTTGGCGGCATGAAGACGTGGACGAAGGAGCGTTCGAGCCAGTGGCGATGCACGACCTGCTGCCTCGTCTGGCCGGCGGCCTGCCGGTCGTCGCCCCGCCGGACAGCCCCCGTTCGATCGTGGCTCCGGTCATCCGCAGGGGGGATCTGGTGCAGGCGCTGCACATGGACAGCCTTCGTGCCGAGGCCTGGTCTCCGGAGTCGGTCGAGCTCGCGAGCCGAATCGGAGATGCGATCGGACGACGGCTTGAGGAACAGGCCGCGGATGCCGAACGCGAAGCCTGGGCCGCCCAGCGGGGATCGCTCGAACGCTCCGAGGCGATCGCCCAGCTCACCAGCGGCGTCGCCCACGACTTCAACGGGGTGCTGTTCGCGATCCTCGGACGGTTCGAACTCCTCCGACTGAAGACCGAGGACCCGGCGATCCTCGCCGAGATCGACGAGATCGAACGCACCGTGCAGGAAGCCAAGCGGCTGGCCGACCGGCTTCGACAGGCGCTCAAAGGCGGCGATGCGTCCGATCAGCCGGTGACGGTGCAGCCCGAGCTCGGAGCGATCGTGGCGACGATCTCCCGGGTGCTGCCCAGTCGTGTGGAATTCCACGCCGCCATCGCGCTTCCCGAATCGCCCATCACGGTGATCACCCGGCGGAACACCCTGCAGCAGATTCTGCTGAACCTCGTCGCCAACGCCCGCAACGCCATCGGTGCCCATGGCCGGGTCCAGTTGGGAGCACGACTGCTGACTGACGGCCGCCTCGAACTTCGGGTGGACGACGATGGCCCGGGCATCCCGGAGGCCGATCGAGACCGCCTCATGGAGCCCTACGAGACCGGTGACGACAGCGACGGCGTCGGGCTCGGGCTCGCGATCTGCCGGCGACTGGCCAAAGAGGCCGGCGGTGATCTTCGGCTGGACGACTCGCCTCTGGGCGGACTGGCGGCGTGTGTGACGCTGCCGGTTCGGACCGATGCGGGCACCCCGGCCTCGCCGACCGCCGCGGCCTTGCGGAATCCCCGCCACGTGATCGTGGTCGAGGACAACGACATCATCCGGGACGTGTTGGTTCGGGTCTTCGAAGGCCTGGGCGCAACCGTGCATGCCCTTCCGCATGCGGTCGACCTCGAGCGGGTGCTGGCGGACCACTCGGACATCGATCTGC
>CAYZSH010000252.1:0-4558 GCA_964481025.1 uncultured Isosphaeraceae bacterium
CAGGTCGCTGATGATTTCCCCGTTTCCCACTTCAGGCTCGGGGATTGCTTCGTTACCTTCCGGGAATGCTGACCGACGAGAGAATCACGCAGACCTCACCCGAGGTCACGGTCCTGTTGAACAGGTTCGCCGCAGGCGATCCCGCGGCGTCCCAGGCGGCTTGGGCGTACTTTCAGGACGACGTTCGGAGACTGGCGGAGCGTGTGGCGCGTGGCGAGTCCCGCATCCCAGACCTGCAGCCGACCGTCATCATCAATGAAGTCTGGCTGCGACTCTTCGCCGCCGAGCAGGAGATGGAGTTCTCCTCCGACGAGCTCCCGCCGGACGACGACGATGCCCGCCCCGTCTGGGAGCATCGCGGCCATTTCTGGTGCGCGATCGCCCAGACGGTCAAGTGCTACCTGATCGACGAACATCGTCGCGCCAACGCCCAGAAGCGAGGCGGCGGTTGGAAGCGGATTCAGCTTGAGATCGCGATCGGCGAGCTTGAGGACGCGTCGCGCTTCGCGGACATGGACATTCCCGCCCTGCACGACGCGATGGCGAGAATGCGGAACGAGTGCCCGCTGACGCTCATGGTCGTCGAACACCGCTACCTGCTCGGCAAGACGGTGAAGCAGACCGCCGCCTGCCTCGGCGTCTCGCCCCGCACCGTGGATTCGCACTGGCAGCTCGGCCGCGCCTGGCTGCGTCGCGAACTCAGCCGGAGTTCCGCGGAGGCCCGCTTCACCTCGGCGGCAGGCTGATCGACGCCCCTCCCGTCGCGGTCGCGCGTTCAACGCGATCGCCGCCGGACATGGTTTCACTTCGACGGTGCGATGGAAGAAGACCCGAAGATCCACGACCTCTTCGCCCGCATCGTCGGGCTGCCGCCCGAGGAGCAGGACGCCGAACTCGAGCGACTCGATGCCACGCATCCCGAGATCGCGGACGAGATTCGATCGCTCCTCCCGCACGCCGCGCCCTCGGACGACGATCACCTGGAATCGCTTCACGAAGAGGACGACCCGACGCCGATCGATCCCGATGCCACGCCCGTGGCGGGCGTGACGGCGCAGGTGGCCAGGCAAGGTCCCGAAGCCACACCGACCATCTCCGGATTCCACATCGTCGAGACGCTTGCCTACGGCGGCCAGTCCACCGTGTACCTCGCCCGTCAGGAGAAGCCCTCCCGCAACGTCGCTCTCAAGGTGATGCGGGTCTCGCTGCAGGACTCGCGGGCGCTCGACCGGTTCATCGCCGAGGCCGAGGTCCAGGGCACGATCCGCCATCCGGGGATCGTCACGATCCACGCCTGCGGCGCCCACGATGCGTTCGACCGTCCGTTGCCATGGATCGCGATGGAACTGGTGCCCGACGCCCGCACGATCACCGAGGCCGCGAACGAGGGCAAGTGGGATCGGCGACGGCGGATCGAGGCACTGGCGGCGGTGGCGGATGCGATTCACGCCGCGCACCTTCGCGGTGTCGTGCATCGCGACCTCAAGCCCGCGAACATCCTGGTGAACCCGGAGGGACGCGTTCGTGTCATCGATTTCGGCATCGCCCGAGTGCTCGACGCGGCCGACGGCGACTCCGTGACACGCGCCGGCGAGGTCGTCGGGACGCTGCGATATCTCGCGCCCGAGCAGCTGCATGGCCGACTGGTCGATGCCCGCATGGACGTGTACGCGCTGGGCGTACTCGCCTACGAGCTCATCCACGGCCGGAGTCCGTACGGCGCGACGATCTCCACGAAGGCACTGCTCGTCGCGATCGAGCGTCATGCGATCGCACA
This sequence comes from uncultured Isosphaeraceae bacterium, assembly GCA_964481025.1. Lineage (GTDB taxonomy): Bacteria > Planctomycetota > Phycisphaerae > Phycisphaerales > SM1A02. Next base: position 1,778 of record CAYZSH010000252.1, read on the forward strand.
CCCGAAGCCGGCAGATCGCGCCGAACGTGATCTCAATGCCGTCCTGACTCGTGCGTTGGAGATGGACCCCGCCGCGCGATACGAGTCGATGGCCGCGTTCGCTCGTGATCTCCGAGCCCTCGCTCAGGGGAATCGCGTGGATGCGCGACCGTCGAGCACACTCGAGGATCTCGTCGGACTCGCGACTCGCCACCCGATTCAGGTGGCGTTGGGGCTTCTCCTCGTCGTCGCCATCAGCATCGGGCTCGTGGTATCGACCGTGCTCGTGACGAAACTCGACGAGGAGGCAGCTCGAGGTCGGATCAGCATGGTCGGCGCCGCGATCGCGAGGAAGGACACGCAGACCGCCCGCTCGCTCCTCAACGAGTTCGCGCCCTCGGAACGCACCTTCGAGTACCGCCTGCTCGAACGCGAGGTCTCCGGATCACACCAGATGTTCCTCGACGATGGGACGCTGTCCAGCAACCACTACGACATCCTGCCTGTCCGCGATGCGGAGGGTGGCGTCGCGGTCACCGTGGGCGGCGGGCGGCTCACCGTCCTCGATCTCGAGTCGGAGCAGCCGATCGCTCGGTACAGGGTGAAGCAGAACGCCAAGGGGACCGATCGGCCCGTCGGCGAGTTGGTGAAGACCCTTGTGGCGCCCGAATCCACACCCGCGGACATCCGGCTCGTCGGCCGGACGAGCAATGGTGATCTCGTGTTCCTCCGGCTGAAGAGTGCGCGGAATCCAGACCCCGTCGGCGCCGACGAGGTGATCGAGATCGAGGCCAGCCAGATCATGGCGTCGCCCGAGGACGAGCATGCTTCGCTCTTCCGCGGGTTCGGTTTCCTCGGCGATCGACTGGTCGTCGCCAGGGCGGGTGACGGCATTGGGTACCACACGGTCTCGTGGGATGACGAGACACTGACGGTGTCGGATGAGGATGAAGTCGATCTGGCGCTCGGTGGCGAGGTCACCGCCATCGCCCCGCTTCCGAACGACACCGGACTGATCGTCGGCACCATTCACGGTCGGCTGGAGATCATCGACGCCGCGCCCCATCTCGCCACGCCGTCCGTCCGTCGCACGCTTCCATCGCTTCGGGAGCCCATCGCACGCATCGTCGTGTCGCCGAATGGTCGCTTCGTCGTGGCGTGCGGCAAGAAACGGAACACGATGGGGTTGGACCTCGATGCGGATTCGGTCGTGGCGCACGGACTCACGGACCGGGGGCGGACCTGGAACGCGTCGTTCTCCCCGGATTCCTCACGGGTCGCGTTGACCGGCCATGGTGGCAAGGTCCGCATCGTGGACACCGACGATTGGTCTCTGGCACATCAGTCGAGCGTCGGCGACGGCATCACCTGGTCGAGCATCTGGAACGCCGACCACCTTCTCGTGACGACCGAACGCAACGGCGTCGTCTCGGTCGAAGTCGAGCAGGCGTCCGCGAACAGTCCCATTCTGGCCATGTCGCCCGACGGTCGATCGATGCTCCACATCGACGGCCGCACCCTGATCGCGGAGGACCGGACGTCGGGCTTGCACCAGTGGTTCATGCTCGACGACGCCGACTTCGATCCCTCCGAGATCTCCGCCGCGGCAATACGGACGGGCTGGAGCGAGATCGACACCGGACGGGCCGCCCTGGGGGTGGTCGCCACCCGCGACGGCCGCGTCCACCTGCTCTACGACACCGGCAGGATCGATGCGATTCCGCCCCTGCCGCATCCCATCAGTCGGGTGCAGCTTGACCGAACCGGGGTGCGGTTCGCATGCACCACCGAGCGCCCCGCCTGTTTCCTGGGAAGCATCCAGGCCGGAACGCCCCCGCTCGTCACGAACACTTCAGAGTGGCTGCCACCCCTCGATGATCGGAGCGACGCTGTTCTGGTCACCGATCTCTTCGAATCCGGCGCTGCCGGTCCGAATCGAGACGCGGGCTCGATCCTTGCCGGAACGCAGGATGGCCGGCTGATCACGCTCGACGACGGAAAGAGGATGGATGCCGCCGGCGAACGCTTCCACGGCGCCGGATGGATCCATGCGTACGCACAGTCGGAGCAGGATGTCTGCTTCATCGGCGACCACAACGGACTCGTCTCGCGATGGGAATACGACGGCACGGCCTGGCAGCCGATCTGGCCGGAGTTCGACGGCCCGGAAGTCGAGGACGGACCGCCCTTGTACCCGGATCCTCGACGTCGCAGCGCCGTGGTGGACATCGCCCTGCACCCGACCGAGCCGCGGCTGGTGGCCATGAGCCTCAATGGGTTGCTCGATGTGTACGACACCGATTCCGGCGCACTCCTCTGCACGCTCGGGCCGATCGATGGGGACCCGCTGTCGGTGGTGATTCAGGAAGACACGCTGATCGTACGATCCCGAGGCGGTCGGATCCGGCAGTGGGCACCGTCGGATGCCGATGCCAAGGTGGAATCCGGCGACCTGAACCCCGAGCCGTCGACGCGGTAGGATCGACTCGGTCCGGGTCCGTTCCCGGCCCCTCGAGATCCTGCTCGGATGGCACGCGACATGAAGATCCTCGTCCTTGGCGGCACCGGTTTTCTCGGCCCCCACGAGATCGACCTGCTGGTGGACCAGGAGCGTCGCGGCGACTGGGAGATCACGATCTTCAATCGCGGCCGCTCGAAGACCGACCTCTTCGCCGAGGATTTCGCCAAGGTCAAGCGGCTGTACGGCGACCGTGATCCCGACAAGGGCGACGGGCTCTCCGAGATCGCGAAGGCGATCGAGGCCGGCGAACGCTGGGATGCGGTCATCGACAACTCGGGCTA
>CAYZSH010000253.1:0-4526 GCA_964481025.1 uncultured Isosphaeraceae bacterium
CTCGGCTCGCTCTCGACGAGCGGCGGCGGCACCTACACGCAGGACCTCGAGAGTTTGACGACGGCGGGGATGGCGACGCTGACCGCGTCGATCGGCGCTTCGGCGGTGACCGACACTGCGACGGTCGCGTTCGCGGCGGGACCGGCCACGACGATCGCGGTCAACGGCGGCGACAACCAGACCGCGATCGCGGGCGCCGCGGTGTCGACGGCGCCGAGCGTGATCGTGACCGATGCGAACGGGAACCCGGTGTCGGGCGAGAGCGTGACGTTCGCGGTGGCTTCGGGCGGCGGGACGGTGAGCCCGACGACGGCGGTGACGACGGACGCCTCGGGCGTCGCCACGGCGACGAGCTGGACGCTCGGCGGCACGGCGGGTTCGAACACGCTCACGGCGACGAGCGGAAGCCTGGCGGGTTCGCCGGTGACCTTCACCGCGACCGGTGTGCAGGCCTCGAGCCTGTCGATCTCCACGCAGCCATCGTCGTCGGCGCAGAGCGGCATCGACTTCCTGCAGCAGCCTTCGATTCAGCTGCTCGATGGCAGCAGCAATCCGATCGCGGTGTCCGGCATCGTGGTGACGGCGTCGATCGCGACCGGCACCGGCTCGCTGGGCGGGACGTTGACGGCGACCACGGATGCGAGCGGTCTGGCGACCTTCACCGACCTGTCGATCACAGGGCTGGTCGGCAACTACACGCTCTCATTCACTTCGAGCGGACTGACCGGTGCGACCTCGGGCACGATCGCGCTGTCGGCGGGAACGGCCTCGCAGTATGTGGTGACGCCTTCGACGACGAGTCCGGCGGCGGGAAGCGGCGTGACGGTGACGGCCCAACTCGCCGACTCCGCGGGCAACGCGGTGTCGACGTCGGGCCTGACGACGACCTGGACCAAGAGCGACGCGAGCGGGAGCTTCTCGAGTGCGACGAGCACGACCGACGGCAACGGCACGGCGACGGTGACGCTTTCGACGCACACGTTGTCGGGAACCTCGACGACGGTGACGGCGACGACGGGCGCCATCACGGGTACCTCCGCGGCGATCACAACGGTCGCGGGGCCGGCGAGCGTGGCGACGACCACGATCACCGCGAGCCCGACCTCGATCACGGCGGATGGTTCGAGCACCTCGACGATCACGGTGCAGCTGAAGGACCAGTACGGCAACGACCTGTCCTCGTCGGGCGGAACAGTGGCGCTGTCGACGACCGCCGGCTCCCTGAGCGGGGTGACGGATGTGGGCGACGGCACCTCCACCGCCACGCTGACCTCGAGCACGACTTCGGGTACGGCGACGGTGACGGGCACGCTCGATTCGGCGGCGATCGCCGACGACGCTTCCGTGGTCTTCGTCGCCGGCCCGGCCACGAAGCTTGCGATCACGACCCAGCCGGTCGGTGGCGCGAGCGGAAGCCTGCTCGCGACGCAGCCGGTGATCGTCGTGCAGGACGCCAACGGCAACACCGTGACCACCGACTCGAGCACGCAGATCGCGGTGGCGATCCAGTCCGGCACCGGCGGCTCGCTCGGCGGCACCACCACCATCACGGTCTCGGGTGGCATCGCCACCTTCACGAACCTCTCCCTGACCGGCACGGCCGGCGTCGACTACGTGCTGCGATTCACCGCATCGCCCAGTCTGACCTCCGTCGACTCGAACAATCTCCAGGTCACGGGGCCTACCGCGTGCGGATCGTTCGTTCTGGGCTCCACCCTTCGCGAGGTCACGGCAGGTGGCGCGGTCTCGGCGGTGGCGGTGAGCACCGATGCGAACTGCGCGTGGACGGCGGTGTCGTCGCAGCCCTGGCTCGTGGTGACCTCCGGCGCCTCGGGGACCGGCGACGGCGAGGTGTCCTTCAGCGTCGCGGCCAACGGCACCAACGCGAACCGCACCGCGACCATCACCGTGACCAACGCGCTGTCGAGCGAGATCTTCACGGTGAACCAGAGCCGCCAGTCCCTGCCGGCGGCGTGGGGGCTGGCCAAGTACGGACTCAACTCGATCCCCGCTTCGATCGGCCTGTCGAAGGTCTCCATGGTGGCGGCGAATCGCCGCGACAACATCGCGGTGCTTCAGGATGGCACGGTCGCGGTGTGGGGCTTCGGTGGTGACGGCCAAGCCGACATTCCGGCGACGCTGCTCGATCCGACGACTGCGAACGTCATCCAGGTCTCCGCGGGGCCGCGCCACATGGCAGCGCTGCAGTCCGACGGCACGGTGGTCTGTTGGGGTCGGAACTTCGACGGCGAGTGCAGTGTGCCTTCCGGTCTTGTCGCAATCTCGGTCTCCGCCGGCCGTGCGCACACGCTGGCGGTTCGGAGCGACGGCACCGTTGCGGCGTGGGGCCGAAACCAGGTCGGGCAGTGCAACGTGCCGGCAGGGCTCTCCAACGTGATCGCGGTTGCCGCAGGCGACTGGCACAGCGTGGCGCTCAAGTCAGACGGCACCGTCGTCGCCTGGGGCGACAACTCGTTCGGGCAGACCAACGTTCCGGCCTCGCTCGCCAATCCCGGCGCGACCGTCGCGAAGATCGCGGCGGGACGGAACCACACCCTCGCGCTGCGAAGCGATCGCACGATCGAAGCCTGGGGCGACAACCGGCAGGGCCAGTGCACGGTGCGGGCCGATCTGCAGAATCCTGCGACCGCGAACGTGATCGCGATCTCGGGTGGACGGACCTCGAGCGCGATCCTGCAGGCCGACGGCACGATCGTCTACCTCGGCATCACGCCGTTCGGATCCGGAACGACGCCCGCCGGTCTCGGTCTGCCCACCGGGATCGCCGCCGGCGACGATGTGACGATCGTGATCGTGCCGCCGTCTACGGCGCCGCCCAACAACGCGGGCGGGGCGCTCGGCGGTGGCTCGGTCGGCGCGACGCTGCTGGTGCCCGAGCAGTTCGCGACGATCGGCGAGGCGGTGACCGCCGCCGGCTCCGAGTCGACGATCCTCGTCGGGCCCGGTGTCTACCGCGAGCGCATCGACCTCGGGGATCGCGGGCTGCAACTCGTGTCGATCGGGGGTGCCGGCGAAACGGTGCTCGATGCCCGCGGCCATGAGGGATCCGCGATCACGATCACGCCCGTGGGCGACGCGACGACGGGGCTTGTGACCCGCGTGGTCGGCTTCACGATCCGCGGTGGCGAGGCCGAGTTGGGCGGCGGCGTGTGGATCGACCGGACCGTCGCGGAGATCGTCGACTGCCACGTGCTCGAAAACGGCGCGGAGTCGGGGGGCGGCGTCGCGGTCTCCTTCGGCGATCTGCTCCTTGAAGGCAGCGTGATCGAATCGAACGTGGCGGAGACGTTCGGCGGCGGCGTGCATGCGGCCGCATCGAGCGTGATGCTGTCGAACTCGGCGATCGCGGTGAACCTCGCCGGCGAAGCAGGCGGCGGCGTGTGGGCCGATGAAGAGTCCATCGTGCTCGGCGACGCGCTTCGTCTGTGCGGCAACCTGCCCGACGAGGCGGCCTTCGAAGGCGACGCGTTCGAGATGCCGTCGCAACCATGCCCGGTCAGGGGCGACCTCGACGGCGATGGAGTCGTGGGTCCGGACGATCTCTCGCGGCTGCTCGCGGCGTGGGGGATGTGCGAGCAGTGCGAGGCCGATCTCGATGGCGACGGCGAGGTGGACGGTTCCGACCTTGCGTTGATGATGGCGGCGTGGATGGCGGCAGCAGGAGGTGGCGCATGAGCGAGATGCAGGACATGGTCAAGGTTCGAATGGACGAACTCGCAGTGACGCCGACCGCATCTCGGCTCGCTCGTCTCGCGGCGTACGCGGCCGCGGCGGCCGGCGCGACCTCCGCGGGTGCCGCGATCTATTCGCAGACCGGCCTGTCGATCGACGTCGGTTTCGTCGGCGGTGGGAGCAATGCGGTGAACAACACCGTCGCGATCACCGGCGCGGGCGGGGCGACGGTGCTCACCTTGAACGGCGTCGCCAACTACTCGGCAACGGGCATGAACTTCAGGCGCTGGGCTGGCGTCACCGGCGCCGGCGCCGCCTTCCGCACGGTCTCCCAGAGCGCGAGCGTCGGCAACATCGCCGGCGGGCTCCCGGTCGCCTACGGCGCCAACTGGGGTGCACCGGGCCGCAGTTCGACGGAGTTCGCCGATTGGCGCGCCTTCGGCACCGGCTCTCAGGGCGGGCTGAACTTCTCCACGTCGGCGTGGTCGGACTTCCAGCAGGTCGACGGCGGCGCGACGTGGTACCTGCTCTTTCGCTTCACGCAGTCGAGTCAGACCGTCTACGGCTGGCTGAGCTTCACCGCGACGATCGAGGGGATCGGCGCGACGAGCGACAACTTCATGCAGATCACCGGCTGGGGCTGGGACGACACCGGCGCCCAGATCGGCGCCGGTTTCACGGGGACGGCCATTCCTGGCGGCGGAGCGCTGGTGGCGATCGCGGCGGGCGCGGCGGGCCTTCGGAGCCGGCGACGCCAACGCTGAACGATCGACTTCAGCCCCAGAACGAAAGCAGCAGCGTGAGATCGGCGCCGTCGACGACGCCGTTTCCGT
>CAYZSH010000254.1:0-4505 GCA_964481025.1 uncultured Isosphaeraceae bacterium
GGTGAAGCGCAGCGGATTCGACTCGCGACGCAGGTCGGCTCGGGTCTCGTCGGTGTCTGCTACGTGCTCGACGAGCCGACGATCGGCCTGCATCAACGTGACAACGACCGACTCATCGCGACGCTCCGGCACCTCACCGACATCGGCAACACCGTGCTGGTCGTCGAGCACGATGAGGACGTCATCCGATCGGCGGATCACGTCGTCGACATCGGCCCGGGTCCCGGCCGCCATGGCGGGACCGTGGTCGCGCAGGGCACGCCCGACGAGGTGTCGGCGCACGAGACGTCGCTCACCGGCATGTATCTCTCGGGCCGCCGCCGGATCGAGGTGCCCGCTGACCGCCGGACGCTCGACGCGAAGAACGCGATCGTGGTGAAGGGGGCCGAGGCGAACAACCTCAAGGGCGTCGATGCGACCTTCCCGCTCGGCGGCATCGTGTGCGTCACCGGCGTGTCGGGCAGCGGCAAGAGTTCGCTGGTGAACGAGGTGCTGCTGAAGTCGGCGTTGCGACAGGTGGTCGGCACCAAGGTCGTGCCGGGGAAGCACGCGCGGGTGAACGGACTCCAGCGGATCGACCGCGTGGTCGACGTCGATCAGTCGCCGATCGGCCGCACGCCCCGCTCGAATCCCGCGACCTACACCGGCGTCTTCGACGAGATCCGCAAGCTCTTCTGCATGACCAGCGAGGCGAAGATCCGCGGCTACCAGCCGGGGCGCTTCAGTTTCAACGTGAAGGGCGGTCGCTGCGAGGCGTGCCAGGGACAGGGCGTGCGGCGGATCGAGATGCACTTCCTGCCCGACGTGTTCGTCGAGTGCGAGACCTGCCGCGGCCGCCGCTACAACCGCGAGACGCTCGAGGTCCGTTACCGGGGACGCAACATCGCCGACGTCCTCGACCTGACCGTCGAGGATGCGGTCGACTTCTTCGAGGCGCATCCGAAGGTCCATCGCATGATGAGCTGCGTCCGCGACGTCGGACTCGACTACATGCAGCTCGGGCAGGCGAGCACCACGCTCTCGGGCGGCGAGGCGCAGCGGGTCAAGCTCGCGAGCGAACTCGGCAGCCGCCCGACCGGCCACACCCTCTACGTCCTCGACGAACCGACCACCGGTCTCCACTTCGAGGACGTCCGCAAGCTGCTCTCGGTGCTCCAGCGACTCGCCGACGCCGGGAACACGCTGGTCGTCATCGAGCACAACCTCGACGTGATCAAGTGCGCCGACTGGATCATCGACCTCGGTCCCGAGGGCGGCGACCGGGGTGGCACGATCGTCGCCGAAGGGACGCCCGAGATGCTCGCGTCGCACGAGTCGAGTCACACCGGCCGTTGGCTGCGAACCGTGCTCGACGTGAAGCCCGTGAAGAGCGGAAGCACTCGCTCGAAGACGACGCCCTCGAAGAAGAAGGCGACGGCGAAGAAGGCGACGACGAAGAAGAAGGCGACGACCAGGAAGGCCGCCGCCACGTGATCCGCCCCCTCACGATCGCGTTGGTGCTCGTGGCCGGCATGGCCGTCGCCCTGGTCGTCACGTCGCAGGGCCGGACCGAGCGACGCGAGCTCGGACTCCTGGAATCGCTGACCTCCGATGATGGATTCGTGCGACGCGCCGCCTGGGAATCGTTCGCGCGGGACGCGAACGAGGACCGCCGGGAGGAGATCACGGCGCGGCTCGCGGATCCCTCGCTGTCCCGTGCGGTCCTGGCGGATGCGGCCCGCGGATGTCTGGATCTCGGATGGCCGATCGAGCCGACACACGCGATCGCGGCCGGCGAATTCGGCGACGCTGACGCGTTTCTCGCCTGGTTCGGTCCGGCGCTTCGGTCCGACGACGGCGTGCTCGAGACGTCGGCCGCCGCCATTCGATCGATCTCGACGAGCGACCGTCGGGCGGCCGACGACCTCATGATGGAACTGGTGACGTTCGCCGGCTCGCCGCCATCGGCGGAACGGGTCGCGCGGATCGCGGAGATTCTCGACGATCCGTCGTCCGCGCCCGCCACCCGGATTCGACTCGCCCTCGGGCGACTCGGTGCCGCGTCGAAGCGCTTGCTGGTCGATCCGGATGCCGTGGAGGCGACACGTGGACTCTTCGCGGCCCCCGACATCGATGCCGCCGCGGTGCTTGATGTCGTCCCCGTCTGGGTGCTCGCGAACGCCGGAGACGCCGCGCAACGACATCTCAACACGCTGGCCTCCGAAGGCGACGCGGATGCGATCCGGGCGATCGGCCTCGCCTCCCCGGATCGCGTCGCCGCCGCGGAACGAGCGATCCTGGCCGATCCCGCGGCCGGCTACGACCGTCGATCACTGGCCGCGCTTCGGCTCCTCGATCACGATGTCCTCCTCGACGAAGTGACACTGCTCAATCTTCTCGACGCGGGCCCCGCGGATGGCGACGGATGCGTGCACGGCGCCGCCCTGATCGCGTGGCGAGGACTCGCCCGCGAGACTCGGACCCGATTGCTCGCGCGGTGGATCGAGGGTGATGATCTCGATCGCATCCGTGCGGGCGTGATGCTCGCCGCCATCTGCCACGTACTCGACGCCGAGCCGCTCTCGCCGACGATCATCGCGGAGATCGACCGGCTCGCGATCGAATCGGGCGGTGATCCGCGAACCCGACGGACCGCGCGTCTGGCAACCCGCGTGCTCGAGCGATGGCCGCACGACGATCTCGACGCTGCGAGCTACGCCGCCCGCACGACCCGGCTCGACGACGGCAGACTCGATGCGGACACCGTGCTGCTCGGCATGCTCGCGGGCGATCCGGATGCGTCACGACGCCTGACGACGGCACCCCGGGCGGCGCCGCTTCCCGACCCGGCGCGTGCCGCCGCCTTCGCCCGGGACGTCGCGTGGCGGCGGGCGATCGTCGCCTCGCTTGCGCCCGAGCGATTCCGGATCGTGGGCGAGCCCATTCCCGGCGACGAGAACGACCTGCGACTCTGGATCGAGGCGCTCGCGGCCGAGCGTCTGGTATCCGGTCCGTTCGGGTCCATCCCGCCGCCGATTGCCGATTCCCCGCCGCTCGACGAGACTCTCCAACCATGACCCGCGACTCGAATGGCTACCTCACGGCGCTCCGCGCCCTCATGATGCCCGCCGACACCAACCATCAGGGCACGGTGTTCGGCGGCGTGATCCTCAGTCGAATCGACCAGGCCGGGTATCTCGAGGCCCGCAAGAACGGGCGCCACCGCTGGGTGACCGCCTCGATGGACCAGGTGAACTTCGTCGCGCCGGTCTTCGACGGCGACACCGTGTCGTTCAAGACCCGCACGATCCGCACCGGTCGTTCGTCCGTGACGGTGGAGGTGCTGGTCGAGGCCGAGCGGCACGCGACCGGCGACGTCGTTCATGTGACCGATGCGAAGATCACCATGGTCTCGGTGAATGCGGCAGGTCAGGCGATTCCCTTCGACAGCGCCCCGACGATCGGAGCGGGCTCGTGACGCTTCGACTCGGCTGCCTCATTTCCGGAGGCGGCCGGACGGTGCTGAACCTGCAGGAGACGATCCAACGCGGGGAGGTGCCGGCGGAGATCGCGGTCGTCATCGCCCATCGCGAGGATCTCGCCGGCGTCGAGCGATGCCGCGCGGCCGGGCTTCGGGTCGAGATCGTGCCGGTCGCGCCGAAGGAGGCACTGGCGGATCGGATCGATGCGACGCTGGGCGCCGCGGGCGTCGAGCTTGTCTGTCTGGCCGGATATCTCCGACACTTCCGGGTCGCTCCTCGCTGGACCAACCGGGTCGTGAACATCCACCCCTCGCTCCTGCCCCGCCACGGCGGACACGGCATGTACGGCGATCGCGTCCACGCGGCGGTGCTCGCCGCGGGCGACTCCGAAAGCGGCTGCACCGTGCACGAGGTCGACGAGATCTACGACCACGGGGCGGTCCTCCTCCAACGCCGCTGCCCGGTCCGACCCGACGACACCGTGGACACCCTCGCCGCCCGGGTCTTCGATGAGGAGTGCCGGGCCTTCCCCGACGCCGTCTCGGCGATCGCCCGCGGGGAGATCACGCTCGGGGCTTCTCTTCACCACGGAGAGACACGGAGGAGCACGGAGGGCCACGGAGGAGTTTGAAGGAAGGCCGGAGAGGAACGAACGGGGAACGATGCTACGATCGGTCCGTGCCTTCCAAGTCACCAGTACGAAACCGAAGAGCCGCCCACGCAGGAATCGTGGCGATGCTGCTTGCGTCGGCCGGTCATCACGCCGGCGCCCGAGCGTCTTCCAGCCCCCTCTCCCCCACTCCGTGGCCCTCCGTGCACCTCCGTGAACTCCGTGGTGAGCATCGCCCGGAAGAAGACGCCGACGCCCTCGAGCGAAACATGGTCCGCGCGTTCGCGGCGGGTCGGTACGAGCGGGCGCTTGAGATCATCGACGACTATCTCGGGCGCTGGCCCGAGACGCCGCACATGCACTACAACCGCGCCTGCGCGTTCGCGAACCTCGGTCGCCCCGACGCCGCGGGTGCGGCGCTGCTGGCGGCGGTC
>CAYZSH010000255.1:0-4463 GCA_964481025.1 uncultured Isosphaeraceae bacterium
GCCGAACTCGCGGGCACGTCGCCGCGGGCGTTCCTGCGGTTTCTCAAGTCGCCCGCCGGGCGGCTCGCGTCGCTGCAGTGGACGCTGCTCTCCCGGCTCGGGCCCGGCAGTCTTCGGGAGATCTCCGGGCTTGGACTCGACGAGGCGTGGACGCTTCCCGAGCGTCGGGCGTCGCTGGAGTGGATCCTGACCGACGAGGACATCCTCGGGGCGTTCCTCGGTTCGGGCGACATCGACGCCGGCTCGTGGGGCGAGGCGTTGCAGGTGTTCTGCCGCATCCTTGACGCCGATCTCGAGGGGCTCGTCCGAAAGGGCGGACTGCCGCGGCGTCTTGCGATCGCGACCGCGCTCACGTGGGCCTCGCCGGTGACGTGGATGGCGGACGGCAGCGAGATCGATCCCGTCGCGCGATGGAAGTCGTACCTCGAGTGGGATGCCCAGGGACTTCTCTACGCGACCTTCCGCGATCTCTCGACCTGGGAACTCCGCTACGTCGTCGGCAGCTGGTCGAGCGACGAGGATCTCGTCTGGGCGCGGGCGAACATCAAGGATGAACTCCGGCGGCGTGACAAGGTCGGCGACGGCGCGCACATGCTTTCGTACAACCTCGTCAACAAGGACGGCGTGAGCGTGCACGAGGGGCGGCGCTTCTACGACGACAAGCCGATGACGCTCGCGATCATGCTCGAGTACGGCGGGGTCTGCGGTGCGATCTCGCGATTCGGGACGTCGATGAGTCAGGCATTCGGCGTGCCCGCGATGCCGGTCGGCCAGCCCGGGCACTGCGCGTTCCTCTGGCAGAAGGAACCGCACCGCTGGAGCATCAACAACGACATCTCGGGCTGGGCGGAGAGCGGTCGGCACTCGGGCATCCAGATGGTCTGGAGCGACCTCGCGGGGTCGCGGGCGTGGCTCGTGCCGCTCATGCAGGAAGCGCAGTCCGACGCCGACGCGTTCCTCGCCGCCGAGATCCTCGTGCAGATGTCGCGGCTCGTCGAGGGCGACGATCGCGTCGACTTCCTCCGCGACGCGACGGAGCGATGCCCGCGTCACTTCGAGGCGTGGTGCCGGCTGGCCGAGGCGGTCGCCGAGGATTCCGACGGTCGCCGGGGGCAGCGGGATGCGCAACGAGTGATGCGGGATGCCGCCAAGGCGCTCGGTGCCCATCCGACCGCGTTCGCGGTGGTCGCGGATCGGCTCGACGAGGCACTCGTCCCCGCGGATGCCGATCGGCGCGAGCGTGATCGATTCGTGCGGGACATGGGCAAGCAGTTCGCGCTCATGGCCCGTCAGGGCGCCGACGCCGGGCTCGTGTCGTGGGGGCTTCGCGACATCTTGTCCCGACAGTGTGCGCGACTCGCCCCGGAACACGCACGGGCGGCTCGGGCGCTTGCCGAGGGTGGACGCGGTGGCGATCTCACCGATCGCGAAGCGGAGCTCCTCTTCGATCTCTGCTTCGCCGCCACGCTCGAACTCGATGTCGCCGCGAACGGCGGCCCGCACGCCGCCTGGCGGAAGGCGACCGAACGACTGGTGGACGGCACCGTTCAGCAGTCGGCCCTGCATCAGCACGGGCTCGTCGAATTCCAGAAGCTCGTGCGAAGACTGGCCAGGAGCGGTCGCATCGACGACGCCCGCTGGCTCGCGGATCGGATCGTGAAGTCCACCGGCGAACATGGCGACGCGGATCTGCAGGCGAAGGCGACCTCCCTTCGCGGGGAACTCGGCTGACGCGACAAAGGACCGCCGCCGTCTCCTGAGAGAAGGAGACGGCGGCGGTCGATGGTTCGCGGTTTCGGACGAGCGAGGGTTCGCCCGGTCAGCCGGCGTCGATGAACTCGACCTCGCCGGTCGAGAGTTCGAGGATCGCCGCAATCACCTTCACCTCGCCCGAGGCGACCTTCTCGGCGATGACCGGCGACTTCTCGACCATGCGTCGGGCCCCTCGGGCGGCGTTGCAGCGGATGGCGGCGGCGAGATCGGCGGCATCGCCGGACTCGAGCCCGTCGGTGCACTCGGTGCCCACTTCCCGGATGAGGGCGGGAAGATTGCCCGGAAGGGCGTCGGGATCGGCCTGATACTTGATGGTCGCCTCGATGGCGCCGCAGTTGGAGTGGCCGCAGACGACGATCAGGTTCGTCTCGAGATTCAGGACCGCGTACTCCATGCTCGCGATGAGCGACTCGGTCGCGAGGTTGCCCGCGACGGCGCAGATGAAGAGCTCGCCCTTCTCGGTGTCGAAGAGGATCTCAGGCGACACGCGGGAATCGGCGCACCGCAGGATGGCCGCCCAGGGCGTCTGGCCCGCAGCAAGCGCGCTGCGATCGATCGCGGTGTGATCCGACTCGAAGTCGCCGGCGAGGTAGCGGGCGTTGCCGCGCTTCAGTTCGGCGATCGAGGCGTCCGGGGTGGCGGGGCGATCCCACCCGACCTGCTGGCGACCACCTCCGCCCTTGTTGGCGCATCCCATGGGGGCGAGTGCGAGGAGGAGTGCAGGGATGATCGCGGTCGCGACGGTTCGGAGGGTGTTCACAGGGAACCTTTCGTGAGCGCCGAGGCGCTTGAAGAGGAAGGGCATCCGAGATGCCGAGTCTCCATCGATACCAGAAGCGTGGGACGTGGATCGGTCGGATGGCCTGAAATGGGCGGTCCGACAGGATTTTGCTAGGGCTCGAAGTCCGACAGGCCGTTCAGTTGCAGGATGAGCTCCGCGCTTGGGGATGACGAGAGCTTCGCCCTGACCATCGCAAGCCAGCGGTCGAGTCCGGGTGCGTCCTCGGGCCATGCGTCGTGTGCGAGTCGCCATGCGATGTCCGCGTGGCCCTGGTACACGAGTTCAAGGACGGTGGTCAGCAGGAAACCGGATTCCCCAGGGTGGCCCGATTCGGCGAACATCGGGTCGTTCGAATCGGGGTTGATCCTGCTGCAGTCCTTGACCATGCTCGCATAGGTCGCGCTGTCGGGCGGGGGAGACCGCATGGCATCGGGATCCGGAACCAGTCGTTCGCCGTCGATTCGGTACACCACCTGCGGCCAGCGAGGCAGTCGTCCCGGAAAATCGGATTCGAACCATCCATCTCCGATGGTCAGGCGGAATCCCCCGGGCTTCTCCGACGACATCGGTTGGCAGTCGCTGAATTCGAGGGGGCCGATCACGCCGGCCGTGCCGTCCGCGCGGCCGAGGGCGAGCCATGCGTCGGAGAAGCGGCCTCCCGGGTGCAGTTGAAGAAAGACATCGGGAAGCCCGTCGCCATTCAGATCCGGATTCCCCGCGTCCTCACCGACGCAGAGCAGATGCTCAATGCGACCCCAGCCGGCATCCCAACTTCGGATGGTCCCGTCGGCCTGTCGCAGTCGAAGACGATCGAGCCTGTCGGCTCCAGCGGACTCCGGATCGGCGGGAATGAGATCGAGTGCGGCACCATTTCCGACCGGAACCGTTCGTGAAGGGGTGGGCCATCGTTCCGAGTGGCGGGATCGCAGCACCCACAACCCCGACTTGCCCGGGAGCACGATGTCGAGGTCGGCATCGCCGTCGAGATCGACGATCACCGGGTACTGCCCGGCGCCGACGCGTCCACCGGTCGAGAGCACCTCGCGGATGAACCGGCCGGTCGCCGCGTCCCATTCGTAGGTGCAGACGATGAGGTCATCCTCGCCGCCCGGATCGTGGCCGTTGTGGGCGTAGCGGCGCTTGCCGGTCACGACTTCGATCCGACCGTCGCCGTCGAGATCCGCGGTGACGAGCCCGTGTGCCTGCGACCAGGTCTTCTCGATGTCGTGACGGATCCAGCGTCGTGTGCCATCGTCGTTGGCGGACTGTTCGAGCCACGCGATGCCGTAGTCGTGGCCCATGCCCCAGAAGATGTCGGCGTCGCCGTCGCCATCGACGTCGCGCACGATGATCGAGATGCCGGCGCCGCCGAGCGACCACTCGGGGTGGAAGGTCCAGTCGCCGTGGCGTCGATCTTCGGGGGCCTGCCACCAGCCGTTGGGTCCGACGAGATCCGCGCGGCCGTCGCCGTTCACATCGCCGAGACCGATGCCGTGACCGCCGCGGGTGGTGTCGACGTCGTGTCGCTTCAGTTCGCCGTTCTCGACCGAGTACCAGACGACCTTGTCGATCACGTTCGGAAGCACGTCGAGTCTGCCATCCTCGTCGACGTCGGCGAGGATCGCGGTCTCCATATTCCCGGGCTGATCGACGACGGTCATGGTCCACGGGCCGCCGTCGTCGCCGGGGTTGCGGCGCCAGAAGATGCCGCGATCGTGCCAGCTGCACGAGACGACGTCGATCCAGCCGTCGCCGTCGACGTCGAGCGGCAGATCCGCGAAGTCGACGCGATACCCCCCGACGCTTCGCACCAGGCCGATCTCGTGCTGCGTCCATTCCGGTGCCGCGTACCAGGCGTCGCCGCAGATGATGTCGAGGTCGCCGTCGCGATCGACGTCGGCCACGCCGC
>CAYZSH010000256.1:0-4457 GCA_964481025.1 uncultured Isosphaeraceae bacterium
CCGCGGCATCCCGGGGCTCAAGGGCGGCGCGTTCGGGTTTCGGGTGGTGCTGGAGATGGCCGGCGGCGACCTGCCCGCCTCAAACCCCGCCACCACCGAACCCAACGGCAGTCCGCCTCCGAATCCATGACCCGAGCGCGGCCCAATCGCTCGCTCAAGGCGTTCAACGCCTGAAGACCGCCGCTTCCGCTCAATCGACCTCGACGACTCTGAACTCGAATCGATCGATGCGGTTGGCGGTGCTGCGGTCGAGCGTGAAGCGAATGGGCATGACCAGCGAGCCCACCGCCAACGGAGAGGCGCTCGAAGTGCGTTGCCATCCGAGCATCGGAAGGAACATCACGTCGCCCACGCTCCCGGACGAAGCCGTGAAGGCGGCTGCAAGGGTGCGCCCGGGCGCCAGCCATTGCTGGGCGTTCCGCCAAACGACCTTCGGAGCCGGCCCTTGTCGACGATCTCGGAACCACCACGGACAGACGAGATCCTGAGGAAGGCCGGCGCGGCTCATCGAGCGAGGCAGGAGAGGTACGGACGTTCCATGGATCACCATGCCGTCTGCGGAGTACGCCAGCATCTGCACCTCGCGCGGGGCGGCGATCTCCTCCAGCATCCAAGGCAGGTACTCGCTGCGGTCGAGCACGAACACGTCGGCTGCGGCGCCCCACCCCTCGCGATCGGCCAGGACCAAGGCGAAGCGGCGCGCGTCGTCGCTCGCGGCCAGGGTGTTGGAAGCCATGTCCATCAACGGCGGCGCAACGCCCGGAGGTGGCTGGACACCCTGGTCTCCTTCGCCAGCCAGCACGCGGCGTTCGCGCGGGACGAATCCGGCCTCTCGAAGGATTGCCGAAACGCGTCGAGTCCAACCGATCGCGGCCTCTTGGTCGATGCTCATGCGGCACGGAACGACCACCTCGACGACGTCGCCGTCGCCAAGGAACTGGACCGGCTCGCCGCTCGCCTCGATCCGGAGCATCGTGGGGGCCCAGTCGGAGACCGCCCAAGCGAGCAGCTCCGCCGGGGTCGGAGGCGGCTCTTCGATGGCGATCGGCGACTCGGGGGTCGGAGCAGGCTCTTCGGCGTTCGTCTCCGAGATCACCTCGACGACGACCGGCTCCCGTTCGGTGCTGGTGACGATCTCGACAGTCTTCGGGGGTGCCGGAGCCGGCGCAGGCTTCGAAGCACAACCGCCGCCAAGCATCGACGAGGCTCCGACCGACAAGAAGCACGTGAGAGAAGAGAAGTGTCCAAGTCGCATGGGCAGCGCTCCGGAAAGGCGATGGATCGGACGGCAGACGAGCCGCGAGGACGCGTACGCAGACTCGACGGCGTGCTCCGGACCCCTTTCATCAAGGAACGTCCCCGGAGCGATGGCGGGGGAATGATTGCGATTCGGGCGAGTTGTTGCAACGACCCTTCGTCACCCCGATCGCCGATTGTGAAGAGGCGATCGGACGCCAAGTTTGCGCGCACTCGGGCGATTTCGACCCCCCGTTTCCGTGGCGGCCCCCTCTCGATGGGCTGAAGCCGTGCAGTCTTCCGCGTTATGTCTGCAAGAAGGATCGGCATGGGTGTCCATGAGTGTGATGAATGGACCATTCCGAGGCAGGCGCACGATCGCTACCCTGCCCAGATCGCCGGCAGGGCGTAGTTCGATTGGGGGGTTCCGTCGGGGTCCGGGCAGCGTTGCCGGGCGGCGAACCCGGGGATTCGAAGGCCCCAACCTGGGCCAAACCGAGGAGATCGCATGAAGATCCGGAATCTGTTGATGGCGGCGGCCATGCTGCCGGGTACGGCCGCGTTGGCTCAGGCGCCGGGCGGAGTCGCGCTGGAGTTCGAGAGCGACTTCGGCATGGGAGAGCCTGTGACCAAAGATGCCTTGCAGCAAGCGCAGGACTTCCTCGAGGAGAATGGCTGGACGCAAGGCACGAACAACATCTGGGACAAGGACGGGATGTTCGTCGCATCGATTGCCAAGGCTTCCGCCTGGTGCGACAGCGACAGCGATGACTTCGACATCTGCAGGGCCGCCGCCGCCAAGGAGTGCATGCTCCGAGCCCGTCAGCAGTTGGCTCGGCATCTCGCGCTTGCCGTCGCGACGAGGACGCAGGCGTTGGCGGCCGAAAGCAAGGCGGGACTCGCCGGCGTGCTGGCGGGCGGCGGAGGCACCCCGCTCGAGCAGGCGCTCGCCGCGTCGCTGCGGGAGGAGATTCGCCAGAACGGCATCGACCCCGACTCCGATGACGCGGTCCGGTACGCGAAGAACGCCAAGGCCTTCGAGACCTTCACGGACGCAGTGGAGTCCATGGCAACGGCTGAGGTCGCTGCCCTGCAGGCATTCCGGTTCTTCGAGACCATTCAGGACGGCAAGTGCCAGCTTGCGGTCGTGATCACCCGCAGCCCGACCGGTGAGAAGCTCGCCCGGGCGCTGATGGATCAGGGCGATCCGCCGACCGGAGCCCCCAACCAGAACATCGCGCAATGGGCCCGCGAGCAGGGGCCGGAGAGCCTGCTCTATGCGTTCGGGTGCCAGACGAGATTCAACGAGAACGGAGAACTCACGCTCGTCGCGTTCGGGCAGGCCGTTCCCGTGACCGATTCCGAGCGATCGCTCGATCGGGCCTACCGCGCGGCGGAAGAGGCGGCGGTCGGGGAGATGCGCGACTTCCTCGGAACGATCGTCACCACCGCCGCCCAATTGAACACGGCCACAAGTCTCACGGAGCTTGCTGACAAGTCCAAGCAGTTCCGCGGAAGTCGAACCTTCCTGGATGCCGTGGCTGCCGAGGCGAAACTGCTGAAGACAACGGGCATCTCCTCGGGCGGGGTGTATCAGTGGAACACCACCCATCCGGCCGATCCCAACGATCGCGTGGCGGGCGTGGTCATGACTTGGAACGTCTCCGACATGGTGGCGGCCAACGATCTGCGGAGGCGACTGGCCAATCTTGGAGCCGGCCTCGGAGGCGCTGGCGGATCCAACCGGTATTCGCCTGCCGCGAGCGGATCGGGCCAGTCCGACGGTGCAGCGTCATCCGATGGCGGGTCCGGCGCGACGGGTCAGACTCGTCCGCCGCGTCGTCGAGGCTCGTCGCAGGGAGCGGGGCCGGGCGGGCAGACTCCCTGACGGAGAACTCGCCGTGCCAGATCGCACCGCAAACCGACGAGGCCCGTTGTGGGGCGTGCTGATCCTGGTTCAGGCGCTCGTCGGAGTTGGATCGAACGTCGGCGGCTCCGCGATCGCGGGGCCGCCGACGCTTTCGGTCTCACAGCTGATCGAGCGGTCGCGTGGACTGACGACGCCGGGGCTGGTCGAGATCGGCGGATGGTCGATCTCGACGGAGGTTGTTCCCGCGTCCGGCGAGAGGGTCACCCCCGAAGAGACGACGCTGCGACAGTTCAGGCT
This sequence comes from uncultured Isosphaeraceae bacterium, assembly GCA_964481025.1. Lineage (GTDB taxonomy): Bacteria > Planctomycetota > Phycisphaerae > Phycisphaerales > SM1A02. The sequence goes on from CAYZSH010000256.1 coordinate 3,404, forward strand.
CCTGGCGACGGCGCGTCTCATCCAGTCGTGCTTCGATTCCGCTTCGATCCCGGAGTCCTTGGGAGAGGGGCCCCGGAGTTTCCTGCTTCGCTCCGGAGCCGGAGCAGCCCTTGGCCCGCGTCGTGTTGAACGCATCGCGGAACTCCCGGCCGTCGCGATCGAGGGCGGGTACTCCGTGTCCGTCGCCTTGCCGCGTTCGACCTTGGAAGCCTGGCAAGTCGGAACTGCGGACGTGATCGCCGCGTCGCGATCGACCATCGCGGCTGGAGGAGTCCTGTCTGCGCCCGAGGCGATGTCGTTCGTCGAGTTGAGCGAGCCCGGCGATGCGCAGGCGATCGCCGCGTTGATCGAGAGCTGGCGAGCCACGTTCGGTGAAGGAATCGCCGAGACCGCGGCGAGGCGCGGAGTCCTCTGTCTGCCGACCGGGTACTCGGAGTGGCCGGCGTCGCTCGCGGAGGCGGACGTGGAAGACCGGTCGGTGGATGCCTTGCTCTCGCTGCTGGCTCGGCGTCCATTCGATCCCGTGACGACGGCGCTGTTGAGTTCCTCGCTGCGGAACGACGGCTGGCGACGATGTGCCGAGTTCGTCGACAGCCTGCAGACGATCCCCATTCGGGGGCATGTGGAGACCGCGCGAGCGATCGGTGCGAGTGAAGCAGGAAGCTCAAGCGAACTCGGCGGCGAACTCGACGTGGATGCGAGCCGGATCGAGCGGATGCTGGCGGCTCCCGTGCTTGATCTGATCGTCCGCTCGAGCGGAATGTTTCCGTTCGTCGACGGAGCGGAGGAGGCCGGCTCGATCGTGCCCTCAATCACCGCCTTCGAGCGAGGGGATCTTCTCGACGCGCTCGAAGGATTCGCAGCAAGCGTCGAGCGTTGCCCGGATGCAGACGCGCTCTCCTACGCATCCGCGTGTTTGCTGGGGCTTCAGCGTCCCGAAGAGGCTGCCGCGTTGGCGCGGTGCGCCTATCGCATGAAGCCGCGACATCCCTACGCCGGCATCAATCTGCTCAGGTCGCTTCGAGCGATCGGCGATCGGGACGAGGTCGCCCGC
>CAYZSH010000257.1:0-4454 GCA_964481025.1 uncultured Isosphaeraceae bacterium
TCTGGCAAGCCTGCTCGCGGCGTGGGGCGTGTGTCCGTGAGCCGTCATGACAACCCCGCCCCGAAGCCGCGCGTGGTCGCGTGGTCGGGGCGGGGTTGATCGGCTGGGTTGCTCAGCTGGGTGTCGCGCAGCGTTCGCGGCGTGTCGCTCAGTCGAGTCGCTCGAACTCGCCGGGCTTCCAGGTCCGGTCGAACCACGGCTCGAGCGGGCCATACAAGCGGATCAGCACGAACCAGCCCTTGCCGGGGACGGTCTGGATCCAGTTCGACTCGTGGCCCTCCGGCGGGGTGGGGCCGAAGTAGAGGTCGACCGAGCCATCCGCGTTGGAGGCCAGCGCATCGCGCTTGTTGTTGCGGCTCGGGAACGGCTGACCGGTCTGAAGTTCGGACCGGGTCTGCGGGTCGTACGCGACGACGGACCAGAAGTCCTTCGCGGGCACGTTGGCCGGGATGTTCAGCCGGTACCGCTTGGAACCGTCGAGGAATTCGCCGTCGGCGTCGGTCGCGTTGTAGCCGTACTGCGATCCGCGGCCGATCATCTTCGCGGCCATGGCGGGCGTGTTGACGGTGGCGCAGTAGAAGAAGAGCGTGCGGGCTTCCTGGAAGATGCCGCGGGCGCCGTTCTCGGGCAGCCACGCGTAGCTTCCGCCCACGAAGGGCTTGATCCATCCGCTGTCGGGATAGAGGTAGGCGTCATCGAGGCGGGGCCGCAGGAAGATCGCGCGTGCGGTGGCGTTGCCGACCGCGACCGCCTCCTCGAGGATGCGTCGCATCCGCGGATCGGGATCGAACGGCTTGCCCTTCTGGATGCCGATGCTGGCGAAGAGTCCGCGAAGTTCGGGGTCGAGCATCGAGATCGGTTCGCGGTCGATGACGGTGTGGAGCTCCTCGTAGAACTCGAAGTCATTGGCGTGGATCGTGTTGAAGGGCTGCTCGGAACCGCTGATCACCCGCATCGGCGGGGGATTCTCGCGATCGTCGAAGGCGTAGATCCGGAGCTGCTCGGCGAACATCTTGGCCGCGGCGTCGGGCTTTCCATCGACGAGGAAGCCGCGGAGGATCAGCCAGTTGGCGTGGCTGGTCGACTGCGCGACGAAGTACGGCTCACCGTCGATCTCGGCCTTCATGCCGCCGACCGGGGGATCGAGCGGACCGTCGTACTCCGGAGGCAGGATCAGATACTTGCCGCCCGCGCCGCGGTCGGGGCCGGGCATGCCCATGTCCACGACGAACCGGAAGAACGCATCGTTCACGGTGCCCGGTCCGCACCCCGGCGGAACCTCGATCACCATGGGACCCTGCTCCGCCAGATCGAACACCACCGACGCGTAGACGGTGTCGGTGTTGCCGGTCAGGAACAGCGGATTCGAGTCCATCAGCCGATCCAGCATCACGATGTCCTGCGGCGTGGTGGCGCCCATGTCGACCATGCCGCGGCGCATGCTCTCGATCGAGGCCGCGGGGATGCCGTTCAGGAACGTCTCGACGCCGTGCATGAAGTCGAGGTTGTCGTAGGTCAGCTCGACGGTCCGCGCCGACGGCATGCCGTCGAAGAAGTCCAGCGTGCCGATCCGGGTCTCGACCCGGTCAGGCGTCATGAGCTTCTCGGGGATGCGGTTGTTGTAGCCGGGGGTGACGTCGGTCGAGGTCCGGCTCGGGGGGGCGGTGCAGCCGCCGAGCATGAGAAGACCGCTGACGAGGACGAGGGATGGGTTCCGGGGGTGCATGGAGTCTCGGGGGTCTCAAGAGGAACGAGTCGATCGGAACGATGCCTCGGACGGATCGGACGTCGAAACGGCCGACGAGGCGATGATCGAGGGAAGGGGACGTACGATCGCGAGTGGCGTGGGATCGAACCATGGGTCATCCACCCCAGTGGGCAGAGGCTTCCGGACGCTGCAAGGGCACGGTCACGATCGGAGGCCATTGATCAGCCGGGGGCTTGCGGTGCCTCGGACTCGGGGAGAATGACACCGAGCTGAACGCCGCTTCCCGGATTCAGGGGCGGATGCCCCAGGGGAAACGAGCGGTCGAACACGCGATCGGAGAGAATGCCTCGCTCCGCCCGCGATTCCACTGGAGCGCCGTCGTGTCGCACGCCCCGTCCGCCGATCCGTCGCATCTCGCCGCCCGCCGCCGCCGTGAGATCCTCCGCGAGTGGCCGGTGCTGCTGGCGTATCTGTCGCTGGTCGTCGCGTTGACCGTCGGAACGGGATGGTTCAGTCCTCCGGACGGTGGGGCGATTCCGGTCACGACCGCCTGGTCGTGCTTCGCGTGGCTCTTCATCGTCGGACTCTTCGCCGCCTTCAGCGTGGTGCATCACGCGGAGTGTCTGGCGGTGAAACTCGGCGAGCCGTACGGCACGCTGGTGTTGACCTTGTCGGTCATCGGACTCGAGGTGCTCATGATCGCGACGGTCATGCTCACCAAGGGGGAGAACCCGGTGATGGCCCGCGACACCATGAACGGTGTCCTGATGATCGTGCTCAACGGACTCTTCGGGCTGGCGATCATCGTGGGCGCCTTCCAGCATCGCCTGCAGAACTTCAACCTGAAGAGCAGCGAGACGTTCATCGGAGGGATCGTGGTGCTCTCGGGTCTCGGACTGGTGCTGCCGCGATTCGTGACCGGAGAGTCGGTCGGGATCTTCGAGGTCTTCCTGATCGTCGCCTGCCTCGGGGTCTACGGCGTCTTCCTTCGGATCCAGACCGTCGAGCATCGAGGCTTCTTCGAGTTCGTGAAGGCGGATGGGAGTGCCGAGGACCACCATCATGCCGACTCGCCGTTCGGGGTCGCGTATCACGTCGGCATGCTGATCGCGACGCTGGTGCCGCTGGTGGTGCTCGCGAAGAAGCTCTCGGTGGTGCTCGACGTCGGACTGCTCTCGATCGGGTTCCCCGACGCCTTCGCGGGTCTCGTGGTCGCGATCCTGATCCTCGCCCCGGAAGGTCTCGCCGCGATCGTCGCCGCCCGCCACGACAACATGCAGCGGGCGGTGAACATCTGCCTCGGTTCGGGGCTGGCGACGATCGGACTCACGATCCCGACGGTGCTCGTCGTCGCCTGGATCGCCGGGCAGCAGATCCAACTCGGACTCGAACCCGCCGACATGGTGCTCCTGATCTCGACGCTGCTGCTTCTGACCGTGAACCTCGTCCGTGGCGAGTCGAACATCATGAAGGGCGTGCTGCACCTGGTGCTCTTCGCGGCCTTCGTGGTGTTCGTCTTCGTGTGAGTCTTGTTGTCACCACGGAGGACACGGAGGGGCACGGAGGGCCACGGAGCGTTTGAATCGGGGCAGGCTTGCACACGGTGTCGGATGAGGTCGATCGTATCGATCCACGCCGAATGGCTCGACATGGACCGCCGTGTTCAAGGATGCACCAAGCCCCCCTCTCCGTGGCCCTCCGTGAAACTCCGTGTCCTCCGTGGTAACAGCTCTACAGCGGCTTCTTCACGAAGAGCGTCGCGCCCGGTGGGAACTCGGTGTCGGGCACGTCGTAGCCGAGGCTTCGGTAGAGCGCGAGGGCGGGGTGGTTGTCGGTGTTCACTTCGAGCGTCATCTTCCCGCAGCCGAGGGCGCGGGCGTGGTCTTCGGCGGCGTGCATGAGTCGGCGGGCGATGCCGCGGCCGCGGGCGTCCGCGGTGACGTAGACGTCGTGGATGTTGCAGGAATCGAGGGCGGTGAAGCTTGAGAGATTCCGCTGTGCGATGAGCATCGCGACTGCGTGGCGGGTGGCGCGGTCCTCGGCGAGCAGCACGAACGACGCCCGGCTGCGGAGGTGTTGGCCGAGCGACTCGCGTGCGTGCCAGGAGGGGACGTTGCCGTCCTCGGCGCCGAAGGCGGCGACGAGGTCGGCGATCGCCGCGAGGTCGCGAGGGTGGCCGAGGTCGGCGCGGCGAATGTGGAGGTCGGTCTGGTTGGTCATGTGGAATGCCCCTCGGACCGGGCGGGGACGAGGCGGGAGGCTCCGCATTCCGGGCAGCGATTCGAGTCGATCGTCGCACAATCGTGGCCGCACCGAAGGCAGATCGGCACGAGCCCGCCGCGGGAACCAGCCTCCATCGCCAGTCGGAACTGCCCTCGCACGCGGACGATCGTGACGATGTGCATCAGCACGGCGAACACCAGCGTCGCCAGCACGAGGACGATCGCGCCGAAGGCTCCGGCGAGCGATTGCGAGATTCCGCCCCAGTGCAGCACGAGGAACAGCAGCGCCGCCAGGAAGATGCCGCGGCTCAGGTTGTAACTCCAGAGTCGCAGCGGCCCGGGCGCGTCACACGACTTCAGCAGCGCCGCCCGCTCGGCATCGCTGAGCGACGCAAGCTCGGGAAGACCGCCGATCGTGAGGGGTATCCGCATGAGAGTGAGGTCAGCCTACCGCGAGGATGGGGCGCCTTCGGTACGCCTTCGGCACGCCTTCGGCGAGAGCAGGAGAGCAGGTGATCAGGAGA
>CAYZSH010000258.1:0-4432 GCA_964481025.1 uncultured Isosphaeraceae bacterium
TTGGACGCATGAGGATCGGCATCGTCAACGATCTGCGGATGGCGGTCGAGACGCTGCGTCGGATCGTCGAAGCGACGGATGGACTCGAGGTCGCGTGGATCGCGATGGACGGGATCGAAGCGGTGACCCGCACCGCCGACGATCGTCCCGATCTCATCCTCATGGATCTCGTGATGCCGGAGATGGACGGCGTCGAGGCGACCCGTCGGATCATGGCCGAGACGCCGTGTCCGATTCTGATCGTCACCGCGACCGTCGAAGGCAACGCTCGCAAGGTGGTGGCCGCCCTCGCACACGGCGCCGTCGACGCGGTGCAGACGCCGACCATGGGACTCAGGGGGGACGTCTCGGGGGCGGCGCCGCTGCTCGAACGCATCGAACGCGTGCGGAAGGACCGGCTCGGGCTCGACGCGACGTCCGTTCGTTCGCCGGCCGTTCGAGCGCCGGTCCCGGCTCCGACGTCACCTGCGCCGATGCCGGCGAACGCCGATGGAGCGCGACATGGTGGCATGCTCCTCATCGGTGCCTCGACCGGCGGTCCGCAGGCGATTCAGAAGGTGCTTCAGGATCTGCCCGCGCCGTTCCCGGTGCCGATCGCGATCGTGCAGCACATCGACCCGCGCTTCGTCGAAGGGCTTTGCCAGTGGCTCGGCGAGACGACCGGTCATCGCGTCGTGCCGTCCGCGCAGGGAACGCAGCGTGCGGGCGAAGTCGTCGTCGCCTCGGGGGAACATCATCTCGTCGTCGATCGCGCCGGATACCATCACGACCCCGAGCCGTCGGACGTCATCCATCGTCCGTCGGTGGATCGACTGTTCGAGTCGGCGGCCGAGTCCGGACTCGTGCCGGGCGTGGCGGTGCTTCTGACCGGCATGGGGCGCGACGGGGCCGCAGGACTCGGACGACTTCGTGCCGCGGGTTGGGGAACCATCGCGCAGGACGAGGCGTCCAGCGTGGTCTGGGGAATGCCCGGGTCGGCGATCCGGGCGGGGGCTGCGGAGGACGAGCTTCCGCTGGACTTGATCGGCGGCCGGGTCGCGACGCGGCTTGGCATCGCGGGAGCAGGAACATGACCGATGGAAACGAGGGCATCACGGTGATCGCCGACGATGACACGCCCGGCGAGCGGGTGCGGGTGCTCTGCGTCGATGATCAGGCGATCATCGGCGAGGCGGTTCGACGCATTCTCGCGACGCAGGAGGACATCGTCTACGAGTTCTGTCAGGATCCGAAGGCCGCGATCGAGACCGCGACGCGCTTCATGCCGACGGTGATCCTGCAGGATCTCGTGATGCCCGACGTGGACGGACTCGACCTCGTCTCCGAGTACCGCGCGACCGGCTCCACCGCGGCGGTGCCGATCGTGGTCCTGAGTTCACGTGAGGAAGGCACGACCAAGGCCGAGGCGTTCGCCCGCGGTGCGAACGACTACATCGTCAAGCTGCCGGACGCGCTCGAGCTCGTCGCCAGAGTTCGGTATCACAGCGCCGGTTATGTCGCGAGCATCCAGCGCAACGAGGCGTATCGGCGACTCGAGGCCAGCGAGAACCATCTGCGGGAGGAGCTCCAGAAGGCGTCGAACTACGTGCGCAGCCTGCTCAGCGAACCGATCCAGGGCGCGGTCTCCACCCGGTGGTCGTTCATTCCGTCGGCGTCGCTCGGCGGCGACAGTTTCGGCTACCACTGGATCGACGATGATCGGTTCGCGCTGTATCTGCTCGACGTCTGTGGTCACGGCGTCGGTCCGGCGCTTCTTTCGATCTCGGTGATCAACCTCGTCCGGTCCGGTACCCGCGATCCGGAGATCCTCGCCGATCCCGCCGCGATGACGGCGCGACTGAACGACGCGTTCCAGATGTCCGACCATGGTGGCATGTTCTTCACGCTGTTCTACGCGGTGTACGACCGGCGTGACCGATCGCTGACCTGGTGCGGTGGCGGTCATCCGCCGTCGCTGCTGATCTCGCCCGAGGGTGACGCCCGCTGGCTCGACTCGCAGAACATGGTGATCGGAGCCGTGCCGGGGATGGAACCCGAGGTCAGCTCGATCGAGGTCAGGTCCGGCGATCGACTGTTCGTGTTCAGCGACGGCGTCTTCGAGCTCAAACTCGCCGAAGGCGGCATGTGGCCGATGGAGGCGTTCACCGAGTTCATGTCGCGACCGATCACCGCCGGCGAGGATCGCATCGAGTCGCTCGCGGCGCTGGGGAGATCGCTCACGAATCGCGACGACTTCGAGGACGACTTCTCGATCGTCGAAGTGGCCTTCGAGTAGCGGACGGTTCAGGGCTTCCCGGCGTTCGTCGCGGCGCGAGTCTTCGGCGACTCGGGCTCGCCCGGTCCGAGCACGATCGCGACCCATCGCAGGTCTTCGGTGCCTTCGAGGAGGATCTTGACGATCATCGTCAGCGGCACCGAGAGGAACATGCCGACCGGACCGAGGATGAATCCCCAGAACACGAGGGAGAGGAAGACGACGAGCGGCGAGAGGCCCATGCGTCGCCCCATGATCCGAGGCTCGGTGAGGCTGCCGATCGAGACGTTGATGACGAGGTAGAGGATCGCGACGCCGGCCGCCGTGCCGAAGCCCTGCAGGACGAGGGCGACGATGATCGCCGGAACCGACGCGATGATCGACCCGAGCGAGGGGACGTAGTTCAGCACGAACGCGATCAACCCGAGCACGATCGCATAGGGAAGACCGAAGAACCAGCAGCCGAGCCCGGCGAGCAGGCCGGTCACGGCGCTGGTCGCGGTCTTCACGACGAGGTATCCCGAGAGATCGCCCAGGACGTGTCGCCAGCGATCGAGCGTCTCGTCGCCGTTGCCGGGCGGGGCGATCGCCCGGACCTTGCTCGGAATCGCGGTGAGTTCCATCAGGATGAAGATGACCGTCAGCAGCACGAAGGTCGTGTCCTGAAGGAGGCCGACGAAGGAGGTCAGAGTGCGTTGGAGGAACGGAAAGAGCAGGCCGGGATCGAGCACGTCGTCCACCTGCTGCCGCGTGATGTTGACGCCCTTCTCCTGCATCCAATCCACGCCCTCGTAGATCTTGACCTGCAGCATCTCCTGATAGGCCGGGAGCTCGCCCGCGAAACTGGTCGCGGTGGAGGCGACGATCGCCGCGGTTCCGAGCCCGAGCAGCATCACCACGAAGAAGACGGTGAGGGTCGCGAGCCAGCGTCGGACGCCGAGTCGGACCAGCGCCGCGGTGGGCGGCAGACTCACGACCGCGACGAAGACGGCCGCGAGGATCGGCACCACGATGGTCGAGGCCGCCTTCATGCCGGCGACGACGATCACGAACGCCGCGAGGCGGTAGAGCCCGAGGCTTCCGGTCGAGGGTGTTGGACTGGTCTCGGACATGAGGCTCGGAGTGTACCGACGGCCCGCCCGGAGACAGCCCCCGGGTCGCCGGTCCGCATACCCTGCACGCTCGACGCGGCGTCGGATCGTCGCCGTCTTCCCGTTCGGAGAGCCGCTCGTGCGTTCCAGCCTTCCCGTCACCATCGTCCTTCTCGTCGTCTCCGCGTTGTCCGCGCTTGCCGCGTCGTCCGTCGAGGCGGCGGAGATCCCCCGCATGCGCCCGGTCCGGGTCTTCGAGGACGTGAAGCTCAAGCGGCCGATTCAGATCGTCGTCCGACCCGATCGGCCCGACCTCCTCTACGTCGTCGAGCAGCCTGGTCGGATTCAGGTGCTGGATCGCACGCGGCCGGACATGACCGACCCCGCCACCTTCCTCGACATCCGTCCCGAGGTTCGGATGGAGCACAACGAGGAAGGTCTGCTCGCAATGGCGTTCTCTCCGAAGGTCGCCGAGGATCGGTCGTTCTACCTCTATTACTCCGCGAGTTCACCGCGGCGGTCCGTGCTGTCACGGTTCAAGATCCGCGAGGACGACACCGCCGATCCCGAGTCCGAAGAGGTGCTCCTCACGATCGGTCAGCCGTTCGGCAACCACAACGGCGGCAACGTCGTCTTCGGCCCCGACGGCATGCTGTACCTCTCGATCGGCGACGGTGGCGCCGCGAACGATCCGATGAACAACGCCCAGAACCTGGGCACGCCGCTCGGCTCGGTGTTCCGGATCGACGTCTCCGGCCGCGACGACAAGCGTCCGTACCTGATCCCGAGCGACAACCCGTTCCTCGAGACCGAGGGTGCTTTGCCGGAGACCTGGGCGTACGGCACCCGCAACATCTGGCGGATGTCGTTCGACCGCGAGACCGGCGAGCTCTGGGCCGGCGACGTCGGGCAGAACAAGTACGAGGAGATCGACGTCATCCGCCGCGGCGGAAACTACGGCTGGCGGATCCGCGAGGGGCTGCACCCCTTCTCGAAGGAAGCGGCCCCCGAGGGCGTCGAACTCATCGATCCGGTCGTCGAGTATCCGCGGGGCGACGGCATCAGCGTCACCGGCGGCTTCGTGTAC
>CAYZSH010000259.1:0-4430 GCA_964481025.1 uncultured Isosphaeraceae bacterium
TCCAGTTCCCGTCGGGGCCGGCCAGGCACGAGCCGCCCCCCTGCAGCAGCAGCGGGTTGCCGGCGTCGTCGCGCGTGTCGCGGAGTTCGGCGATTTCCGCGAGATCCGCGGGGAGGTCGTTCGCGTGCAGCACACCGCAGGCGCTCGCGACGAAGCAGCGACCTTCCCGCGCCGCGACGCGGGTGAGGAGATCGGTGTTCGCGGGCGAGCCGGGCCAGAGCATGAGGTGGAGATCGAGTCCGTCTGCCTGCAACGCCGCCCGGGCGAGAGGCATCCAGTTCTCCCAGCAGTTGAGCGCCCCGACGCGGAAGTCGTCCACGCGGCGGGTGCGGATCCCGTGGCCGTCGCCGGCACCCCAGCAGAGCCGCTCCTCGTAGGTCGGCACGAGTTTCCGATGTGCGTTGACGAGATGGCCGTCCGCGTCGATCCAGAATGCCGTGCAGTAGAGCGTGTGGCCGCCGCGATCGATGCCACGCTCGACGGCGCCGAGAATCACCTCGACACCTCGCACCGCGGCGGTCGCGCAGATCGACTCGAGATGACCGTGGATCGGCGCCACCGACTCCTCGACGTAGCGGGCGTGGATCGCCTTCTGGCGCGGGGCGTCGAACGCGGCGCCGTCGGTGCGGCTCAGCCAGACCGGGTAGCCGGGCACGCATGCCTCGGGGAAGACCACGAGTCGGGCACCCCGGTCCGCCGCCTCGTGGATTCGGGCGACGACTCGACGCATCGACTCGGCCCGATCAAGCAGGGCCGATCGGAACTGGACGATCGCGATCCTCACGAGGCGTCCTCCGGCCGTGCCCGGTCCGCGACCGAGCCGCTCGACGGCTTCGACCAGTCGACCGCATCGTCATCGTGCAGGGCCCGACCGGCGAGTCGAATGCACCGGCGGCAGACCAGTGCGTCGGCCCGGACCGGACTCCGGAACGCCGGATCCCGACGGGGCTCCAGGCACAGCGCGCAGGTCCAGGACGGCGGGCCGTCCGGATCGTCCGACGGCGGTGGGGCGTCGTCCAGTCCGCCGTCCACGACGGCCGACCACGCCACCGAGAGGCAGGGGCCGCAGATGCACGAACCTCGATGGCCTTCGACCATCGGGAGGTCGTCTGACCATGGGCGTTCGCAGAAGTCGCAGAGGATGTCCGACGGCAGCATGGCGTCGGGATTGGAGCCGGGGCGGTGCATGGGGACGTATCGTACGGCTCTCATGGCCTCCGGTCCGTCGCTCGCCAACAAGGTCCAGTTCCTCTTCGGGCTCTCGGTGCTCGTCATCGTCTCGGTGACGCTCGCCCTGCCGTGGATGCTGACCGAGCGACTGGTGCACCAGAGCCAGTTGGAGGTGTCCCGCCAGCTCGCCGACACCTGGCTCGAGTCGCCGACCAAGCTCTCGGGCGGCGGTCCGATCCCCATCCGCGTGGTTCCGGCGGTCGAGATCGATCCCGCCGGACAGGGATTCGCCGCCGAGGCGGCGAGGCGACTCCGCGCCGATGTCCGACTGGAGGAGGTCTTCCAGCAGGTGCCCGACGGCAATGAGGTCAGCTACCGCTACGCCCGGGCCCTCCGCGGACCGCTCTGGCGAGGCATCGCGACCTCCAACGGTCATGAGATCCTGGTCGAGAACGATGACGCGCTGGGCGGGATGCTGCTCGTCGAGCGACCGAGCGCCCTCGCGGCGGGGCAGCTCCTGACCAGTCGCATCTATCTCGTCGCAGTGGGCATGGGCGCGGTCGGTCTCTCGATCGCGATGTTCTGGTTCATCCTCAACCGCGTCATCCTCGGACCGGTGCGACGACTCCGCGACACCGCGGAACGGGTCGAGCAGGGCGACTTCTCGGTGCGGGCGGCGATCCGCACCGGTGACGACTTCGAGCAGCTCGCCGAGACGTTCAACCGCATGCTCGACGAGATCGAGCGGACCGCCGAGCGTCTCCGCAGCGTCAACGAGGCGCTGGACCTCAAGGTGACCGAGCTTTCGCAGGCGAACATCGGCCTCTACGAATCGAACCGGCTCAAGAGCGAGTTCCTCGCGAACGTCAGCCACGAACTCAAGACCCCGCTCAACTCGATCATCGGCTTCGCGGAACTGCTCGAGGAACTCGCCGGACGCGAGGAGAACGCGGATCCCAAGCGACGGCGATATCTCGGCAACATCATCGAGAGCGGTCGCCGGTTGCTGGAGATGATCTCCGAGCTGCTGCAGATGGCGAAGATCGAGGCGGGCCGCGTCGAACTCTCCATTGCGCCGGTGTCGGTGACCGAACTTCTGGAAGGTCTTCGCGCGATCATGCGTCCACAGGCGGGGCGGAAGCGCATCGAGATCGAGCTCCACGCCGCCGCCGATCTCCCGACCATCGAGACCGACGCGGGCAAGCTGCAGCAGATCCTCTTCAACTTCCTCTCGAATGCGGTGAAGTTCTCGCCGGACGATTCGGTCGTGATCATCGCCGCCGAATCGTGGCGACGCCCCGACGGTGCGACGGGCGTTCGGTTCCGGGTGACCGACCACGGTCCCGGCATCCCGCCGGATCTGCAGGAGACGATCTTCGAGAAGTTCCGCCAGGCCGACGCCAGTCACACCCGCTCGCACGGCGGGACCGGACTGGGGCTCGCGATCTGCCGCGAACTCGCGGAACTGCTCGGGGCGACGGTGGCGCTTTCCAGCGAGGTCGGCTCGGGCTCCACCTTCACGGTGGACGTGCCGCTCACCTGGCGCGAGCAGGAACTGCAGCCGTTGATGGGGTGAGCGAGACTCGGCGGTCGAGGGGCGCGATTCGAGTCCCGGGGTCGCGTCTTCGCCCGGGTCAGCTCATGAGACGGGCGATCTGGTCGTCGGCACCCGGGATCCGGCGGCGCGGCATGGCGGCATCGAGGACCTTCGGGAGCGGGTCGAACTCGGGCCGGTCGAGGGCGAAACGGACGACCGCCTCGGCGATCGTCGAGGGGGCGAGGCACCCGTCGGGTGACCAGACGTCGTAGTCGGGCCACGCCAGCCGGAACTCCGATCGATGCAGGCCGCCGTCACGGTCGATCCACTGAAGGGTCCAGACCGTGCCTTGAGGCGAATCACGTTCGTCGAGCAACTCGAACACGGCGCGGTTGTACCACATCGCCCGGAGGTCCGGTCGTCGTGGCCCGTGCTCCCGTACCATGTCCGCCCCCATGACCTTCCTTCTCGAGATCGTCCGGCTCGGCCTGCGGAACCTGGCGCTGCACAAGCTCCGGTCCACGCTCACGAGCCTCGGCATCATCCTCGGCGTCGCCGCGGTGATCGTGGTCGTCTCGATCGGCGAGGGCAACAAGCAGGCGACCCTGCGTGAGATCCGGGCCCTCGGTGCGACCAACATCATCCTCCGCAGCCAGAAGCCGCCGCAGAGCTCCAGCGCCAGCTCCAGCACGAGCTTCGTGGTGCGGTTCGGTCTGGAACGACTCGACCTCCGCCGCCTGCAGGCCTCGCTCCCGGACGCGGAGATCATGGTGCCCCTCAAGCCCGCGGGCTCCGAGATCCGCCGCGGCAACGAGCGCACCGTGAGTCAGGTCTTCGGAACCGTCCCCGCGCTCCAGCGGGCCGCGAACCTGCGGGTCCGGCCCGGCGGGCGGTATCTCGTGCCCGAGGACATCGAGAGCGCCCGACCGGTCGCGGTGATCGGGGCGGACGTCGCCGACCAGTTCTTCCGACTGGAGGATCCGGTCGGCAAGGACTTCCGCATCGACGATCAGGTCTTCCGAGTGGTCGGCATCATCGAGCCGATCGGCTTCGCGGGTGGGGCGGGGGCGGCGCTCGTCGGCCGCGACATCAACAAGGACATCCACATCCCGATCTCGACGGCGGAGCGTCAGTTCGGCGACATCGTGGTCCGTCGCGAGAGCGGATCGTTCAGCGGCGAGGAGACCGAGATCGGCGAGATCTACATTCAGGCCGCCACGACGGAAGATGTGGTCGATCTCTCCGCCCGGGCATCGCGGATCCTTGAGATCGGTCACCCCGAGATGCGCGACGTGCAGGTGATCGTGCCGTGGGAACTGCTGGAGAATGCCCGCCGCACGATGCTGGTGTGGAACATCATGCTGGTCTCGATCGCGGCGATCAGTCTGCTGGTCGGCGGCATCGGCATCATGAACATCATGCTCGCGTCGGTGGTCGAACGCACCCGCGAGATCGGCATCCGCCGGGCACTCGGGGCGACGAGGAACCACATCGTGGCGCAGTTCCTCGTCGAGACGGGATCGATCTCGACGCTCGGCGGGGTGCTCGGCATCGGCGTCGGCGTGGGCATCTCGCTCGGCCTCGGTTCGTTCGTCCCCTGGCTGCTCTCGCTGCCCGCGTTCCGTGGCCTCATCGAGGGCGAGTTCAAACTCACCCCGATCATCACGCTCTGGTCGATCGTGGTGAGTTTCGTGGTCGCGGCCGGCGTGGGACTGGTCTTCGG
>CAYZSH010000260.1:0-3221 GCA_964481025.1 uncultured Isosphaeraceae bacterium
CGAGCATGTGCCTCGAGCCCTTCGGCCCGTGCGAGGATCGCCACGTCCGCCGCGAGACCACGACCGATCGCCACGCCGTCCCCACGCTCGATGCGGGTCCGCACGCGAAGGAAGTCGAACACCGACAGTCCCGCCCGATGCCGTGCGGTGCGTCCGGTCGGCAGCACGTGGTTCGGGCCGACGCCGTAGTCGCCGAAGACCTCGGCGGCGCCTTCGAGGAAGACCGCGCCCGCGTGCCGGATCCGGTCCGCGATCCGGGGCGCGTCCGACATGAGGATCTCAAGGTGTTCGGGCGCCAGTCGGTCCGCGATCTCGACGAGTTCATCCTCGGAACCGGCGACGAGGGCGGCGCCTTGCTCGATCGCCCGGGCCGCGATGCCGCGATTCGGTTCGGGAAGCCGATCGCATGCCGCGGCGAGCGCCCCGCGCACGGCGTCGATCGATCGCGGGTCGAGCGTGGCGAACCAGACCCCCGCGTCGGGATCGTGTTCGGCCTGGGCCAGCAGGTCGGCGGCGATGATCTCGGGATCGGCGTCGCCGTCGGCGAGCACCAGCAGTTCGCTCGCACCGGCCAGCGCGTCGATCGCGACCGGACCGCGATCCGACCAGCCCACGCCGGACACGATCGCCTTGGCCGCGGTCACGAAGCGATTCCCCGGCCCGACGATGATGTCGCACGCGGCTCCCTCGATCCCAAGGGCGAGCGCCCCGATCGCGTGGGCGCCTCCGGCAGCAAGCACCTCATCGGCCTCGGCGAACCACGCCGCGGCGAGCGTCGCGTCGGTCGGCCGCGGACTCGCGACGCGCACGGTCCCGACGCCCGCGACCCGGGCGGGAATCACCGTCATGAGCACGCTGGACGGCAGCGGAAACCGACCGCCCGGCGCGTAGCAACCCGCGACCTCGATGGGCACGAGATCGTGACCGACGACGAGGCCGGTGTCCGACACAGGCATCCGCAGCGGTTGAAGACACGACCGCTGCGCCATCGCGAAGTCACGGACCCGGGCGGCGGTGCGCTCCAGCGTGCGACGAAGGTCGGCGTCGATCCGATCGACGGCCCGGCGGAGGTCGTCCCGATCGAGGACACCGCGATTCCGCAGGGACATCTCGCGCGGCCGTTCGTCGAACTCGTCCACCCGACGCCACAGCGCCGACGCACCGGTGGCGTTCAGATCGTCGATCGCGGCCCGCGCGATCGCGAGCGCCTCATCGTTCACCACCGGCCGGCGATCGGCCACCGCCTCGACGGTCTCGAACGGAAGCACGTCGACGGTGTTCAGGACGCTCATCGGGCTCCTCCCGCGATCGAGGTCTTCGCGTCACCACCCCGACGGGACACGCGACCGGAACGACGTCGCAGTTCGTCCACCACCGCGTCGAGCGAGGCCCCGCGACTGACCAGCGTGACCAGCATGAAGTAGGTGAGATCCGCCGCCTCCGCGACGACGTCCGCGTCGTCGGCGGCGAGTTCGGCGGCCTCCTCCACGAGCTTCGCCGCGAGCAGGGCGGGATCCTCCGCCAGACGCCGGGTGTACGACCCCGACGCCGCCTCGTCCGGCGAGTTCACGATCCCGCGGATGCGGCGTTCGAGCACGCCGAGATCGAGTCCGTCGTCCCAGCAGGTCCGCCGTTCCTCGTGACAGAAGCCGGGATCGTCCTGCTCGACCACGAACCGAAGGGCATCACGATCGCAGTCGAGATCGACCCGAAGAAGCCGCTGACCCGCGCCCGAGGTCCGACCCTTCTCCCACACGCCGCGGCGGCGCGAGTGGTACACGCCTCGGCCCGTCGCGAGCGCCCGCGCGAGACTCGCCGCGCTGGAGTACGCGAGTCCGAGCGCCATCCCCGCGGCATCGCAGACCACCGTCGGCCAGAGACCATCCGGTCGATCCGAACGCAGCATCGCCGCGAGCACGTCGGCGGACTCGAACGTGCCGTCGTAGAGCGCTCGTCCGACCTGCACGTCGATGCCGATCGCGTCGAGCCGGGCGACCTCCTCGACCGATCGCGTGCCTCCCGCGACGATCAGTTGGGCATCGCCCGCGTATCGACGGAGTTCCTCGGCCCGCTCGAGATCGAGTCCGGTCCCCGTGCCCTCGTTGTGCACGAACGTCGCGAGAAAACCGCCCACGAACGGACGAAGACGCTCCATCCGCGATCGCACCGACTCGCCGGTGCCGCGATCCCAGCCCTCGACGACGACCTCGTCCTCGATCGCGTCGACCGCCGCGATGGTCCGCGATCGAGGCAGGGTCGCCAGAAGTTCCGGCGTCGCGGCGGTGCCGAGGATCACGCGCTCGGCCCCCGCATCGAGCCAGCGCACGGCGGTCTCGCGATCGCGGATGCCGCCACCGACCCGACACCGCGCACGACGGAGAAGGCCGCGGATGATCTCGGCGTTGTCGCCGATCCCGCGGGCGGCATCGAGATCGATGACCGCGATCTCGCCGATGGGTGCGAGCCGGTCGGCGATCGCGAACGGATCGCCCGCGTCGATGAGCAGGTCGCGACCCTGACGAAGCTGCACGGCCCGGCCGTCCTGAAGGTCGATGGATGGAATCAGCATGGTCGAAGCTCCCGGCCGAGCGACATCAGCGCCCGGCGAAGGTCCCGGATGGTGGTGATCTGGTCGTGAAGGACGCCGGCGAGCAACGCTGCGGATGCCCCGGATTGGAATGCGGATTCGAGGTCGGCCGCGACCCGGGCACCGCCACTGGCGATGACCGGCGTGCGCACCGACCCCGCGACCGCGCACACCAGGTCGAGGTCGTAGCCCTCGCCGGTGCCGTCGCGATCGTGACTGGTCAGAAGAATCTCGCCCGCGCCCCGCGCGGTCGCGTCGATCGCCCAGGCGACCGCGTCGATGCCGGTCGTCCGTCGGCCCGCGGCGATCAACGTCTCCCAGCCGCCGGTCTCGCGACGACGGGCGTCGATCGCGACCACCACGCACTGCGAGCCGAAGCGGTCGGCGAGTTCGTCGACGAGCGACGGCCGCTGGACCGCCGCGGAGTTGATCGACACGCGATCGGCGCCCGCCTGCAGCGCCGCGGCGGCATCGGACACGTCGCGGATGCCGCCGCCGACGGTGAGGGGCACGTCGATCACGGCCCGGACCGCCGCCACCGTGTCGAGCATCGTCGACCGCGACTCGATCGTGGCGGAGACGTCGAGCATGACGATCTCGTCGGCACCGTCCGCGGCGTAGCCCGCGGCGAGCG
>CAYZSH010000260.1:3321-4426 GCA_964481025.1 uncultured Isosphaeraceae bacterium
GCGAGAACACAACCCCGTTCGACCGCGGCCACGAACGATCCGTGATCGTCCGACCATGCGGTCGCCCATCCCTCCGGCGCCACATCGAGCGCGAAACCGTTGGCGAAGGCCGCGGCGCCGTCCTCGACGAGCATCCGCGGCTCGGGCGATCCCGTTGCGGCGCGGACCATGTTCCATCCGAGGTGCGGACGGATGCGGGCCGGAGGCAGACGCCGCACGCTTCCGGGAATCACGCCGATCCCCGCGACCCCGGGTGCCTCGTCGCTCTCCTCCGCGAGCAACTGCATGCCGAGACAGATCGCGAGCGTCGGCCGGTCGGCGTCGATTCTGGCCCGGATCGCACCGACGAGATCCGCGGCCCGAAGCCGCCGCATGCCTTCGGCGAAGTGACCGACGCCGGGAAGCACCACGCCGTCGGCCTCGCGGACCACGACCGGATCGGTGGTCCGCCGGATCTCGATGCCGCGTCGACGGAAGGCCGCCTCGACGGATGCGAGATTCGACAACCCGGTGTCCACGACCGCGATGTTCGACATCGACGCGGTCATCGCAGCGTGCCCTTGGTCGAGGTGGTTCCGATGGTCGGTTCGACCGCCATGCGAAGGGCGAGCGCCAGACTCTTGAACGCCGACTCGAGTCGGTGGTGATCGTTGCGACCCTCGAGCACCCGGACGTGCAGGGTGAACGGGGCGGTCAGCGCGATCGTCTCGAGAAGATGCGTTGCGTTCTGCGAGGTCAAGGCACCGACCATCGGGTTGGCAAGACCGAGTTCGATGGTCGCGGACGGACGGGCCACCAGATCGATCGCGACCCGCGAGAGCGCCTCGTCGAGCGGCACCATCGCCCAGCCGAACCGTCGGATGCCGCGTCGATCGCCGAGCGCACCATCGAGAAGCCGGGCGAGCACGATGCCGCAGTCCTCGGCGACGTGGTGATCGTCGACCTGCAGATCGCCGGTGGCTTTCAGCTGCAGCGAGCACCCGGCGTGGGTGGCGAGCGCCTCGAACATGTGGTCGAGCATGCCGATGCCGGTGTCGATCTCGATCGACTGCTCGACGGGATCGAGTTCGAGTCGTCCGGAGATGCTCGTCTCGCGGGTGGTTCG
>CAYZSH010000261.1:0-4419 GCA_964481025.1 uncultured Isosphaeraceae bacterium
ACTGACGCCGTCCTTCGACGGTCGAGATGCGGTCCGCCTCGACCCGCACGACCCGCTGCAGCCGCGCGAGCGGCAACGCCAGCGGCTGACCGGCGACCTCGACGAGCGCCGCCCGCACCACCGATCGCGTGACCGGGAGTTGCAGTTCGAACGTCGTGCCCCTGCCGAACGCCGATTCGACCCGCACCGCGCCGCCGACCTCGTGCACCATCGACTGCACGACGTCAAGACCGACGCCGCGGCCGGACACTTCGGTGACGCTCGCCGCGGTCGAGAAACCGGGGAGGAACAGGAAGTCGTGCAGTTCGGCGCCTTCGAGCCGTTCTACGATCGACGCCTCGGCAAGACCCCGTTCCACGATGCGTCTTCGCAAGCCGTCGGGATCAATGCCGCGCCCGTCCTCGGTCACGCGAACGAGCAGCATGCCCGCGTGGTGGCGTGCCTCGAGCACGAGCGTCGCCGCTGCGGGCTTGCCGGCGGCCAACCGAACGTCGGGCGTCTCGATGCCGTGATCGACCGCGTTGCGAAGGAGATGCGTGAGCGGCGCCTCGAGACTCGTCAGGATCTCGCGATCGACCCGCGTCCGACCACCGCGAACCTCGAATCGCACCTGCTTCCCGAGCGACTTCGCGAGATCCCGCACCATCCGCGGGAAGCCCTGACCGCCGTCCTCGAACGGCCGCATCCGACTTCCAAGCACCTGACCGTAGAGATCGGCCGAGATCTCCTCGGTCCGTCGCAAGAGACCGTCGAGTTCCTCGATCATCGCGCCGATGGCACGACGACCCGCATCGACCTCGTCACGCAGCACCCGTCGAGGATCGCCTTCATCGCGCACCGCACTGCCGACCGCGTCCTCCAGACCATCCAGCCGTCGATCGAGTTGGACGGCATCAGTGCGGACCGCGGCGAAGCGGCGCGACGTGATCATCACTTCGCCCGCGAGCTGCATCATGCGTTCGAGTCTGGCGGAGTCGACGCGCACGGTCGCGGAACTCGATCCCGGCGTGGGCGATGGTGTGGCGACGGCGGCCGGCTCGGGTGCCGCCTCCGCGATCGGTTCCGGCGCGGGTTCGGTCGCCTTGTTAGCTTCCGGTTGGGCTTCCGGTTGGGCGACCGGTTCGGGCTCAGGGTTCGGCGCCGGTTCGACCGGGGCGGCGGCCACGTCGCCGGCGGGCGCCACGGCACGGAGCGCGGCGACCAGGGTGTCGATCGCGGACTGATTCTCCTGCGACCAGCCTTCGACCGCCGCTTCGTCGAGCGTCGAGAGCGAGCGCAGGAAATCCGTTCCCTGAAGCAGCTGATCGACCCGGCTGGACACGAGGGACTCGCGGCCGTCCTGCACCGCGACGAACACATCCTCCATGGCGTGCGCAAGTCCCACCGCGATGTCGAGCCCGATGATCCGCGCCGCGCCCTTGATCGAGTGCGCCGCCCGCATCAACGGTTCGATCGCGACCGAGGCGTCGCCGGGATCCGCCTCGAGCTGCAGCAGTCCGCTCTCAAGCGCCCCCGCGTGATTCTCCGCCTCCTCGCGGAAGAGGTCGAACATGGAGAAGCCGCCGAGACCGCTCATCGGAGACCTCCATCCAACGCGTCGAGCAATCGTTCACCGTCGATGATGGCCACGAACGACTCGTCGAGCCGCACCAGACCCGAGACGTGACGCCGCATCGACGACGCCACGGTGGTCGGCGCGTCGATCACCTCCGAACGCGAGAACTGCTGCACCCCCACGATCTCATCGACCGGCAGCGCCCAGCGACGATCGATCGGCCCGACGAGGATCACCCGCGGATCCACCGGCGATGCATCCGGCTGAATGCCGAGCAGACGACCGAGAAATCCGGCGGGCACGATGTCGCCATCGACCGTGACGATTCCCGCGAGATGCTCGGAATGCCGGTGCGGAACGCGGCGGATCACCGCCGGATCATGCACGCGATGGACAAGCATCGCGTCGAATCCAAGACGCTCGTCGCCGACTCGCGCCACCAGGAGATCGAATCGGTCGGCGTCGACCGTCTCATGCGGCTGCGCGACCAGCGCGGTGTTCTCCTCGAGCACCGACGGATCCATCGGACGATCGAGCAGCGCCCGCATCGCCCGCGACGGCGCGGCTTCCGAATCCGATCGGTGTTCTTCCGGTGTCGTCACGACTCGAACTCCGTGTCGGTCCCCAGCCGTTCCAACCGGCGACGGTAGCCCGCCGCCGCCTCGGAATCACCCTGTGACTCGCAGAGCAGCGCCAGATGCACGAGCGTCTCCGCGTGGTTCGGATCGAGATACAGGGCTCGTCGCCAGTGCGACCGCGCGTCGTCGATCCGTCCATCCGCGGACGCGATCTCGCCGAGCAGCGATTCCAGCGCCGCGGTGGCCGCGGCCTCGTGCGCGAGGGTCGCAGCACGGCGCCGTGCCTCGTCGATCGCTCCGGAATCGGCCAACGCTCGAATCTCGGCGAGTTCCGCGGAGTCAATCTCACGGGCCGGTCTCGCCGCCGGGGCCGGGGGCGACGTCGAAGGCTGCGCCCGATCGCGATTCACCGTCGGTCGTGAGCGTGGCCGGTCTGGCTGGGCCGCCACTCGACGCGGCGCCGCATCCGTCGCGTGAGGCAAACGCCAGGCGAACGCCCCGGGCAGATCGACCGGCCGCAGGAGCTCTCGGAGATCCGCAGGCGGATCGGCGTGCCCCGCGAGCAGCAGGCCGTTCGGTGCGAGAAGCGCGGCCGCGCGGCGGACGAGGGTGCGGCGGGCGTCCGGATCGAGGTAGATCATCACGTTGCGGCAGAGGACCAGATCGGCGGTGCCGTCCGCGATCGGAAACGGGTCGTGAAGGAGATCCGCCGCGTGGAAACGCACCACGGCGCGAAGATCCGCGGCGACCCGCCAGCCATCCGCATCCCGGGAGAAGCTCGCCTGCCAGGCATCGGGCAGATCCGACCGAACCGCGAGACTCGGCAACACGCCCTCGCCTGCCCGCGCGATCGCATCGGCGTTGCGGTCCACGCCGTGGAGTTCCATGCGGTGATTCGGAAGTCCCGCTTCCCGCGCCGCGAGCGCGACCGAGAACACCTCCTGACCCGCCGCACACCCGAGGCTGATCGCCCGGAACGTGCTGCCCCGCCTCGCGATCTCCGCGACAAGCGTGCGGATCGCGTCCATCGACGCGGGGTAGCGACCAAGCCAGCTCTCCGGCACCGCGATCTGCGACGCGAACCGTCGGCGCTCGGCCTCGTCGTGCAGCAGCCGATCGACATAGTCGCCCGATGCCACCCCAAGCGTCGCCGCACGATCCTCGATCCACCGATCGAGTCCGGGCGTCAGCAGCAGATCGGGCGAGATCCCGGCCAGCGCCGCGACGCGTCGCCAGCTCGTCGAGTCGCGGGCGCTCGGTCGATCGGGGGCTGCATTCATGCGGGCTCGCCCGTGACGTGACCGAAGAGCACGGCGCGATGCTCGGGCGCGAGCAGACGGTCGAGATCGACGAGTCGAACCATGCCACGCTCGGCGTCGACGTCGCTTCGCACCGGCACCAGTCGCCCAAGATGCGGCATCGATCCACCGGGCAGTCCGTCGAAGCCGTCGGGCGCCTCGGCATCGACTTCGATCACCTCATGCACTGCGCCGACGACCAGCGCAATCCGGCGTCGCTCGTCGTCGGCAGTCGCGTGATCGGTCGCGCTCGACGGCCGACCGAGCCGGACGTCCGCGAGCACGATCCGGGTGCCCGCCGTCACGTCGATCGGATCGCCTCCGACGAGTCGACGCATGTCGAGGAGCGGCACGAGTCGTCCGCGATGATCAACGACGCCCCGCACCCAGTCCGGCGCATCGGGCAACGGAGCCGCACGCACCATCGGTGCGACCTCCTCGATGCCGGTGGTCGGAATCGCGTACGTCGAACCGTCGATCTCGAAGGCGATGCACTGCATCAGACCGTGTCATCCCCCTCGCCGAGCCGCCAGCCCGACAGCGCCGTGGTCAGCGCCGCCGTCGCCCGCTCCAGCCGCCGCGCCGCCGCCTTGAGCCGTTCGGCGGTTCGGGTCGCCTGCTCGGCACCGCGACTGAGTCCCGACATCGCGTCGTCGATCTGCGCGGCACCCGCGGCCTGCGCGGTCACGCCTTCGGCCACCCGTCCAACTGCCTCGGCGTTCTCGCCGGTCGTCTCGAGCATCGCGCCGAGATCGCTCGAGACGTCTTCGGTCTCATCGACGACTCGTCGCACGCGATCGGTGTAACGATCCATCTCCATGACGCCGCTCGACACCGCGGACTGCATGCTCTCGACGGTCTCGGTGATCTCGCCGGTCGCCACCGCGGTCTGATCGGCGAGCCGTCGGATCTCGCGGGCCACGACCAGGAAGCCGGTGCCGTACTCGCCCGCCTTCTCCGCCTCGATCGCGGCGTTCACCGAGAGCAG
>CAYZSH010000262.1:0-4400 GCA_964481025.1 uncultured Isosphaeraceae bacterium
TCACCGAACTCTGCTCCGCTTCCGAAAGGCGTCCGAGCTTGAGCAGCACCTGCGCTTCGGTATCGCGCAGATCGGGATTCCCGGGGAGGATCTCGATGCACTGTTCGACGAGCGACAAAGCCTGATCGAGCGAGCGGTCCTCCTCGACCAAGAGCATGGCCAGGTTGTTGCGGGCGTAGAGCAACGGCTCGATCTCCCGGAAGAGCGATTGCTGATCCGGCCCCGAGACCGAGCCGATCCGCTTCGCCCGATCCTGGATGTTGGACGGATAGGAGTTGATGACCGACTGAAGGCTCGCCTGCGCCGCCGAGAAGTCCCCTCCAACCCGCTCGATGTCGGCCTGCGCGACGAACGCCAACCTCGACTGCGGATCCGTCGGAGCCGGCATTGAACGGGGAAGCAGCGACCGTGCCCGCTCAAGGCCCCGTCCGTTCGGATGCCGTTCATGGAACGCGACCCACCGGGCGACCATCTGCGCTCGCGAGGCCGGATCGTTGGCAGAGGCCGCCTCGAGGATCGACATCGCCTCGAGACCTCGTTCGTAGGGTGCCATCGCGGCGATCCGGGCCCAGGTGTCTCGACTCGCATCTGAGGCGGCCAGACTCGCCCGCTCAAGCTCCGCCGCCTCGCGGACCTTGCCCGTCATCATCAGGGAGGCGATCAAGGCGCGATATGGGCCGGGGCGCGTCGAGGCATCCTTCACGATCAGATCGCGATGGCGCGACAGCAGCGGCAGCGCCGCTTCGGGCCGGTTCCTGGCCAGTTCGATCGCCGCCTGCGTCTCGTCCACCTTGCGAACATCTGGAAAACTCAATCGACGCCATTCGATGCAGAGCGAGGAGGCCTGATCCAGGTCGTTCAGGCTGGTCGATGCGACAACTTGCCACTCGATGGGCTCGGCGGCCATGGGGAACCGTCGAGCCGCGGCTGCCGCGAGGGACTTCGCCTCGGCGGACTGGCCGGCGGACTGGTGCAGGGCCACTGCGACGCGCCAGGAATTGAGCGAGTCCCCGAAGCGACTGCAAAAGTCTCGCGCGGCGCGGAGTTGAGTCGCATCCGGCGCCAGCCGACCGTTGGGAGCCCGCGATGCCCTGAGCAGTCGGACTCCTTCCACCAGCACCGGCGGCAGCCGCCCAGCCCGATCGCTCCGAAGGATCGAATCCTCCGCCCAGTCGCCTTCCTCGATCGAGGCGCCCATCGCGATGGACTGCAGTTCCGAGGAGGTGGCGTCGACCAGCAGTCCTCGAACGGCCGCTTCGCCGGCAGTCCTTGCGTCGTCCGCCGCAGCACCTGCGATTGCCATGGCCAGCCAGGCCGAAGGGGCGTCCGGATGGCGTTCGGTGACCGCTTGCAGCCTTACCATGGCCCCGCGGAGATCTCCCCCCGCGAGCATGATTTCCGCCAGGGCGATCTCCCGCTGGAGTTCGGTCAGGCTTCCTCCATGCGAAGAGAGGATCGACTCGAACTCGGCGAGACGGCCAGTTCGTCGCAAGACGGTGCCAAGACGCACCACCGCCTCGGCCGCGGATGCCTCATCCGCGAGCGCCTCCCGATACGCGGACTCGGCCTTCTTCAGATCGCCGACCGCTTCGCTGGCCATCCCGAGCGTGAGGAGGTCCCGCGACGACCTCGACGCGGACGAGAGCCTCGTCAACGATCGCACGAGCTCGTCGAGATTGCCTTGCTGAAGATTGACGAGCGCTCGCTGCCTGGCCGAGGTGCTTCCATCCCGGTCGATCGCCTCGAACTCGGCGAGGAGCTTCTCGGCATCGCCGAACATCCCCTGCGACTGCATCAGCGAGATCAGGATCGGATACAGCTCGACCGCGTCGGGACGGGATGCGATGAGCTGCCGCCCGAGCCGAACGGCGGACTGCGGATCCGCACCGGAGTCGGCGATCATCAATCTCAGCAGCGTCGCCCCGACCACGAAGGTGGTGGGATCCGACAGGTAGAGCTCGTTGAGCGACGCGATCGCCTCGGCACGGCCTCGCGCGTTGTCGGAATCGTGCAGGAGCAGCCAGTTCGCCTCGGCGACCTGGTGGTCCGGCGAGCCATCGCCTCGGATCTCCTTGATCCGATCGACGATCGATCGGGAGAAGGCGGCATCGGTCCACGTGCGCGCGTCGTAGAGGATGATGTTGGCGAGCATCATGCTCGATGGAACCGCGCCGATCGCTTCGCCCGCGAGACGACGGTAGTCGGCGTCGGGCAGCGAGCCCGCACGAGAGAGGAGAGCCATCCAGGCATCGGCCCGCACCCCCGGATCGGCATCTCCGAGCGGCAACGAGTTCCGCAACCGCTCGAGGATCTCTTCGCCCCCCGCATCGCTCTCGAGCGACAGCGCGATCACCCGCGGATCGGAAGACGCCACCGCCTGCAGCCTCTGAAGAAGCACGTTCGCGAGGTTCGGCGCAACAACCGCGATTCGGCGATGGGCCTGCAGCATCGCTCCGACCGGAGGCGGGTCGGCGGCCGCCAAGGCGACCACCGCGTCCTCGATCAGGTCCGGCCGGCTTTGCGCCATGCCTGCGGCGATGAAGGCGCCGGCGATCGCCGGCTCCATGCCCACCTCCTCCACGAGACGGTTGGCGAGCCGAATCGGCTCGCTGGCGCCGGCGCTCAGGCGAATGCGCTCCAGCAACGGGGGCGGCAACTCTCCGGCGTCCGGCCACACCGCCAGCAGCGCCAGCAACGGCCCAGCTCGGCCCGGGTATCGCTCGATGACCGCGACCGCCGCTTCCACGGCCGACCGGATCTCGCCCTGCCGCGTACACGCGTCGACGAGGAGGAGGCCGCCGATCAGGGTGTTCGCTTGCGCTTCGGCCTGAACAGCGAAACGCTTGGCGGAAGCGCCATCCCCCACCGACACCGCCGCGAACGCCGCCGACAGCAGCTCGGGCATCGAAGCACCGTTGCTCCTCGCTCGTTCGAAGAGACCCTCGATCGCCTCGCGATCCCCGTTCGATGAGACTCGCTCGGCCCAGAGGATCGCCTGCCTCGCTCGCTGGGTCTCGCTTCCACCCGGCGAAGTCTCCCGCAACTGCTCGATCCACGCACTCCGTTCCGGCCCCTCCATTCCCATGGTGAGCAGCAGCAGCGAGATCAGGTAGTCCACCCGCGCGGCAGAATCCGCGGGGATCTCGACGAGCACTTCCTCGAGGAAGTCCGCTCGGCCCGCGGACAGCGCCCACGATGTGGCGATCCGCGAGAACTCCGCGTCTTCGAGGTCGCCCTCGGCGGCGTACCTGCGAATCAAGCCGTTCGCATCGTCGGATCGCCCGAGATCCTGAAGGATCGAGAGCATCGCGGCCAATCGCGCCCCGGTTGCCGCTCCTCGCTCCACCGCGGTGTCGACCAACGCCGCCGAACTCTCGGGCTCGCCGGCGATCGCCAAGAGCGCCGCCAGCACGAGGTCGTCGAGCCCATCCTCATGACCCGACTTCGGCCAGGCCTTGGCGAGTTCGACCACTTCCTCCACCGGCATGCCGCTGGACAAGGCCATCGAGATCTGGAGTTGCTTCCACTTCTCCGATCCCGGATCGGCGGTCACCAGCCTCGCCGCCTCCTCCGACGCCTCGCCCCACCGCCCCATCGCCGCCAAGACCTGGACCCGGACCTCCATGGCCTCGGCGTCTTCCGGGTCCGACTCGATGATCCAGTCGGCCGTATCGAGCGTCTCGCGGAGAAATCCGAGACGGGGGTAGAGCCGAAGAAGCTCCCTTCTCGCCTCGAGGTCGTCGGGCGCCAGTTCGACGACCCGCTGGAAGAGGACCGTGGCGCCCGGAAGGTGCGCGCCATCCGGCTCCTCGGTTCGGAGACGAGAGATCGCGACGACCCGGACCAATTCCAGATCGTCGGGGAACCGACGAATCAGCGGTGCCAGTTCCTCGAGCACCGTTGAGTGATCGCCTCGCTCGAAGGCCTCGAATCCGGCATTCCGCGATTGCTCGAGCGCTCTCTCGCGTCTCCAGTCGAGCAGGAACTTGGCGGCGACGGCGCCGCCAGCCAGCAACACGACGAGCGAAGCGAGCAGGATCAGCCTACGCCGGGTTCGTTTCGACAACGCCATCTTCTTTGTCCTTCACCAAGAAGCCACGGAATGTCCTGAAGAGGATCCAGCAGTCGAGGGAGAGACTCCTCTCCCTGACGTACTGCATGTCGAACTGGATCCACTCCTGGAAGTCCAAGCCGGGTTGGCGAGTCCGGCACACCTGCCACAACCCGGTGATCCCGGGACGCACACTCAGCCTCGCATCCCGCCACGCCGGGCAGAGCCGGTTCTCCCGATCCGGGCTGGGCCTCGGACCCACCAGGCTCATGTCGCCCGAGAGCACGTTGACCAGCTGCAGCAGCTCGTCGAGATGGTACTTGCGAAGCAGGCGTCCGACGCGGGTGAC
>CAYZSH010000263.1:0-4398 GCA_964481025.1 uncultured Isosphaeraceae bacterium
GTCGGGATCGGGACTGTGTCCGAGTCGGAGCGTGGCCGGGGTGGTCGCGGTCGTGGTCATGACCGCGATGGTAGTGCGACGGGCGGGGACGGGTCGCTTGAAAAGACCGACCGCCGCGTCCGAGGACGCGGCGGTCGGGATCATTCGGATTCGCGGGGAACCCGCGGAAGGATCAACCCCAGTCGGCGAGCATGAGACCGAGGTCGGCACCGTTGACCTGACCGTCGCCGTTGAGATCCTCGGGACAGCCCTTGCAGGTACCCCAGGAGGCGAGAAGGAGTCCGAGGTCGGCACCATTGACCTGACCATCACCGTTGAGGTCGCTGGCCGGGCCCGAGGAGACCAGGGGGCCGGACAGTGTCGCGCCGCTCAGATCGACGGTCGCGGTGATGACCACCGAGTTCACGCCGGCGGGCAGATCCTCAGACGGAATCTCGAAGGTGATGGGGTCGAGGTACATGTTCGAGAGCACGAGGTTGCCCGCGCTCGTGGAAACCCCCGTGCCGAACGAGTAGACGTCGGGCACGACGTTCGAGCCGGTGATGTTCGCGAGGCCGGTCACGTTGTAGTCGAAGCTCGAGACGAACGGCGCGGCGGGATACGCCGCGTTCCCGGCCTTCACCGGACCCGAGACGCCACCGGCATCAAGTCCGATCAAGAAGTTCGAGACCGAGACGTCCATGCCCTGGCAGCCGATGATCGGCAGACAGAAGAACTCGTAGCTGAAATCGGCGGATCCGAGATCGAAGCTCAGCGAGGGCAGGCCGAGACTGAGGAACGGCGGCGCGTCCGCACCGACCACGGCAGAGCCAACACCATCGAAGGTCTTCGTCGCGCTGTCGGCATCGGTGTCGGTGCCGAAGCTGGTGTTGATCTCCACCGCGAGTTCGACGGACACGGTGGACCCGGGGACGAGCACGAGGTCGGCGGTGCTTTCGGCCGAAGCCGTGACGCCGAAGACTGCGGTCGCGAGAACCGTCGCGGCGAGGTACTGACGCATCTGGACACTCCGGAGAGTTGCTGGGAGGAGACGGGGATCGCCGCGACCAGGCCTTCCTGGCTCCCCCGGATGACGGTCGTGACCGAATGAGAGTACCCGAGACCGCGCGATTTCCGCGCGGAGAATCCGTCGGCAAACGCCAAAAGGACGTCGCCGGGCGACGATTTCGGGACTCAGATTCAGCCGGGGGCCGGAAACCGTGTCCTAGAAGACAGGCTCTCCGCCACGCAGGAAGGCGTTCGCCGTCCGCTCCTGCCCGATCGTGGTTCCGGGACCATGCCCCGGCAGGACCCGGATGCCGTCCTTAAGGGTCATGAGACGCCGAAGCGAGGCCCGCATCGCCTCGGGGTCGGAGGTCGGGAAATCGATCCGGCCGATCGACCCCGCGAAGAGCGTGTCGCCCGCGATGAGGGTGCCGCTCGGCTCGTGCAGGAAGCCGCATGACCCGGGGCTGTGCCCGGGGAGATGCAGGATCGACCAGCCCGGACCAATCGGACACGGATCGCCGTCCTCGAACGTCGCGTCCGGAGGCGTCGCCGTCGATGGACGCCCGAGAAAGGCAGAGAGATTCAGCATCGGGGTCGCGTTCCAGTCCGCTTCCAGACGGTGGCATCGGATCGGCATGGGGCCGAATCGAGCCAGCGCCCGATCGATGCCGGCGATGTGGTCGTGATGACAGTGCGTGAGCAGGATGCCGAGCGGCCGCCGCCCGCTCGCCGCGACCGCGTCGAGGAGTGGCTCCGGGCGGTCGCCGCAGTCGACGATCCAGCAGGTCTCGTCGGACAGTTCGTCCGCCACCACGAAGCCGTTGGTCTGGTAGTCGCCGAGCGGGATCATCGCCAGAATCGGATCGGAGCCGGTCGAGTCGGTGTGGTCCTGGTTCATGACTCGTAGAGTACGCGTCGGGCACCGGTCCATCGCGGTCGGGCCACGCCGAAGGAATCGCTCATGCTGAAGACCCGGATCGACCCCGCCGACACCTCGCCCGTCGCACTCGACGGCGTGAAGGACGTCTCGATGCGCATCCTGCTCGGCCGCGAGCATGGAATGCCGCACTTCTCGATGCGGCACTTCGTGGTCGCCCCGGGTGGACACACGCCACGACACGCCCACGACTACGAACACGAGGTCGTGGTGCTGGCAGGATCCGGCGAGGCCGAGCATGACGGCGAGGTCGCGGAGATCCAACAGGGCGACGTGCTCTACGTGCGGGCCGACGCCCTCCACCAGTTCCGCAACACCGGAAGCGAGCCGTTGCAGTTCCTCTGCCTCGTCCCCCGCGACCGCGATGGTGGCGGCGAGGTGCCCGGGTCGTGAGCGGCCCCCACTCGAACGGGTCGTTCGCCCCGCTGCTCGCACCGATCGCCGGCGTGATCGCCGCGGCGACGCTGGCGACCGTGGCCATCGTCGTTCCCGAACACCGCTTCGCGGGACCGATGCTCACCGGAGCGATCGCCGGTGGCATCGCCGCCCTCGCTCTGCTGGGCGTCACCGCACGACGCGGATCGACGACCACCGTCGAGTCCGGTTCGAACGTCGATGCGCATGATCTCGCGACGCGGCTGGCGCGGATCGACGAGCACGTGATGCTCTCGGACTCGTCGAAGCGACTTCTGTATCGCGATCGTGAACTCGATCTCGTGCGGATGATGCTCGAACGCGACATCGCCTCCGGCGACCATGACGCGGCACTTCACCTGGTCGAGGAACTGGGATCCCAGTTCGGTCGCCTGGAAGAGGCCGAAGGACACCGTGCCCGCATCGAATCGATTCGCCAGGCGGAGGTCCAGTCCCGGGTCAACGCCGGGATGCAGACCATCCGCCGACATCTGGCCAACGGCGACTGGGCATCCGCATCCGCCGAGGCGGACCGCCTGCATCGGGTGCTGCCCGACGCCCCCGGACTCGAAGGCCTCGGGAACCAGATCGGCTCCGCCCGCGTGCGCCACGCCGCGGAGATCGAGCGTCGGATGCGCGAGGCGTACACCGAAGGCATGATCGACGACGCGATGCGACTTCTTCGCGAACTCGATCGTCATCTCGAAGGCGACGAGGCCGCCCGCGTGGTGGACGTGGCGCAGGCGATCATCGTGTCGCATCGCGATCTGGTCGGCCGACGATTCCGCGATGCGGTCTCGGAGAAGCGCTGGCCCGCGGCGATCGAGCTCGGCGAAGCGATCGTGCGCGACTATCCCAACACCCGGATGGCCGAAGAGACGACCGGTCTGCTCCCCGGAATCCGCGCCCGACTGAACGGCGGCCCCGCGGCCGGACCGACGGGTTGATCCGGCACACCCCCGTATACTCCGCCCCGTGACGCCCTCGCCCCGCCACCCCGATGCCGCCACCGGCGTCCGACGCGTTCTCTTCGTCGGGTCGCTGACTGCGCTGCTCACGGCGGCGATGATGTCGCCGGGCTGCGACACGATCAGCGAGGACTTCAACGACTTCATGCAGGGCATCAGCCCGCCGTCTCCCTTCGAGGCCGCGGTCTGGGCCGCCGACTTCAGCGATCCGGGACAGCAGCGGCGCGGCGTCGTGCTGCTCTCCAACGCGACCTTCGGTGGCGAGACGCCGTACCTCGAGCTCTACCGCACGCTCGTCCAGGAGAGCCCCGACCCGCTGGTCCGCGCCGCGGCGATCCGGGCGCTCGGGCGCTGGGGCACCCCGGAGGATGCGCAGATCATCGCCGGTGCCGCCCGACTCGGCGATCCCGAGTCGATCGAGGCCGTCCCGGTCCCGGTGCGACTCGAGAGCGCCATCTCGCTGCAACGGCTGCACGAGACCGCGATCGTCGATCGGATCTGGCGTCAACTCATCAACGAGGATGAGAACGAGTCGGTGCGGGTCGAGCTCGCGATCGCGCTCGGGCAGTATCCGACCGACGCGGCGTTCCAGGCGTTGTGTCTCGCCCTCGATGATCGAAGCCTGGCGCTCAATCTCGCGGCCGCCGACAGTCTGCGGGTCATGACCGGCCACGACTTCGGCATCGATGCCCCGGTCTGGCTGTCGTGGTATGCGTCGACGCCCGGCGCCTTCACCGATGGCGAGACGTTCCTCTATCCGACGTTCCAACGGAAGATCGGATTCTGGGAGTCGCTCGCGTTCTGGAGTCCGGTGCGGTTCGAGGAGCCGGGCCCGCCTCGCGGTCTGGCGACGACGAGTCGTCGGACCTACGACGACGATGCGGAGCGCACCTCCTCGGAAGACCGCGAGTATCAGAACCTCGGCGAGGGTCCGTGACCTCTTCCGACCTCTCCCACGAAGATGGCCATGACCGGGGACCGGGCGATGACGCCCCCCCCGCGCCGTTCGACGCCGGCATCTCGCCCGACGATCCGCGCAGTCCGCTGCTCGGACTGCAGGAGGAGGAGGCGATCGCCGTCGAGGACGGCGTG
>CAYZSH010000264.1:0-4325 GCA_964481025.1 uncultured Isosphaeraceae bacterium
AATGGAGCCGATCGGGATCGAACCGACGACCTCTTGCATGCCATGCAAGCGC
The DNA here is from genome assembly GCA_964481025.1 of uncultured Isosphaeraceae bacterium. GTDB lineage: Bacteria > Planctomycetota > Phycisphaerae > Phycisphaerales > SM1A02. The sequence goes on from CAYZSH010000264.1 coordinate 53, forward strand.
TCTCCCAGCTGAGCTACGGCCCCGTGTGTTCCTCGGAAGGATGGCCCTGGGTCGGGTTGTTCGCGGCGAACCGCGGGTCGCGAAGAATACTCGCCGCCACGCTCCACGGCAAGGAATCCGGGAATTCGGTGGGCAGGTCTCCCGGTGTAACCGACAGCCCCCCGGGATTCTCGGCCCCGGACGGGGTCTTGAACGACTCCTGAGGTCCGGTACGGGTCAGTCGGTGCTGCCGGTCGGCCCCGGGACGTCCACGTGCCGTGCGAAGAACTCGAGAATCCTCGCCAGCCGATCCATCCGCAGAACGGGGTCGCCCGAGCGGCTGAGCTCGTGGTCGGCACCCGGGTACAGCACGTACTCGACCGGGCGACCGAGCTGGCGCAGCACGCGGTAGAGCATCGCCGACTGGCTCACCCCGACCCGGAGATCCTGCTCGCCGTGCAGGATGAGCAGCGGCGTGGTGATGTCCTCCGCCCGCCGCAACGGGCTGGCGTCATCGAGGGCGGCACGGCCTTCCGAGTCGATCGGGGTGTGACCGAACGCCCATTCGACCAGCCGGAACGCGTTGCCCTCGCCGAAGAACGTCGTCAGGTCGTAGACGCCCCGCTGCGCGACCGCCGCCTTGAAGCGGTCGTCATTGGCGATGAGCCACGCGGTGAGGTAGCCGCCGTACGACCCACCGGTGACGACCAGCCGATCGGGGTCGATCCAGTCGACGGTGTCGCACGCCGCGTCGAGGGCCGCCAGACAGTCTCCACCCGGGCCAGCCCCCCAGTCGGCGTGATTGCCCCGCTGGAACGCCTCGCCGGAACCGCCCGAGCCGCGGGGATTCGCGTAGACGACACCGAAGCCCCACGCCGCGGCGAGCTGCCACTCGAGCCACATGGTCGGCTCCGCGGGGCCCCACATCGCCATCGGACCACCGTGAATCGCGAGGATCAGCGGGCTCTTGCCGTCGGCGCCGACCTCGACGGGCGGCAACAGCCACGATCGCACGATCGTGCCGTCGGGACGCTCGACCGTGCGCTCGGTCGGTCGCACGATGCGCCGCTCCGTGATCCACGGATTCGCGTCGTAGACGAGTCTTCCGCCGTCATCGCTCGTACCGTCGATGCCGGCCGTGGCCCGTTCGACCCGCAGGACCGAGGGATTGCCCGCGGACGACTCGATCCACGCCGTCGTCTCGCCTGCGATGTCGAACGCGTGGATCTGCGCGGGAAGACCTTCGCGGAGACGGTGCGACTCGACAGGCTCGAGCGTCGCGGGACTCGCGGTGTAGAACGGAATCGCACCGTCGCTGCCGGCGGTGAAGACGAGCTTGCCCGCGGTGCGGCTCCAGCGGTATTCGTTCACGCTGCCCCAGGCACCGTTGGTCGCCCAGATCGGATCGCCACCGCTCGACGGCACGAGTCCGAGTGCCCGGCCTCGGTAGTTCGGCTCGTCGGTCTTCGTCGCAACGAACGCGATCAGGCTGCCATCGGGCCCGGGCTGCGGGTCGGCGACCGAGAGCCCGGATTCCGCGAAAACAACGCGGCTCGCCTCGGGGGTCGAGAGATCGACGATCTCCAGGCCGTGATCGAGGACCTCGTCAGGATGCATGCCCGACGCAGCGACCACCATGATCACGCCACGGCCATCGGTCGTGAAGACCGCGTCGCCGCGGTCGATCGCGCCGCGACCGAGTCGGATCGGCTCGGCGATCTCGTCCCCCGCGGGCGGAACCGGCACCACGAAGACCTGTCGAAGTCGGAGTCGTTCCTCGACCTCGCGTTCCCCGAGGAAACCGCTGCGATCGACGAGCCGTGGCGTTCGTGCCCGCTCGTTCGCGTCGAGCCAGGCTCGGACCTGGCTCAGATTGCCGCCGGGAGCCGGAGTGGTTCCGGCCTGTGCCGACTCCGCGACGTGGGTCGCGTCATGACGATCGCGTCCCGGTCGGGTCGGCCTCCACGCCGGGGGACCGTCGTGCTCGACGATCGTCTCGATCGGAATGCGACTCTCGACGACGAGCGACCGACCGTCCGGCGACCAGCGCGGCCGTGCGGCGCCGTGCTCGAAGTGCGTGACGGGACGCGCTTCGCCGCCGTCGAGCGGAAGCACCCAGACCTGTGGCTTGGATTCCGGATCGGGAACGGCCGCCGCCCGGCTCGACCTGGGCCTGGAGGGGTCGAGATCGATCGGCTTGCGGACGAACGCGATCGAACGACCGTCGGGCGAGAAGATCGGCGACGAGTCGCTGCGATCACCGAAGGTGAGCGGTCGCGGCTCGGCGTCCGGATGATCGAGATCGAGGAGGGCAAGGTGCCGGCGGATCTCGATGTCGCCCTTGCCAGGCAGATCGTCGAGATCCGGCTTGGTCACGAACGACTCGACGGCGATGACGGCGCGGTGGCCGTCGGGGGAGAGGTCGAGGTCGCGGATCGTCTTCAGCAGCAGCAGATCATCGAGCGAGACGGGACGGTCGGCAGCCCGGGTGGACATCGTGAAGGATCCGAGGAAAACGATCGCGAGGACCGCGAGAACGAGGTGACGAGGTCGGGAACCCATGGCGGGCATTCTGGCGGATTGCGTGCGCCTCGGGGTGCGATCGAACCGTCGTCCCCGGAGTCGGGACCTCAGGGCCGGGTTTGAGGATGTGCCTGTCCCATCATCGGGGTCCGAAACACGAACAACGCCGCCGCCCCCGGGGTTGGGGCGGCGGCGTTGGGTTGGCTCTGCGTCTTGACCTGCCGGTCGAGCGTGTCAGACGGCCGAGTCGATCGCGGCGGCCAGATCGGCCTTGCCGGCGAGACCCACGAACTTCTTCACGAGCTGGCCGTTCTTCAGCACCACGATCGTCGGGATCGACATGATGCCGAACTGGGCCGCGACCTCGCGGTTCGAGTCGACGTCGAGCTTGCCGATCTTCGCCTTGCCCTCGTAGTCGGCGGCGAGTTCGTCGATGGTCGGGGCGAGCATGCGGCAGGGTCCGCACCATTCGGCCCAGAAGTCGACCAGGACGGGCTGATCGGACTGCATCGCCTCGGTGGCGAAGTTGGCGTCGGTGAACTCGAAGACGGCGGTGCTGGCCATGCGATCGTTCCTTCCTGGACGACTTTGGATTTCCGGTGGCGGCACCGGAACGGGGAGAGGGTCGGGACTCGGACGCGTCTTTCCCTCGGCGGTCTCGGACGCGACGAACGCGGATCCTAGCCCGAAGCCGCGCCCCCGTGGACGCGGCGATCGACTCCGTGCACCGGAACCTTGCATTCGTTCCCAAACGGTGTTGGATCAGGAAGTCACGGCCGGTCGCCACTCCAGCCCTGCACGGCAGGCGGCCACGATCTCAAGCCCTCGCCGGTGCGGATCGACGTCGTGAACCCGCAGGATCGCCGCCCCCGCTCGCCACGCCTCCAGCGCGGATACCACGGACTCGACGGTCCGCGAAGCCGGCTCCGTCACGCCGGTGACCGCGCCCAGAAAACTCTTGCGGCTCGATCCGACGAGGACCGGACGACCATCCGCGACGATCTCGCCGAGCCGCCGGATCAACTCCAGATTCTGCTCGACCGACTTTCCGAACCCGAGTCCGGGATCGACGGCGATCCGCTCGGCCGGAACCCCCGCCGCTTCGGCCCGCCTCGCGAACTCCGTCAGTCGCGCGCGGACCTCGTCGACCACGTCCGCGTACTCGGGCGGGCGGGCGTACCGATCGCTGTACGAGTCGGCGGCGGGCGCCCGAAGCCGGTGCATCAGCACCACGCCGACCCCGCGATCGGCGGCGACCGCGAGAATCTCCGGATCGTCGGTCCCGCCCGAGACGTCGTTGACGAGATCGGCGCCTGCGTCGATCGCGGCCGCCGCGACCGCGGCTCGGGTGGTGTCGATCGAAATGACGACGTCCGCGGTCTCAGCCGTGGCGCGGAGTCGCTCGATGACCGGTACCACCCGGGCGATCTGCTCGTCGACCGTCACCGACGCGGCGCCGGGACGCGTCGATTCGCCACCGACATCAAGCATCGTCGCACCGGCCGCAACCATCTCGACCCCCGCAGTGGCCGCGTCGGTCGGATCGAGGTGCTCGCCGCCGTCGCTGAACGAATCGGGCGTCGCGTTCAGAATGCCCATGAGACAACAGGGATCGAGCGACACCGCCCGTCCTCGACCGATGTTCCAGACACCCCGGGATGCCACGTCCGTCACTGCCCCTCCCCGCCGAGACCTGCATCCATCATCTGCCGCATCCCTGCACCGATCGCCGCGCCGATCACCTCGCTCGGAACGATGACGCCCCACGCGA
>CAYZSH010000265.1:0-4323 GCA_964481025.1 uncultured Isosphaeraceae bacterium
AACAGCGCTTTCCGAGGCTGCACGGCCCCTCCGCCTCGCTTCGCTCGGCACCTCCCCTGAACGGCTTCGCGTTCAGCGGAGGAGTTGCGCCACTCGCGCGAACCAAGGGCACGCGACGCACTCTGGCTTGAGCGAGGAACGTCGCCTGGCATCCTCGCGCGACCAATGAAACTCCTCCCCCGCTGACCGGCGCACGCTCCGCTCGGCGCGGACCTGTCACGCGATCAGCTGCGAGATCGGATCGACATGCTCGACGCCGACGAGCCGCACGCCCGAAGCGCGCGTGAGATCGACCATGCCCGAGAGCGACTGGTTGCGCACCGGCGCGCCCGCCGCACGGTCGACCGCGTGGCACAGGATCGCGTCCGACTGCCGCGGCTTCGCGGGGTCCTGCTCGGCGAAGGTCGTGAGCTAGACGCGGTCGCCGACCACCGCAATGCCGCCCTGCCCCGCGTTCGGCAGCGCGCACTTCCAAAGGATGTTCTCACCGCGCGCGGCCGAGCACTCGATCGCCACGCACGCTTCGGGCGCGATCCATGTCGCGTGCGGCACCGCCGCCTGCGGCCACGGGCCGCGCGTATCGCGCGATGCACACGAGGCCAGCAGGAAGAAGGCGACGCAGGCGAAGAGACGGTGAATTGCCGCAGCGTACCGATGCCCGAGCAAATGCGAACGAGATCCGATGGGGAACGAAACGCTGCAACGGTCCCGCGCGAGCCGTCAGGGGTCCATGACGACGCGCAGTCCCACGGACTTGTACGTGGTGCTGGGATCAGAGCCGCTTCGGGACGATGATCGATTGTTCTTCAGATCCTCGGAGTAGCTGCCGCACCGGAAGACCCGTTGGGTGCCGCTCGTCGGTCCCGTTGGATCGGTCTGCGCCTCGGCCGGGTAGGTACTACCGTACCAGTCGCTCACCCACTCGGCGACGTTCCCTCCCATGTCGTAGAGCCCGAATCCGTTCGGGTTCTTCAGGCCGACCGCCTGCGGCTGCGTCTTATCGTTGCACCAGGAGATCAGCGAGACATAGGAATCGGACCCGTCGTTCGAGCCTCCCGGGAGCGACGGATAGCCGTGGTAGGCGGTGGTTGTTCCCGCTCTGTACGCGTACTCCCACTCCGCCTCGGTGGGCAGCCGGAACTGCGATGACAGATTGTTCGACGCATAGTCGAGCCAAGGACCACCCAGACTGACGCCGTCACAAATCATCGCCCAAGACACGCTCTCCGCTGGCCAACTTCCCGTGTTCTCGTAGCCCGCCTTCGCGTCGAAGTAGAAGGGGTTCGGATACTGCGTCACGGTGTTCCACTGGTCCTGCGTGACCTCGTATCGGCCGATGTAGAACGGCTTGGTCAAGGTCACGGCGTGGACGGGGTTCTCGTTGCTTTCGCAGCCGTGCTGATTCGATGGAGAGCAACCCATCTGGAAGCTCCCAGGGGGGATCAGCATCATCTCGATGCCGGTGGAGTTGTTCGCCATCACATGCCACGGATAGCCCGTCGCGATGATGGCCGCGCGAATTCCAGCGTCTGTGACCACGGCCGGGTCCGGATGCACCTCGACGATCGTCGCCCACGAGGGAATCTCGCAGTAGTAGACCGCGTTGTCCGCTCCTCCCTCGGCAGCGCCCCAGGCGGTGGTCAGGCTGACGTTGAACGGACCTCCCCATGCATGCTCTGGCGCCACGACGGAAAGCGTGTCTTCACCGAGAACCTGGAAGAATGCCGAGACTCCGTCGATCTCAACCGAGGTCGTCGACCCGAGCTGCTCGCCGCTGATCTCAAAGCTCATGCCCGGCTCGAGGTAGGGCGTCGAGATCCCGCTGATCGCCGGAGTCAACGGTGCGCGCACCGCGCGAAAGCCCCTGTTCGGATCGGCCTCGTCGATAGGCGCAGAGTCCCGGTACGAGCTTCTGGCCACCCACGCGGTGGTAATCCAATTGGAGTAGCGGGTGACCTTACAGTCGTTCGTCGGACCGAACTCGCACGATCCGGTCGCCGGACCGGTGGGATCGGTCTGCGCCTCGGCCGGGTAGGTACCGTACCAGTCGCTCACCCACTCGGCGACGTTCCCGATCATGTCGTACAGGCCGAATCCGTTGGGCGCCTTGCCACCCACGGGCTGCGGGCCCACGCTCTCGCCGTTGACCCATCCGATGTTGCCAACGAGCGATGGGTCGTTCGTTCCCTCGGGAACCGCAGGCCAGCCGTGGAATGCCGTCGTCGTACCGGCGCGGCATGCGTACTCCCATTCCGCTTCGGTCGGCAGCCGCATGCCCGTCGCCGCCAGGAAGCCCTGTATCGTGTTGAAACTCACCTTGTTGACCGGGCCGTTCGGAACGGGATTGGACGATGGGTTCGAACCCATCATCGCGATCCACTGCTCCTGAGTGACCTCGTAGCGACCTAGGTAGAAGGGAGACGAGATCGTCACCGAGTGCACGGGGAACTCCCAGTCGAAGCACGCGTGCCCGTCCGGCGGCGTGCTGCAGCCCATCTCGTAGGTCCCCGGCGGGATGAGCATCATCTCCATCTGCGTCTGGTCGTCGAGCACGTGCCAGGGCAGGGTCGTGGCGACGATGGCGTCGCGAATGGCCGGATCCGTGACAACGGCAGGATCGGGATCCGCTTGCAGCACCGTGGCCCATCCGACTGGCGCAAGCCCGTAGGTGTACGCACTCGCGAGGGTCGCGGTGCCACCAGGCGCCGTCACCACGACGTCCTGCGCAGCACCGGCGACGCCGGGCGGGGCCACGACCCTGAGCTCCGTATCGCTCAGGACGGCGACGCTCGTCGCGAGCGCTCCACCGACCGTCACGCCGGTCGCTCCGGTGAACTTACTGCCGACGATGCTGAGGAGCGTGCCGCCGAGGGCGCTTCCACTCGACGGAGTGACCGACGAAATCACGGGTGGCGCGACGAAGGAGTAGGCGGATGGAGCGGTTCCTGTTCCCCATGGCGTCACCACTGAGACGTCCACTGTGTCCTGGGCGTACGAAGGGGTCACGACCCGGATCAGCGTGTTGCTGACGACCTGCAAGTTATACACCTCGGTGGATCCGCCGAACCTCACCTTCTCCGCGCCAAGGAACCCCTGACCAGCGATCTCGAGGATCGTTCCACCCGTGTAGGGGCCGCTACTCGGGAGCACCGACGTGATCACCGGCGCCGCGTTGTAGAAGTATCCTTCTCCGAGAGTCGCCGTCCCGTACGGAGTGGTCACCGAGACCTCGACGGGGCCGCCGGTCGACCCCTCGGGGACAACGGCATTCAGCGAGGTCGGGCCGATGACGCTCACGCTCTCGGCAGGCACTCCTCCGAAGAGCACGCTCGCGGGCGCGACGAACTCGGAGCCGCTGATCAGGACGATCGTTCCGCCCGAGAGCGGACCCTGCGGCGGGTTGACGGTCGCGATGGTCGGCGGCGACCCGCTGCCGACGAGGTAGGTGAACCCGTTCACAAGTTCCGCGGTTCCGCTCGGCGAACGCACCGCCACCACCTTCGGGCCGCTGACGCCCGCGGGCGTCACCGCCGTGACGGTCGTCGCGTCGACCACCACGACCTCGGTCGCCGCAGCGCCGCCGATCGTCACCTCCGTCACTTCCGCGAGGTGCGTCCCCGTGATGGTGATCACCGTGCCTCCAGAGGTCGGGCCACTGAACGGGTTCACGTCCGCGATCTGCGGACACGCCGCGCCCCATGCGCCTAAAACCGCGGCGAGGTCGAACCCGTCGATCGTGCCCGAGCCATCGACGTCCGCGCTGCAGCCGTTGCAGCGGCCCCAGGAGCCGAGCACCTCGGCGAGGTCGGCGGCGTCGACGACGCCGTCGCCGGTGACCTCGGCATCGCACGCGACCTGCGCGTGCGCAGAGAAAGGCGCGACGAGGAAGCCCGCGACGAGCGCGAGCACGATGGACAGGAGATGTGTCGAGGGGTTTCGTGGATGCATGGATGACTCGCTTCGCTGCGGACTCGACTCAACTGCGACAGGACCTCGCCGCGCGCCCGGGAGCGAGGGCGCGGAAACAGGAAACAGAAAACAGGAAACAGCGGGGAGCAAACTCACGGGGTCCTCGCGACACGGAAACCGAAGTCCGGGGAATCGCCGCCAGCACCGGTGAGACCCGAGCTTCCCGGCGTAGTGTGGTTGCGGAAGGAGGAACGCACGCTCCCCGTGCTGCCTTGGCAGTAGCCGCCGCGCAGCACGCGACTCAACCCGGACGACGGACCCGGCGGATCGTAGGCCGGGCTGTTGCTGTAGTAGCCAGACTTGTATCTGTCGGCACACCACTCGTACACGTTCCCCGCCATGTCGTGGAGGCCA
>CAYZSH010000266.1:0-4307 GCA_964481025.1 uncultured Isosphaeraceae bacterium
CCGTCGATCTCGGCGACCAGACGTTCGACGGCGATTTCGACCGACGTCACGACATCACCCCGACATACTGGGGCGATGTCGTCTTGATCGAACATATGTTCGATAATAAACGGGCCCTTCTGCCCTGTCAAGGTGAAATTCACTCTGGTTGAATCGAGGTATGGCACCTTCGTCAGGCAACGTCGTCGGAGTCCTTCGAGAGGTGAAGGCCTTCGAACGCCGGGTTGCCCTCACTCCGTCGGCTGCCCGCTCCCTCACCGACCTCGGTCGCCGAGTCGTGGTCGAGAGTGGTGCCGGAGTCGGATCGGGATTTCGCGACGACGAGTACCGTGCCGCCGGCGCCGAGATCGCTCCCGATGCTCGTTCGGTCTTCGACACCGCGTCTCTCCTGCTTCACGTGAAAGAGCCGCAGCCGAGCGAGTTCGAACTCTTCCGTCCGCATCACACCCTGTTCACCTACCTCCATCTCGCCGCCGAACCAGAGGTCGCCGACGCACTGTGCGCGTCGGGATGCCGAGCCATCGCCTACGAATCGGTCGAGGTCGACGGGCACCTCCCCCTCCTCGTCCCGATGAGCATCGTGGCCGGACGACTGGCCACTCAGTTCGCCGCCTCGTTCCTCGAAGCGCGTCATGGTGGCCGCGGCATGCTGATGGGCGGCCTGCCCGGAGTCGAGCCGACGACCGTCGTCGTGATCGGTGCGGGCACGTCGGGACGGCACGCGGCCCTCGTGGCGGCCGCGATGGGTGCCGAAGTCGTGGTGGTCGATCTCGATCTTGCCCGGGCCACCGACGTGGCGAAGGAGTGCGGACCGCTCGCTCGAGCCGTGCAGTCCGGACCCGGCGTGATCGACGAACTCGCACCGACGGCCGAGGTGATGGTCGGAGCCGTCCTCGCGCCGGGCAAGAAGGCGCCGATCGTCATCACGTCGTCGACCCTCGCCCGCATGCCCCAGGGATCGGTCATCGTCGACATCGCCATCGACCAAGGCGGATGTGTGGAAGGTGTCGAACCGACCACCCACGCCGAACCGCTGCGTTCGATGGGGCACGTCCGAGTGTCGGCCACTCCCAACATGCCGGCCGCCGTGCCCCGTTCGGCCACGGCGGCTCTCGTCGCCGCCACTCTCCCGTACGTGACTGCGCTCTCCGACGGTTTCGACAGCGCAGTCGCCCGCTGTCCCGAATTGAGCGGCGCGGTGAACGTGGCCGCCGGGCGGATCGTGCATCCGACCGTGGCCGCCGCGCTGTCGCGCTGATCGCTCGCTTTCGATCCGGCCCAGTGCTCATGGGAGACTGACCACATGAGCACCGATACCGCACTCGTCAAGGTCGAGGCCGCCCTCGACGCCCTCCTCGCAGACCACGACCCGACGTCGATGGACAACGTCACGTTCCGTGGTCATCGCTTCGACGCCGGTCTGGCGTGGGTGCACTTTCCCGAGGGTCACGGCGGACTCGGCGTGCGCCCCGAACTCAACAAGGTGGTCGAGGAACGACTGCGCAAGGCCGGCGCGAAGCCCCAGGATCCCTCGACGTTCTTCATCGCCCTCGCCGGCCCGACCATCGTCACGCACGGATCCGACGAGGTGAAGAAGCGCTTCCTGCGACCGATGTTCACCGGCGAGGAACGCTGGTGCCAGCTGTTCAGCGAACCGGGTGCGGGTTCCGACTTCGCCGGGCTGGGCACCCGTGCCGTTCGCGACGGCGACGAATGGGTCGTGAACGGCCAGAAGGTGTGGAACACACTCGCCCACCTCGGCGACTGGGGCATGCTCGTGGCTCGTACCGATCCCGATCAGCCCAAGCACAAGGGCATGACCTACTTCGCCCTCGACATGCGCGCTCCCGGCGTCGAGGTGCGTCCGCTTCGCCAGATCACCGGTGAGGCCGAGTTCAACGAGGTCTACATGACCGACGCCCGCGTTCCCGACGCCATGCGCATCGGGGAAGTCGGCGAAGGTTGGCGTGTCGCACTGACGACGCTCATGAACGAGCGCACCGCCATCGGAGGTGGCGGTGGTGGCAACGCACGCCGTCGTGGCCCGATCGACGAAGCCGTTCGCATCTTCCGCGAGAAGGGGCACGGCGCAGCACAGCGCGACCGCCTCATGTCGCTCTGGTGCAAGAGCGAGGCGTTGCGTCTCACCAACCTGCGGGCCTCACAGGCCGCCAAGGCCGGCAACCCCGGACCCGAAGGTTCCATCGCCAAGTTGATGATGGCCGAGTTCAACAAGAAGGTCACCGAGTTCTCGGTGGAGTTGCTCGGCGCCGAGGGCATGGTCGACTTCGACTTCACCTTCCGCCGCCCCGAAGACCTCTCGGTCGACGGATCCGAAGGCGGTGTGCGTCACTCGTTCCTGCGGGCCCGAGCCAACTCGATCGAGGGCGGCACGAGCGAGATCATGCGCAACATCCTCGGCGAACAGGTTCTCGGTCTGCCCGGCGAACCGCGCGTCGACAAGGATCTGCCTTGGATCAAGGTGCCGCGCAACTGACGGAGACGGCGGTGATTTTCAGTCGTCGGTGACGCGACGGCGCTCCGACTTGCGTTGCGAGGCCCGCTTCTTCGACGACAGACGTCGTTCGACCGCGCCACGAGTGGGCTTGGTCGCTCGTCGCTCCTGCGGCGGAGGTGCCGAGACTCGATCGAGGAGTTCGGCCAGCCGCTCGAGACACAGTTGCCGGTTGCGCCATTGGCTCCGGGCCACCTGACTCGAGATCTTGATCGTGTCGGGCAGACCGGCTGCGAGCCGTTCGAGTTGGATCGCGCGACCGTGGATCGCGTCTCGACGGACGCGCAACGTGGCCTGGGTCGAGACCTTGTTCACGTTCTGCCCTCCCGCTCCACCGGATCGAGCGAAGGTCCACTCCATCGCCGCAGCCGGAACCACCAGGCCTCGGGCCGTCACCAGATCGGACTCGGGCGTCACGACCACATCTTCACACGAGGTCGGCGAGTAGTTCTCTCACTCGATCCTTCGGGCGGCCGATGATCGCGCGCTCGTCGGTCACCACCACCGGCCTCTGAAGAAGCTGCTTGTGCTTCACCAGCACGTCGACCACTTGGTCGGGAGTCGCCACGTCGTCGTCGGAGAGACCCAATTTCTTCCAGAGGCTGTCGCGACGAACCAGATCGGTGACCGGATCTTCGAGTTTGGCGATGATGTTTCGGAGCGTCGCAGCATCGGGCGGGTTCTTGATGTACAGCACGATCTCGGCACTCACACCGAGCTCCTCGGCAATGCTCACGGCATTGCTGCTGCTGTTTCAATGAGGATTGTGATAGATGGTGACGCTCACACGCCACCACCCATCGACATCCTGACGACCCGACTCACGCTTTTGGACGAAACGCTCAGCTGCAACCGCTGGTGGTGCCGCACGACGGGCAGGCATGGCACGAACCGGCCCGCACCATGCTCACACCGCACTGCATGCACATGGGCGAGTCTCCGTGACGCACCTTCGGGCGATCGATCTCGGCCGAGATGTCGCTGATGGGCGCCGGCGGAGCGATACCCATCTCCATCTGCGTGACGAGTTCGTCGACCGACGGAATGCTCTTCGGGTCGGCGACCACCTCACTGCCGGTGAACGACTCGACCGCCGACTCTTCGACGCCGGGCAACGTGGGCTGCAGCCGCTCGTCGACCGAGAAGATGCCGAGCTCCTGACGCTCGTCGTAGGTCATGTACTCGAGGGCCAGACGGCGGAACAAGTAGTCCATGATCGACGAGGCGAAACGAATGTCGGGATCGTCGGTCATTCCGGCCGGCTCGAAGCGCATGTTGACGAAGGCTTCGACGAAGGCTCGCAACGGCACCCCGTACTGGAGTCCGTAGCTGATGCTCTTGGCGAAGGCGTCCATGATGCCCGAAAGGGTGGAACCCTGCTTCGACACCGTGAGGAACACTTCACCGGGACGGCCGTCCTCGTATTCGCCGATGGTGGCGAAACCCTTGCAGTCGGCCACTCGGAACTCGAAGGTACGACCCTTACGGCTGCGGGGCAGCTTCTGACGCACCGGCTTCTGGACGACCTTCTCGACGATCTTCTCGATCACCTGAGTGGCCGAGTCAGCCGCCGAACCCGAGTCGCCGGCGTCGGCACCGTCCTTCTTGGCGGTCGACAACGGCTGGGCCACCTTGCAGTTGTCGCGGTAGATGGCGACGGCCTTCAGACCGAGCTCCCACGACAGAAGGTGCAGAGCCTCGACGTCTTCGACCGAGGCCTCTTCGGGCATGTTCACGGTCTTGGAGATGGCACCCGACAGGAACGGCTGCACCGCACCCATCATGCGCACGT
>CAYZSH010000267.1:0-4301 GCA_964481025.1 uncultured Isosphaeraceae bacterium
CCGGTCCGCGTCGTCGAACACGGGAAGATCGTCTGGAAGGAGGCGCTCGCGGAACCTGAACTCGTCGACTTCGACGGGGTCGGCACGCTCGAGGCGTTCCTGACCGACGGACTCCGCTCGCTCGCCGACACCTTGAAGGTGCCGCACATGGTCGAGAAGACCATGCGGTATCCCGGTCACATCGAACTCATGCGGGTGATGCGGCACCTCGGGCTCTTCCGCGAGGACGAGATCGAACTGCCGAGCGGCGTGAAGGTGAAGCCGCTGGAACTCACGAGTCACCTGCTCTTCCCGCAGTGGACGTTCGAGGACGGCGAGCCCGACCGCACGATCATGCGGGTGACCGCCGAGGGCCTGCTCGGCAAGGTGCCGACGCGGCTGTCCTGGGATCTCGTGGACACCCTCGACCCCGGCACGAACTTCACGAGCATGAGCCGCACGACCGGTTTCCCCGCGGCGAGCATCGCGCGGATGATCGCCGACGGCTCGCTCCGCAAGCGAGGCGTCTTCGCGCCGGAGGAGATCGCGGGCGAGAAGGGTCTGCTGGATCGGGTCATGAAGGACATGACCGCCCGCGGCGTCCGGTACGAGGCGAAGGTCGAGTCACTCGACCGCTGAGAACGCCCACGGGCGTGCGAGACATCCACACCTTCCGCGGACGGAGCCGCGATGGAATCGTTCGAGCATCTCGAACTCAAGCGACTGGCGGTCGCGTGGCTGGTGCGGCTCGGATGCCGGGCGGTCGCGACCGAGGTGCGTTGTCCGATCTCGAAGTACCGCGTCGACGTCGCCGGATGGCTCGACCACGCCGACGGCGAACTCCTCGACGCGGGCGGTCTCGAAGCGGATCGACCGGGCGTCGCGGCGTCGTTGTTCACCGCTGGAAACGCGGAAGGCCGCACGCCCAGATCGAAGGGACCGCAGCGACCCCGCACGATCGTCGTCGAATGCAAGCGGAGCCGGTCGGACTTCGTGCGCGACGATCGCGACGCCGACCGACTGAAGCGGCGACTGGAATCGCTTCGTCGAACCCGCGAACGCTTCGAGCGGAATCTCATCCCCGAAGCCGAGCCGCACCTGCGGCGGTCGGGTTCGTCACTCTTCCCTGAACTGGAACGCTGGGACTTCGAAGGCAGCCGGACCTCGGCGTACCACCGCACGCTCCGCCTCATCGAGCGACTTGAACAGCGACTGCACGGCGAGACGAAGTTCCACACCATGCCTCGCCACCGGCTCGCGGACCACTTCTATCTCTTCACCCCCGCGGGCATGCTCTCCACGACCGACGTGCCGACGGGCTGGGGACTCGTGGAAGCGAAGCGACGTGACCTCAAGCGAGGTGCGGGTCGCCTCGGCGAGCTCGACGATCTCCCCCTCCGAGAGCGGATCGCGTGCCCGTCGTTCGACAGTCCGCCGAATCGGCGACAGAGACTGCTCCGCAACATCGCGGTCGCGGCCAGTCGGACGGTGATCGAACAGGCTGCGGGGGCTCCGGTCGTCCTGTCGGACGTGGCCCCGAAGGACCGCGATACCATGCCGCCGCAGGCCCCTGCCCCGCCCCAAGGCCCCGGTAGCTCAGTTGGATAGAGCAGCGGACTTCTAATCCGCAGGTCACTGGTTCGAATCCAGTCCGGGGTGTGGGGGGCGGCCGGGCTTCGCCCGGCCGAGAGCAGGTGAGCAGGAGAGCAGGTGAGCAGGAGATGGGGCGTTCGGTCAGCCGCTGCAGCGCTTGAAGGCGGGGAGGTGTCTTTCCTGCGAGGCCCAGCGGAGGCGTTCGAAGACGTTCAGGACCGCGGGGTCACCAAGATCGGGGTCGCGGGCGACGGCGAGCAGACGGTCGTAGATCGCGACGTTCCGCACCTCGGCCTCGGCCGATGCGGCGCACGCCGCCTGAAACGACTCCGGCACCTCGATCGTCGCTTCCGCCCAGCGATCCGCGGGCACGCTCAATCCCAACCGCTGGTACTGGGCAAGCAACGCGTTCGCATGTCGCCGCTCGGCGTTCACGATGTTCGAGAAGGGGCGTCGCCGACCGTACTGGGCCATCACCGCCTCGTAGAACGCGATGGCGTGCCGCTCGTCATCGAGTGCCTCGGCGAGCGCCGCCTCGAGTTCGGGTGATGCCGCGGAATCCACGGCCACGGCTGACGGCGCTGCGATGGTGACCGGCATGTCGGTTCCGACCCGACAACCGGTCAGGACGATCGACAAGGTCACGACGACGCACGACGAGAAGATCCACTGCATGTTCGGGCTCCACACGGACCAATCCCGGATTCACGACCGGGATCGGCTTGGTGCCCGAAACCGATCACTCGGTTCCAGCGTCGTCCTTCGCGGCCTCGGACGGCGCTTCCTCGGCCGGTTCCGCGGGTCCGACGATGTCGAGCCCCTCGCGAGCCGCGGCGGACACGCCCGCGGGCGTGACGGCGGACGCGGCGCAATAGATCCGCTCGAGACTCGGATGCGCCGCCAGTTCCTTGAGCCCGGCATCGGTGAGCCCCGAGCCGTAGAGGTTCACCACCGCGAGCTTCGGAAGTCGCAGCAACGTCTCGACGGCGCCGTCGCCGATCGCGGTGTTGTCGAGACGGAGACGGGTGATCTCGGCGAAGTCGCCCAACGGTCCGATTCCCGCGTCGGTGAGCCCGCTCCGGGCGAAGTTCGCCCAGACCAGCACCGGCTGGAGACCATCGAGTCGGGCGAGGTCCTCGTCGCCGAACGGAGGATCGATGAGGCTGGCGTTGAGCTCCCAGTCGTCACTGCCCTGCGCGACGGGCATCACGAGCACCTGTCGTTCACGCAGCGTGGCGACCGCGGCCTCGATCGCGGCGGCATCGGGACCGGCCGGCCCGGCGGCTGAATCGGTCGCGGTCGGTTCGTCGGTGGGATCGGACGAGTCGCCGGTGTCGGGGGCGACGCCCACGTCGCCCTGCGCGGCGTCGTCCTCGGCGCCCTCCGCGATCCAGGTTCGAATCGTCGCGATCTCCTCGGCGGTCAGACGATCGCCCTTGGGCGGCATCGCGTCGGGATCGTCGGCAGGCAGTTCCACCCGCTCGACGAGCAGACTCTCGTCCGGCTTGCCCGGAACGACCGACCACCATTCCGGGTCACCCTCGAAGAGTCGGGCGACCGTGTCCATGCGGAGGCTGCCCTTGACCTTGTCGGGACCGTGACACTCGATGCAGCGGGCCTCGAAGATCGGCAGCACGTCCCGCTGGAACGAGACCTTCGTCGATTCGCCGACGACCGGGTCGACCGGAGCGGCCTGCTCGGCGGGTGCCGCGTCCACCACGACCGGCTTTTCGGACGGCGGGAGCAGGACCTTCGTGAGGTAGCCCTGACCGTAGACCATCTCGCCGCCGAAGTGCGCGCCGACGCCGACGATCACCGAGACCACGACCAGCCCCCAGCGATATCCGTTGAGTGCCGACGTCCGCTCCCCGCTTCGACCGGCGAGTCCGACGATCCAGACGACGATCAGACCCGCCGCTCCGGCGATCCCCAGCCAGCGATGAAGGAACAGCGTGTTGTCGGCGGTCGCCCCCTCGAAGTCGGCGTTCAGCCAGCCGAACCAGGCGGCGAAGCATGCGGCGATCGCGGCGAAGCCCGTCGCGGTGATGCCGAACGGCGACGCATCGGCCCGACGTCGGAGGATGTTGACGAACTCGACACCCGCAGCGGCCAGCGCCAGCCCGATCGGGAAGTGCACCACCAGCGGATGAAGTCGTCCGAGGAACCGCCACCACCGCTCGTCGGCCGCGGACGCACCGGCGTCGGCGAGCACCATCGAGAGGGTGGGCACGATCTCGTGAACGCTTGAAGCGAGGGAATCGATCACGTCGCGGACTCCGAAGTCAGAGGACGTCCGAGGATACCGTCAACGGGATCCACTCCACGAAACCGCCTCAGGAGTCCGGCGATCGGCACGGCCGCCCAGGATCTGCTCGTTCCGACCCCCGACGGACTGTTCTGCCCGGCGGGCGGCTTTCACGTCGATCCATGGAGACCGGTGGAACGGGCGATCCTGACGCACGGACACGCGGATCACGCCCGCCCCGGACATCGTCACGCGCTGGCCGCGAAACGGGGCGTGCCGATTCTCGCCCATCGCATCGGACGCCCGGGGACCACGATCGAGGGCATCTCGTACGGCGACCGCCGAGAGATCGGAGACGCGATCGTGTCCCTGCATCCCGCGGGTCACGTGCTCGGTTCGGCGCAGGTCCGCATCGAGGTGGCCGGTCGGGTCTGGGTCTTCAGCGGCGACTACGCGCGGACGCCGTCCGCGATCTGCGAGGCGT
>CAYZSH010000268.1:0-4261 GCA_964481025.1 uncultured Isosphaeraceae bacterium
CGCCGACGACCGCGACCGCGTGGAACTCGAGCCCCTTCGCGGCATGCAGCGTCATCAGCGTGACCGCGCCCTGTTCGGCGTCGATCGCGTCCGCGTCGCTGACCAGCGCGACCGACTCGAGGTACTCGCGAAGCGCGACCGCCATCGGGACGACGCCCTCGGCGGCGTCCGCGAGCGACGGCGGCACGAAATCCGCAGCCGCGGAGACGAGCTCGGAGAGGTTCGCCTGTCGCTGCCGTTCGTCCTCGCTCTCGAACTGCCCCTCGGGCCGCTCCAGTCCGCTCTCCCGCAGCACGCGGGACACGAGATCGCCGAAACCGGTCGAGTCGCCCGCCGCGATCTCCTGTCGCCAGCCGGCGACAGTCTTCGCGAAGCCGAGCACCGCCTTGCGACTTCGCGTCGCGACGTCGCCGAGCAGCGACTCGTCGCCGCACGCCTCCGAGAGCGAACGCCCCTGCGCCGCGGCGGCCGCTTCGACCCGCTTGATGGTGCTCTCGCCGATCCCGCGGGTCGGAACGTTCACGATGCGCCGGAAGGCGACGTCGTCGGCGGGGTTCGCCAGCATGCGGAGATACGCGAGCGCGTCGCGGATCTCCTTGCGGTCGTAGAACGCGGTGCCACGAGCGATGACGTACGGGACGCCTTCGCGGCGCAACTGGTCTTCGAGCACACGGCTGAGCGCGTTGACGCGGTAGAGCACGGCCATCGACCGCCACGGCACGCCCTCGTCGTCGGCGAGGCGTCGCAGATGGTCGACGACGTGCTTCGCCTCGTCGTGTTCGTCGGAGAGCCGGACGATGCGGACCTTCTCGCCGTCCTCGAGATCGGTCGTGAGGTCCTTCGCCTTCCGGCGCCGGTTGCACGCGATGAGTCCCGCGGACGCCTGCACGATGTGACCGGTCGAGCGGAAGTTCTGCCCGAGGGGGATGATCGTCGCCCCGGGATGCGTCTCCTCGAAATCGAGGATGTTGCGAATGTCCGCGCCGCGCCACGCGTAGATCGACTGGTCGGGATCGCCGACCACGAAGATGTTGCCGTGACTCGCGGCGATCGCGCCCGCGATCACGAACTGCGCGTGGTTGGTGTCCTGATACTCGTCGATCAGCACGTAGCGGAAGCGTTCCTGCAACGCGCCGCGGACGTCGCCGTCGCGCTTCAGCATGCCGGCGACGAGACGCAGCAGATCGTCGAAGTCGACCGCGTGATTCTTCTCGAGGATCTTCTGATACGCGGTGTACGCCTTGGCAGCGGTGCGGGCGTGAAAGTCGCTCGCATCGCGCTGGAAGTCCTCGGGAGATTGCAGCGCGTTCTTCGCACCACTCACGATGCCGAGCATCGATCGCGGTGGCCAGTTGGTCGGATCGAGTCCCGACTGTTCGAGCGCCTGCTTCATCGCGGCGACCTGATCGGCCGAGTCGTAGATCGAATAGTCGGGGTCGATGCCGGCGCTCGTCGCGTGATCACGCAGCAGGCGGGCGCAGAAGCCGTGGAAGGTCGCGACGGTGAGCCCGCGGCGACCGGGGAGATCCGGCGGGAGCAGGGTCTCGACGCGATCCCGCATCTCGCGGGCCGCCTTGTTGGTGAAGGTGACCGCGAGGATCTGCCAGGCGGGGATGCCGAGCGACACCAGCCAGGCGATCCGTCGCGTGATGACCCGCGTCTTTCCCGACCCCGGCCCCGCGAGCACGAGGGCCGGGCCGTCGAGGTGCGTCACCGCCTCCCGCTGGGCATCGGTGAGGCCGTCGAGCAAGGCGTCCTGATCGAGGGTCATGCGTCGAGTGTACGGACTTCGTTCGGGTTCCGAAATGCCCTGACCGGACAATCGACGGCTGTTGACCCCCTATCCACAACATGTTGGGGAGCGTCAGTCGGCGACCGCTCGTCCACAACCAGATGACGTGCTGGACAGATGCCGGGAGGTCGGTACCCTTCCAAAGTTCCAAAAAACCCCGGTTCCTCGAAAGAAGGACCAAATGTGGTGGTTTTAGGGTTGCCACCACAACATGTGGTGGGCAAGATGCACCCCGCGGCGTTCGAAGAGGTGACTCGAACGGCAGTCCGCAGCAGAGTGAGCGAGTGGTTCCCGGACCATGCGAATCGGCCTCGGCCGGTTCGGATCCGGGGGATCGAAGGCCCTGGAAAGCCCTCGATCCCGAGCTGACCGGCAGGGTCGCTCGGCCAGTCGAGATCCAGGCCTGGCAGGGACCTGGAGTCAGGACGGGTTCGCCCGTCATGTGTGGAGAGATCCCGATTGCGATCGGGGCCTTCGGTTTGGAGAGTGGGTCGCGACCTTGGACGGTCCGGCCGTTTCGGAGAGCAGCGAGTTCCAAGAGCAGTCCGGTGCACGGCCACCAACGAGGTTCTGACCCCTCGGGCAAGGTTCGGATCCTTCGGCATGACGCCGATCTTCGAACCCCCGGCCAACGCCGACTCGCTCGACAGACGCGACAGGGACCGTGACCGCGATGGACCGCGGCCTGTCCCCCTTCCCGGTCGATCGACCGCCGATCGGGAGGGACACGCGTCTCCGCTCGCCACCTCCGACACCCTCCCCACCACTCCACCCTCCGCGTGGTCGCCACTGATGGCGACCTCACGCAGGCCGGAGCCCGGCGACAGGACGTCGCCGACTCCCCTGGCCTTCGAGGCGTGCGCCGGCTCGGCGCCTCGATAGGAGACGATCGAGCCGGTCGATCCGGGCGAGCGCTCGGGTCGGCGTCCGAGTCCCGCTCGCCGGGACGTCGCAGTGAGCGAGGTGGCCGATGGCCGACGTCTTCCCCGCTGCCGGACAACCCAGCCGCGTCATCCGACGCCATCCCCGCATCCCGTCCCCGCGACGGGCCGCTCTCCCCTCGTCCCGATCACGCACGCTCCCCCGCGCCGCCGCGACCGTCGCCTGACGACGACTCCCGACGGGCGCGGGCGGGCATGCTCCACATCTCGCCACGTTCAGCAGCCAGACGGCCAAGGACAACCAAGACCATGAAGATCTCACGACGTTTCACCTCCCCGGACCAGGATGTCTTCTCCACCGTGGACTGGACCACCCGTTCCAGCCGCATCGGCAATGCCGACGGCTCGGTGGTCTTCGAGATGAACGACGCCGAGATCCCGGCGACGTGGAGCCAGCTCGCCACCGACATCGTGGTCAGCAAGTACTTCCGCAAGGCGGGCGTCCCGCAGCTGAACGCCGACGGCACCACCATGACCGACGAGCACGGCCAGACCGTGCTCGGTCCGGAGCGGTCGGTGCGTCAGGTCGTCGGGCGTCTCGCCGGCTGCTGGCGGCACTGGGGTGAGCGGTACGGCTACTTCTCGACGCCCGCGGACGCCGACGCGTTCCAGGCCGAGCTGTCGTACATGCTGCTGCACCAGATGGCGGCCCCCAACAGCCCGCAGTGGTTCAACACCGGTCTCAACCACGCCTACGGCATCACCGGTCCCGCGCAGGGCCACTTCATCCCCGATCACGCGACCGGCGAGGTGACGCTCGCACCCGACGCGTACTCGCACCCGCAGCCCCACGCCTGCTTCATCCAGCGGGTCAGCGACGATCTCGTCGGCGCCGGCGGCATCATGGACCTCTGGACCCGCGAGGCGCGACTCTTCAAGTACGGCTCGGGCACCGGCACCAACTTCTCGCAGGTCCGCGGCGAGAACGAGCCGCTCTCCGGCGGCGGCCGCAGCTCGGGCCTCATGAGCTTCCTCAAGATCGGCGACCGCGCCGCGGGCGCCATCAAGTCGGGCGGCACCACCCGTCGCGCCGCCAAGATGGTCTGCCTCGACCTCGACCACCCCGACATCGAGTCGTTCGTCGACTGGAAGGTCCGCGAGGAGATCAAGGTCGCGGCGCTCGTCGAGGGCATGAAGCAGCTCCCGAAGGAGCAGCAGGACATCGCCGCCGATCTGGGCCTGCGTCTCGACTACGACTTCAACGGCGAGGCGTACTACACCGTCAGCGGCCAGAACTCGAACAACAGCGTCCGCATCTCGGACGAGTTCTTCGATGCGGTCGACACCAACAGCGACTGGAACCTCGTCCAGCGCACCGACGGCGCGGTCGCGAAGTCGATCCCCGCGACCGGTCTCTGGGAGCGCATCTGCTTCGCGGCGTGGAAGTGCGCCGATCCGGGCGTGCAGTTCGACTCGACGATCAACGCCTGGCACACCTGCCCCGAGGGCGGCCGCATCAACGCGAGCAACCCGTGCTCGGAGTACATGTTCCTCGACGACACGGCCTGCAACCTGGCGTCGATCAACC
>CAYZSH010000269.1:0-2958 GCA_964481025.1 uncultured Isosphaeraceae bacterium
ATCGTCGCAGCGGCGACGAGTCCGGTAAAGAGGAGGGACTTCATCTCTCTCTAGCTCCCAATATTCGAGCTTTGCGGTCTCTCGTCCGCAGAAGCAGGTCTCTCTGGGTGGAACG
The DNA here is from genome assembly GCA_964481025.1 of uncultured Isosphaeraceae bacterium. Classification (GTDB taxonomy): domain Bacteria; phylum Planctomycetota; class Phycisphaerae; order Phycisphaerales; family SM1A02. Next base: position 116 of record CAYZSH010000269.1, read on the forward strand.
GAGCGGCGACGTACCGCTCTTTCCCCAGTTCTCTCAGGACTGGGAAGGTGCCTCACCGTTCGCGAGGGGCAAATGGATTGCAGGGGATTTTTCGTCCCTGCGAAAAAAGTCGGCAGGTCCGGAAAAAGGCCCTACTGCGGCCTTGGATCGGCGTCGAAAGAGGCTGCAGAGATGGCGGATTTTGGCGGTTCGGTGCCAGCCCGAACGGATCGGTCCGCACATTGGCCCGCGGCTGATCAGCCCCGATCCGGCCTGATCAGCCCTGATTAGCCCTGATTAGCCCCGATTAGCCCTGATCAGCCCTGATCCGGCCCGACCGGAATCGACGCATCGACCTCGAGCCGAACGCTCCGGATCGGCTGACCACACGCCAGGCGAAGCTCGCCCAGCCAGCTCGACCGCAGCCCCGCATCAAGCTCGTAGCGAGTCGCGGCGTCGCGAACCCCAACCCGGGCGACCCCGCCCCGGAGACTCCGCACCCGGGTCGCCTCGCGGAGCGGGCCGGGGATGACCGACTCCCACGCTTCGACGAACGACCCGGCCTGTCGTCGATGCCGCGAGGCCTCCCGCCGGACCGCGTCGACGAGCCCGCCGATCGCGGTGGCCCGAGCCGGGCGGACCCGATGGCCGCGCAACTGGGCGAGCCGGGCCGACACCGCCGCCGCGGCGGACGCGTCCACCATGTCCACCTTGTCCGCCGCTGCGGGCATCCCCGCAGCCGGCCGAGTCTCCACGATGACGTCCCGCGATCCGGTCATGCGTCCCCCAGACTATCGCCCGCCACCGACATCGACCGAGGACCGACATCCCCTCCCGAATCCCCACACCCCCATCCTCACCCGAATGGAGGACACCCGCCAACCTCGAGGCTTCCGACTCCGAACCCCAATCTCGACGCTTCCACCTCCCCCGGCCCCGATCTCCCGTACCCTCTCCCGCCATGAGCGGCGTCTCCGTCCAGAACCTCGTCAAGCGTTTCGGCACCACCACCGCGGTCGCGGGCGTCGACCTCGAAATGGAGGCCGGGAAGCTGTTCTTCCTGCTCGGCCCCTCCGGCTGCGGCAAGACCACGCTCCTCCGCATGATCGCGGGCTTCGAGACCCCGACCTCGGGTTCGATCCGCTTCGGTGACCGCGACGTCTCCGGCCTTCCCCCCGAGAAGCGCGACGCCGGCATGGTCTTCCAGGGCTACGCGCTCTGGCCGCACCTTTCGGTCTTCGAGAACGTCGCGTTCGGACTCCGTGTGCGAAAGACGCCCGAGGCCGAGCTCCGCACCCGCGTCGGAGACGCACTCGACCTCGTCCGCATGAGCGGACTCGGCGACCGCAAGCCGACCCAGCTCTCCGGCGGCCAGCAGCAGCGGGTCGCCCTCGCCCGCGCCCTCGCCTTCCGACCCCGCGTGCTGCTCCTCGACGAGCCGCTCTCGAACCTCGACGCCCGCCTGCGGCTTGAGATGCGGACCGAGATCCGGCGCATCGTCGACGAGGCCGGCATCACCACCATCTACGTCACGCACGATCAGGAGGAGGCCCTCTCGCTCGCCGACGCGATGGCGGTGCTGCGGGACGGAAAGGTCATTCAGGTCGGCCCGCCCCGGGCGCTCTACGACCGTCCGACCTCGCGCTTCACCGCGAGCTTCCTCGGCGAGACGACGTTCCTCGACGGGACCATCGGGGCGATCGACGGCCGCGGCGCCCGCATCGACACCCCCGCCGGCCCGATCGTCGCCGCCGACGCCGGTGGTCGCGTCACGGGTGACCGTGTGACCGTCTCGATCCGCCCCGAGGCGATCCAGATCCTCGGTGATCAGACTCCTGCCGACGTCACCAATCGCCTCAGCGGCACCGTCGGTGCCGGTCTCTTCCTCGGAGCGACCGCCGAATTCGAGGTGCGGATCGCCGAAGCCCGCATCCGCGTGCTGGAGATGCACCCCCGGATCGACCGCGTCACCGGCTCGGCGATCACCCTGGCGGTCGATCCCGCGGACGTCGTGGTCCTGCCAACCGGCGATTGACGACCGCCGATTCCGAAACCGAACGCCCCGACCGCCCGAACCCCTCGGACCGATCGTCGCATGCCGCGGCGGCCCCCGCGGAGTTCATGCCATGCGTCCTGCCCGTCTCTTCCCGGTTCTCGCCCTCTCGCTCGCCGCCGTCGCCGGCCCCCCCGCCCTCGCCGACGAGTCCGCCCCGCCCTCGATTCCGCAACTTGCGACCGCGGCGGGCCGCTTCGAGACCCTCCTCGCCGCGGTCGGTGCCGCCGATCTCGGCGGTGCCCTCGCGAGCCCCGGCCCCTTCACCGTCTTCGCCCCCACCGACGACGCCTTCGCTCGACTCGGCGACGACGCGATCGCCGGCCTGCTCGAACCCGCCGCCAAGCCGACCCTCGCCCGCATCCTGAAGCATCACGTCGTGCCCGGGCGATTCACCGCCGCCGACCTCGTCGGACTCGACGGAATCGAGACCCTTGCGGGCACCACGATCGAACTCGGCGCCCTCCGCGGGCGGCTGCTCGTCGGTGACGCCGCGGTCGAGACCGCGGACCTCGCGGCGAGCAACGGTGTCATCCACGTCATCGACCGCGTGCTGATCCCGCCGCGCCAGATCGATCCGCTCGAGACGCTCCTCGACAACGCCGTGCAGCGCGGCGCGCGACGATTCAACGACGGCGATCCCGGAGCCTGCGCCGACATCTACGCGACCGCGCTCGACTCGGTGGCCCTCGGTTCGGGCTTCGGTCTCGACGACGCGACCCGAGAGCGACTCCGAAACCGCCTCGCCGAGATCGCCGACATGAACGGCGATCGTGATCGTGCCTGGGCGTACCGTCGGATCATCGACACG
>CAYZSH010000269.1:3058-4252 GCA_964481025.1 uncultured Isosphaeraceae bacterium
GACGATGCCGCCAAGGGCTGGCGCACCGTGCTCGACGGCGTCATGGGCGGCCGCTCGACCGGACGCATCGCCGCCGGTGACGGCACGCTGGTCTTCGACGGTGCGACCTCACTCGAGAACAACGGCGGCTTCTCGTCGATGCGATGCGACCTCGCCGAGGGTGCCTGCGACGGCGCCGATGCGTTCCGTCTCATCGTCAAGGGCGACGGCCGCGACTACAAGCTCGGCGTGAAGGGCTACCGCGGCATGAGCCCCGAGGGCTACTGGAAGTCGTTCCCGACCGTCGCCGGCGAGTGGACCGAAGTCGTCATGCCGATCCGCGACCTCGAACGCCAGTTCATGGGCCGCCCGCTCCAGGGCCGCATCGCGCCTGAGGACATCCGAGCGATCGAGTTCTACATCTACGACAAGAACGCGGGCCCGTTCCGACTGGAGATCGACTCGATCGAAGCGGTGCGACTCGATCAGACGTTCGATGCTTGAGGTTCACCACGGAGGGCACGGAGGAGCACGGAGGGCCACGGAGGGTTGGTTGTTGACATAGGACTTGGGCGAGCCTGCTGAAGATTGCCAACACAGTTGAGCTGCTTTTGGGAACCGTTCAATTCGCGAGGATTCCCGTAGCCGACAAGCTTGCCACCCAATCCAACTCCGTGGCCCTCCGTGTCACTCCGTGCCCTCCGTGGTGATTCCCCCCCGACCAGACCAAGAACCATCGCATTCAAGCATGCGCCCCTTCCCCCCTCCGTGGCCCTCCGTGAACCTCCGTGCCCTCCGTGGTAAATGATCAGCCAAGACCTCAATCCTCGAACGGAAACATCTCGTCGAGTTCGCTGTCGGCGAGTTCCGCGAGGAATCTGCCGTAGCGGTCTTCGAGGACTTCGAGGAACTTCTCGCCCTTCTCCGCGGTCGCCGCGTGCGGGTCGCCGGCGCCGGTGTTCGTGGTCAGGAGATGCCACGGCCGCGTGATCTGCACCCAGCCGTGCTCGACCGCTTCGAACCGCGTCGGGCGGGTGTCGCCGGCGTCGGCGGTGAGGCGGCCGTTCGCGAATCGGGCGACGAGTTCGGGTCGCGTCGCCAGCAGGATCGAGGTCTCCATCTCGCCCGCATGATCGTCCGGCTTCTCGAAGATCTCGGTCGCGGCATCGCGGCACGCGCGGAACCAGTCGATCAGGAACAGCTTCGCGGTCGGAT
>CAYZSH010000270.1:0-4239 GCA_964481025.1 uncultured Isosphaeraceae bacterium
CCATGCTCATCTCGCTTCGAGGCATCACGAAGGTCTACCGCGTCGGCGTCGAGGTCGTGCACGCGCTTCGCGGCGTCGATCTCGACATCGGTGAGAACGAACTCGTCGCGATCATGGGGTCGTCGGGCTCGGGCAAGAGCACGTTGATGAACGTGCTGGGCTGCCTCGACCGACCGACCGACGGCACGTATCTCCTCGACGATCGCCGAACCGACCGGATGTCCCCGGTCGAACTCGCCCAGGTCCGCAACGAGCGGATCGGCTTCGTCTTTCAGGCGTTCGAGCTGCTGCCACGGGCGACGGCGCTGGCGAACGTCGAACTGCCGAGCATCTACGCCCGGGGCGAGCGTCGCCAGAATCGAAGGATGCGGGCGAAGGCGGCGCTCGAACGGGTCGGGCTCGGCGATCGCATGGATCACCGTCCGAACCAGCTCTCGGGTGGACAGAAGCAGCGGGTCGCGATCGCGCGGGCGCTCCTGAACGAGCCGGCGATCCTCCTCGCGGACGAACCGACCGGCAACCTCGACTCCTCGACCACCGCCGAGATCCTGCGGCTCTTCCGCGCCCTTCATCGCGAGGGTCAGACGGTGGTGATCGTGACGCACGAGGACGAGGTCGCGGCGCATTGCGAGCGGGTGGTGCGTCTGCACGACGGTCGGATCGCGAGCGATCTTCCGATCGCCGAGGACCCCGCGGGGCGGTTGCTCGAACAGGTCGCGGCGGCGGGAGGGCTCGACTGATGTGGTCGATCGCCTTCTGGTGGCAGGCCGTGATCCTGGCGTTGTCGCAGATTCGCGCGAATCTCGGGCGCAGCATGCTCACCGCACTCGGCATCATCGTCGGCGTGGCGAGCGTGACCGCCGTGATCGCCGCGCTCGCAGGGCTCAAGGACAAGGTGCTGACCGAGTTCGAGAGCTTCGGCGCCAATCGACTGCTCATCTTCCCGGACCGACCCGATGATGCACCGCGGAATCTCTATCCGTGGAAGGATGTGCGGCTGAAGGTCGAGGAGGTCGACGCGATCGAGCAGCATTGCCCGTCGATCCGCGTGGTGACGCCGATCACGTCGTTCGGCGCCGTGGTCCAGCACGAGGACCGGCTGCTCGAGGGCCTTTCGATCACCGGCATCCGACCCGCGTGGCACGAGACCGAGAATCGCGGCGTGATCCAGGGACGGCCGTTCAACTCGATCGACGAGGATGGCGCCCGTCAGGTCTGTCTGCTGAACGAGGCCGCGATCGAGGAGCTTCGACTTCCCGCCGAGCCGGTCGGGGGGCACATCCTGATCGGCGGCCGACGCCATCTCATCGTCGGTGTCGTCGAGACGATCCAATCCACGATGTTCGGGATGAACACGTCCAGCGCCGAGATCTTCGTGCCGTTCGCGCTGGCGGCCCGGCTCCAGGACAAGGACTTCTTCTTCCGGGTGACGGCGATGATCACATCGCCCGAGCTGGCCGAGGAGGCGACCAGCGAAGTGACGTACGTGCTGCGACGGATGCGCGGCATCGGACCCGACGATCCGGACACCTTCCGCGTCGCGGCGATCGATCAGTTCATCTCGCAGTTCAAGGCGCTGGCGGCAGGCATCACCGCGATCGCGGGCGGCATCGTCGGGGTGAGCCTGCTGGTCGGCGGCATCGGCATCATGAACATCATGCTCGTCTCGGTCAGTGAGCGGACCCGCGAGATCGGCCTCCGCAAGGCGGTCGGCGCGACGCCTGCCGCGGTGCTGCTGCAGTTCCTGCTGGAAGCGGTGGTGCTGTGTCTGGTCGGCGGCGCGATCGGCGTCCTGATCGGCGAGGCGCTGGCCTTCGGACTCACGCTCATTCCCGATGCCGGGCTCTCCGAGGCGCACGTCCCGATGTGGGCGATCGTCATGAGCTTCTCGTTCAGTGCCGCCGTCGGCGTCGTCTTCGGCATGTTCCCCGCGATCAAGGCCTCTCGGCTCGACCCCATCGAGGCGCTTCGACACGAATGACCTCCAGATCCTTCATCCACGTCGTCTCGTTCCCGTTCGCCGCGATGCTCGCCACAGGATGCACGCCGGTCGGCGTGTTCGACAACGACAGCGATCGGTGGCAGCCCGCACCGGGTCGCACGGATCGCATCGAGCCGGTGGATCTCGTGCAGCGGAGTCTGACGACCCCCGAGGCGCCGGACGTCGCGGTGGATCAGATGCTCGAGCGCGAAATTCCGATCGAGGCCCCCGAGGTGACCCGGACGCTCGACCTTGCCACGGTGCGGCGGGCGGTGCTTGAGAACAACCTCGATCTGCGGACCGAACTCGTCAGCCCGGAGATCGCGCAGGCGAATCTCTCGGCCGAGGAGGCGAAGTTCCAATCGACGTTCTTCGCGGGTTACAGCCGCAACGACCAGGGCGTGCTGACCAATCTCGAGCAGGGGGAGCCGACCAACAGCGATGAGTTCACCGCGGGCTTCCGGGTGCCGCTTGCGACCGGCGGCAGCATCACGGCGGACACGCTCTCGACGCGAAGCGATCTGGGGATGACGCTTCCGGGCCAGGAGCCGTGGGAGTCGAGTCTTCGGTTCTCGATCTCGCAGCCGCTCCTTCGGGGCGCGGGCATCAACGCGAACACCGCCAGCATCCGGATCGCGGGCTACAACCGCGACATCGCCGATGCCCGGCTGAAACTCGCGGCGATCCGGATCCTCACCGACGCCGACAAGGCGTACTGGAATCTCTACGCGGCGTGGCGGGAACTGGAAGTCCGCCGCACGCAGTACGAGCTGGCGATGGCTCAGCTCGGGCTCGCTGAACGACGCTTCAACGCAGGCGACGCCCCGGAGATCGAAGTCGTCAGAGCTCGCAGCGGGGTGGGGCGGACGCTTGAGTCGATCATCCGCGCCGACGCCGGTCTTCGTCGTCAGCAGCGGGCTGTCAAGCGGATCATGAACCGTGAGGATCTGCCGATCGACGGACATACCTCGCTCGATCCCGCGACCGAGCCGTCTCCGCTGCGACTCGACCTCGACGGTGACGCGCTCGCGGACGCCGCGATCGAGAACCGCATGGAGATGCTCGATCTGGAGCTGCAGCTCGCGATCGACGCCCTGACCGTCGATCTGCGTCGCAACCAGGCGCTCCCGGTCTTCGGCCTCGACTATCGCTACTCGATCATCGGGGACGACACCGGCTTCGGAGGCTCCTACGACTCGCTCGGCGATTCGGACAGCCATCGCATCGGTGTGAACGGCGAGATCCCGATCGGGAACGAGATCCTCGAGAACCGCCTGTCGGCGGCGATTCTTCAGCGGGTGCAGCGGCTTGCCACGCGCGATGCTCGGGCGCTTGCGATCCGGACCGAGGTCTACGACGGGCTCGACCGACTTCGGCAGGCGTGGCAGTCGATCCTCGCCGCTCGACTCGAGACGCTGCTTGCCGCCCGCACCGCGGCGGGCGAGCAGCGGCAGTTCGAAAGCGGCTTGCGAACCTCCACCGAAGTACTGGACGCCCAGAGCCGACTGGCCGACGCCCAGAGTCGAGAGGTTCGGGCATTGGCCGACTACCAGATCGCCCTCGTCGACATCGCCTTTGCCACGGGAACGGTTCTCGGGCGAACGCAGGTCGATTTCCAGCAAGATGAGGGGCGGTTGAAGGCGGTCCCGATCCAACCCGGTTCCGACGACGTCGACTCGGACGTGGAGGGGGGTGGGAATCCACCCCAACCCGAGGTGGATACCCCAATCGGCCCCTGATTCCGCTGGTGACTCCGCGACGCGAGGTGTACTTTCGAGGTCTCTTCGCGTTGGGGAGTGAGTGTTGGTGAATCCCGTCCAGAACAGAGAAGACCGACGAGACCGCGTCCTTGATGGCGTCGCGGCGGCGGTCGATCTGCTGCTTGAGGACGATCACTGGCAGGAGGCGCTCACCCGGATGCTCGAGGTCCTCGGACGGGCCACCGGGGTGTCCCGCGTCTACTACTTCGCCTTCCATCATGCACCCGACGGCCGGGTCCTCACCTCGCAGGTCGCGGAGTGGGTCGCCGACGGTGTCGAGCCGCAGATCGACAATCCCGACCTGCAGGGTCTCGACATGAACGAGGCCGGCTTCGGGCGTTGGATGGATCTTCTCGGGCGGGGCGAGCCGGTGCACGGCGACATCGCCGACTTTCCCGAGTCCGAGCGGCCGATTCTGGAGGCGCAGGACATCAAGTCGCTCCTCGTCCAGCCGGTGATGGCCGGTCGGAATCTCGTCGGCCTGATCGGGTTCGACGC
>CAYZSH010000271.1:0-4215 GCA_964481025.1 uncultured Isosphaeraceae bacterium
GCGGGGGAGCTGTCGCCGAAGGCGACTGAGGGGGAACGTTCGGGTCACGGCGACGCGAGCACCACTCGTCCGACCCGCTCCGAACGCGAATCCCTCGCCCAACGCCCCGGTAGCATCCAACCTCGCTCGCGTGCACGCGTCACGCGACGTCTCCTCGCAGCCCCGGAGATCCGCATGCTTCGTCGTTCACAGGTCGTCGTCCCGCTCCTCCTCGCCACGATGGCGACCGTCGCCGTCGCCGAGGAATCCGCAGAGCGCCGCGGCGCCTCGATGTACCGCATGCCCGACATCTCGGGCGACGAGATCGTCTTCGTCTACGCGAACGACCTGTGGCGCGTCCCGATCGAGGGTGGCACCGCCCTGCCGCTCGCGTCGCCTCCGGGCGTCGAGTCGATGCCGCGGTTCTCGCCCGACGGCGAGCACGTCGCCTTCGTCGGCAACTACGACGGCAACCGCGACATCTACCGCGTGCCGGTCGCGGGCGGGCTGCCCGAACGACTCACGCACCACCCCGCGGCCGAACGGCTCAGCGACTGGACGGTCGATGGCGACCTGCTCTTCAGCGCCCGCGGACTCGGCGGGCATCCGCGCGAGGAGAGCACCTGGCGCATCGGGCCCGACGGCGGACTGCCGGCGGCACTCCCCATGCCGTACGGCGCGAACGCGACGATCGACAAGTCCGGCACCTGGGTCGCGTACACGCCGATGCAGCGCGACGGCCGCACGTGGAAGCGCTACCGCGGCGGCATGGCGAGCGACATCTGGCTGCTGAACCTCGAGACCGGCGAGTCGCGACGCGTGACCGACTTCGACGGCACCGACTCGTTCCCGATGTGGCACGGCGACGACCTCTACTACCTCTCCGACGCCGGCGACGAGCATCGACTGAACCTCTGGCGGTACGACCTCGCGACCGGCGATGCCGAACAGGTCACCCGCTTCGCCGACTACGACATCAAGTGGCCCGCGATCGGACCCGATGACGACGGCCCGGCCCGCATCGTGTTCCAGAACGGCCCGTCCCTCTTCGTGTACGACTCGCGGACGAACGGATCGAGCCCGGTCGAGATCGAGATCCCCGGCGCTGCCGCCAGCATCCGGCCCTCGATGATCGATGCGTCGAATTTCATGCAGGACTGGTCGATCTCGCCCAACGCGAAGCGGGTCGCGGTGCAGGCCCGCGGCGACCTCTGGACGCTGCCCGCGAAGAACGGCACGCCTCGCAACATGTCCCGCACCTCGGGCATCGCCGAGCGAAGCCCGTCCTGGAGTCCCGACGGAAAGTGGATCGCGTACTTCAGCGACGAGCCCGGCGAGTACGAACTCTTCGTCCGCTCGAGCGACGGGCGTGGTGAACCGCGACGGCTCACCACCGACATGGGCGTCTTCAAGAACGCGATCTGGTGGAGCCCCGATTCGGAGTACCTCGTCTACGCGGACAAGACCGGCGACGCCCACCGCATCGACATCGAGAGCGGCGAGCGCACCCTCGTCACCCACAACCCCTGGGGCGTGTTCTCGAACCCGAGCTTCAGCCACGACGGCCGCTGGATCGCCTGGAGCATGGGCACCGAGGACTCCCCCGCCGGCCGCGTCCACATCCACGACACCCGAACCGGCGAGACCGCCGTCGTCACCAGTGGCATGTTCAACGACGACAGCCCGGCATTCGACCGCAAGGGCGAGTGGCTCTACTTCACGAGCGACCGCAACTTCCAGCCGAGCTACTCCAGCTTCGACAACACCTGGATCTACGACGATTCCGGCGTGCTGGTCGCGGTGCCGCTGCGGGAGGACGTGAAGAGCCCGTGGCTCAGGACGAGCGACGAGGAGACCTGGAACGACGACGACGACGAGAAGGCCGACGACGCGAAGGATGAAGACGCGGGCGACGAGTCGACGCCCGAACCCGACGCCGCGAACGATCCGGTCAGCGGCACCTGGGACTGCCTCGTCACGATTCCGAACATGGGCGAGATCCCGCTCACGATCAACCTCGTCCTCAACGCCGACGATCTCGTGACCGGGACCGTCAACAGTCCCGTCTTCTCCGGATCACTCGCAGGCGGCTTCGACCGCGACGCGATGACGCTCGAGCTCGTGCTCACGGTCGACGGCGGCCCCACCGCGAACCTCTCGCTCAAGATCGACGGCGATCGCGTGACCGGCACCGGCACGTCCGACGAGGGCGGCGATCCCGCGGAGATCTCCGGCCGCCGACTCGCCGTCGATGGCGATGACGACGACGCCGAGTCCGACGACACCGACGCCGACGCCGATGCGAAGGACGAAGAGCCGAGTTTCGAGATCGACGTCGACGGCTTCGAGGCCCGCGCGATGCGGATCCCGGTCGCACCCGGCAACTTCAGCAATCTCGCGGTGAACAGCCGTGGCCAGCTCATGTACGTCCGCCGAGGCAACAACGCCGGCATCAAGGTCGTCGACATCACCGAGGAACGACCGACCGAGAAGTCCGCGGGTTCGGGCGGCGGCTTCCAGATGACCCCCGACGGCAAGAAGATGCTGGTCCCGCAGGGACGCGGCGCGGTCATCCGCGACGCCGGCCCCGGCGACGGCGGCGATCGGGTCGTCACCGATCCGATGCTCGTGACCATCGACCCGCGTCAGGAGTGGCGACAACTGCTGACCGACGCGTGGCGCATCCAGCGCGATCACTTCTACGACCCGAACCTGCATGGCGTCGACTGGAACGCCGTGCTCGAGGCGTACCTGCCGCTCGTCGACGATGCCGCGACCCGCGAGGACGTGAGCTATCTGATCGGCGAGATGATCTCCGAGCTCAACGTCGGCCACGCGTACTACTACGGCGGCGACGGCGAGAGCGAGCCGTCCCGCAACGTCGGCATGCTCGCGGTCGACTGGGAGGCCGCGCCGGGCGAGGGCGACACGCCGGACGGCTGGCGGATCGCCAGAGTGCTCGGCGGTGGTGCGTGGGACCTTGACGCCCGCGGACCACTGCAGGAACCCGGACTCGAACTGGGCGAAGGCGACATCGTCGTCGCCGTCAACGGCGTCCCCGTGGATCTCGCGAAGGATCCGTGGTCGCTCTTCGTCGGCACCGCCAACGACACCGTGGTGCTCGACGTCCTCGCCACCGACGATGAAGACGAGGCGGACGACGACGAGGCGGACAACGAGTCCGACGACGACGAGTCCGACGATGACGACGACGATGACGACGACGAGATGGACGACGACATCCGCACCGTCGTGGTCCGAACGATCTCCGACGAAGGCGGCCAGCGGTACCGCGACTGGATCGAAGGTCGTCGCCGCGTGGTCGAGGAGATGAGCGACGGCCGCATCGGCTACATCTACGTGCCGAACACCGGCCGCGACGGCCAGAGCGATCTGGTCCGCCAGTTCCACGGCCAGGCGACCAAGCCCGCGCTCATCGTCGATGAACGATGGAACGGTGGCGGCCAGATCCCCGACCGCTTCATCGAACTGCTCAACCGGCCGGTCACCAACCACTGGGCCCGACGCGACTCGGTCGACTGGAAGTGGCCGCCGTCGGGTCACAACGGCCCGAAGGCGATGCTCATCAACGGCCGCGCGGGCTCCGGCGGCGACATGTTCCCGTGGCTCTTCAAGTACCACGAACTCGGCCCGCTCATCGGCACCCGCACCTGGGGCGGTCTCGTCGGCATCTCCGGCAACCCCGGACTCATCGACGGCGGCTACACCGCGGTCCCGACCTTCGGGTTCTACGAGACCGACGGAACCTGGGGCATCGAAGGCCACGGCGTCGATCCGGACATCGAGGTGATCGACGACCCCGCCCTCATGCTCGACGGCGGCGATCCGCAGCTCGAGAAGGCGATCGAGGTCCTGCTCGAGCAGCTCGAGAATGGCGCCGCCTGGACCCCCGCGGAGCGTCCCGCGTCCCCGAACCGCAGCGGGATGGGGATTCCGGTCGAGGATCGGTAGTCCGCCTCGACACCACGGATGAATCCACCGGCCGCCGCGCACCATCGCGGCGGCCGGTGTCGTTTGGAGATCTTTGTTTCCGGCGTCTCGGCAAGACGGCGAATCCGACGACCCGACGGATCGAAACCGGTCTCGCGTGCGGAAGACCGATCACCGCACGAACGTGACGGCGTGAAGGACGTCGTCGCAAAGTTCACCCTTCCAATCAAGGAATCAGTCCATGCTCCTCAGCACCATCGCGGTGTCGTGCGCGGTCGCCATGAC
>CAYZSH010000272.1:0-4176 GCA_964481025.1 uncultured Isosphaeraceae bacterium
GACGTGTGACGCCTGCGGCGAGATCAGGAGAGCAGGAGTGAGGTGAGCAGGAGATGGCGCATTCGCGCCGTCACCGAGTCAGCAAGAGAGCCCCCTCAGTCGCCTTCGGCGACAGCTCCCCCGGAAACGGGGGAGCGGAATCGCAGTGTCAATTCTCCTACCCCGGCACGGGGGAGCGGAATCGCGGTGTCAATTCTCCTACCCCGGCACGGGGGAGCGGAATCGCGGTGTCAGTTCTCCTCCCCCGGCACGGGGGAGGTGCCCGCGGAGCGGGCGGAGGGGGTTCGACTCGGACTCGGTGACGTTCGACTTCGCGTCGTCACCGAGTCGCACGCGGCTCATTCGAATCCGGTCGCCTTGCCCTGGTACTCCGCCGACCCGAAGCCGAGGATGCAGGTGAAGATCGGGGAGAGCAGGACCAATCCGATCGTCGTGCCGACTCCGCGACCGAAAGCCGTCGAGATGCCGTGCATGATGAGAACCGCGAAGACGATGCCGACGAACGGAATGAGCGTGAGAAGACCCCACCACCACGGCTTCTGCGCGAGCTGCGCCAGCGCGATCAAGTTCCAGAAGGGCACGATGATGGCCACGCCCATCAGCCCCCCCTTGGACAGCATCTTCCAGCCGCCCGCGATGACGAACACCATGATCGCGAGGTAAATCACGCATGCCATGAGCATGCCGCCGGCAGCGGCGGCATCGGCGACGGTCGGATCCTGACCCATGATCTGATCTCCGGGGAGTGATGGCGAAATCGCGGGCCTCACCGCTCACCCGATGTCTGGACAATACACCGAACGCCCGCGCGTCAACGCCCCACCTCCGCCATCGCCGCCGACCTCAGGATGCAGCTGTCACAGCGGCCGCACGGCGTTCCGTTTCCGGAGGGGTCGTAACAACTCAACGTCCGCTCGATCGGCACACCCAACTCCTTCGCCTTGCGGACGATGTCCACCTTCGAGAGTTCGACCAGCGGTGCCACGAATCGCGGGCCGTGGCCTTCGACGCCCGCCTTCGTCGCGAGGTCGGCCAGCCGCTGGAATGCCTCCAGATACTCCGGCCGACAGTCGGGGTAGCCCGAGTAGTCGATCGCGTTGATGCCGAGCCAGATCTCGGTCGCGCCGCGCACCTCGGCGTACGCCAGCGCATGACTCAGGAAGATCGTGTTCCGCGCGGGAACGTAGGTGACGGGGATCGCGTCATCGCCATGACCGTGGGCGTCGATCCGATCCTTCGGCACGTCGATGTCGGCGGTGAGCGCCGACCCGCCGAACGCGCGAAGGTCGATCTTCGCGACGATGTGCTCCGCAGCGCCGAGAGCATCCGCGATCTCGCGAGCCCGCTCCAGTTCGAGCCGATGCCGCTGCCCGTAGTCGAACGACAACGCGTAGCACGTCCGCCCCTCGGCCAACGCCCACGCAAGCACCGTCGAGGAATCAAGCCCGCCCGACAACAACACCACGGCGTTCACGATCCCGCTCCTGGTCGTGATTCGATGTTCACCACAGTGGCGGCTGCGAGTTCGCCGTGCCTGTTGAAGGACGTTCGCCGAATGCTGTTCCCGAGAGAAGTCAACCACGGAGGGCCACAGAGGGCCACGGAGAAAGCATGTCTGGAAGCATGCTTGAGCACGATGCGTCCATCGAGTTCGTCGACGGGCACCGAATTCAAACCAACACCCGCTCTCCCTCCGTGGCCCTCCGTGGCCCTCCGTGGTGAATCACCCCACAGAAAACCCACGACCACACAAATACCGCGTTCAAACACACCCCAAGGCCATCCACCTCCGTGGCCCTCCGGGCTCCTCCGTGCTCTCCGTGGTGAATCAACCCGCATCACACCGGGCTCGCCACGCTCTCGAGGATGCGCTGCATGATCCGACGCGCCGTGAGCGTGTCGCCCTCGTGCATCGCGGTGCGGGTCACCACGCGGTGCGCACAGACCGGCAGCACGTTCTCGACGATGTCCTCGGGGATGACGTGGTCGCGACCGTCGAGCACCGCGGTCGCGCGGGCCGCCTGCGCCAGCGCGAGTGATCCGCGGGGGCTCATGCCGACGAGCAGGTCGTCGCTGTCCCGGGTCGCCTGCGCCAGCGCGATCACGTAGTCCGCGAGGCTCCGATCCAGTCGCACCGCGTCGGTGCGGGCCTGCAGACTCCGCACGTCCTCGATCGTCAGCACCGGTTCGAGATTCTGAAGCGTGGTGCGGGCGGGCTGGACGTCGAGGATGCGGGCCTCGTCGTCGGGCGATGGATACCCGAGTCCGATCCGCATCAGGAACCGGTCGAGCTGGTTCTCGGGAAGGAAGAAGGTCCCCTCGAACTCGTAAGGATTCTGCGTCGCGACCACCATGAACGGATCCGGCAGCGGATGGGTCGAGCCCTCGGCCGAGACCTGCCCTTCGCTCATCGCCTCCAGCAGCGCCGACTGCGTGCGGGGCGTGGTCCGGTTGATCTCGTCCGCGAGCACGATGTTGGCGAACACCGGCCCGGGCCGGAACTCGAACGTCCCGGTGGCACGATCGAGGATCGCTGCGCCGGTGATGTCGGTCGGCAGCAGGTCCGGCGTGCACTGGATGCGGGCGAAGGTCGCGTGGATCGAACGGGCCAGGGCGTTGGCGAGCACCGTCTTCCCGACGCCGGGCACGTCCTCGACGAGGGCGTGACCGCGGGCGAGCAGACACGTCAGCAATCGATCGACGGCCCGGGCGTTGCCCATGTAGACCGAGGCGATCGAATCACGCAGGCGTTGAAGCGTCGCGTCCATGAATCGACGAGTATAAGAGGCACCGCCGGACGCATCGGTCGTCGGGATTCCGGTCGTTCGGCCGATTCTCCGCCAGCCGTTCCGTGACGCCTTCGCCCGAGATCCGCATGTCCGACACCGCCCGAACGAAACTCGTGGTGATCGCCGACCTGCCCTGTCGCCGGTGCCGCTATCCGCTGCACGGACATCCGACGTCGGCACGATGCCCGGAATGCGGACTTCCCATCCAGGAGACCCTCCGCTCGGTGATCGATCTCGGGACGCTCGACCCCATCGGTTCGGGGTTGACCCCGACCCGTCGGGCCGCCTGGTCGATCCCGTTGCTCGCCGTCGGCGTCACGATCGGGGCCGGATCGGGGCTCGCACTTCCGCTGGCGATCGTCCTGGCACCGATCGGTTTCGACCCGCGGGGTTTCGGGGCGAGCAATGGGAAGGTGGTGCCGTACCTGCTGCCGATCCTCGACTGGGCCGGCCTCATCGTGACGCTGGCCGCGACGCTCGCCCTCTTCGCGACGCTGGCAAGCCGCTGGCGTCGGCACGCGCGGCGCGAGGCGGTGATCGCGATCTGGGGCGGCCTGCTCCTCCTGACCAGCGGGCTGCTGGCCGTCGTTCCCGACGGACTGGGGCTCACCACCGCCGCCGAGGGCTCGGCCCGCGGTATCGGCTCGCTCATTCGAGGCGGCGGCTCCATGCCCGCGCCGACGATTCTGATCGCGCTCGCCTTCGACTCGACCCGAACGATCGCGGTCGCATTCCTGGTGATCGCGCTCGCGGATCTGCTCCGCCGAATCGGCGAGCGGAGCGAGACCTATGCCATTGCGGGACAGGGGCTTCAGGGCGCAGGGCCCGTGCTGACGGCGAGTCTCCTGATCCTGGCCACGACTGCCGGCTGGCTGAGCGCGATTCTGGTGGATGGGCGCAGTGGCCCGCTCGACGACGTCCTGAGCATGATCGCCTGGCCGGAGTTCTGGCTGGTCGCCGCCGGGATCACCACGCTTGGCAGCACCTACCTCGGGATCAACGCGGTCTGGGCGGTCGCGCCGTGGCGTCACCCGGTGCAGCGGCTCGACGCGCTCGTCGGCCCGGATCCGTCGTCGCCGAGGGCTGCCAGCATGGCAGACGCCGATGCCCCGGACCGCACGCCCTGACCGTTCATCCCGACGTCCAGTCGAGACCGACGGTCGATCCACCCGGCACGGACGGCCCCGGAGCGGGCTTCCGGGGCGAGATCGCCTGACACCACCGTTCCGAACCGCGGGACCGGGGCGACCGCGTTTTGGCGCGGCGGTTGTAAAGGAGACTCGCTCGACGGGCGACCGTCGGCCCGCCGGTTCGTCCGGCATCCTTTCATCATCGTCCTCGAGGCCCGCCTCTCGCCGATTGCCGGTGATGCGGTCCCCGACGCAAC
>CAYZSH010000273.1:0-4170 GCA_964481025.1 uncultured Isosphaeraceae bacterium
GGGGCGGCGACCGGTCTCGGTAGGCTGACGCCTGCTCACGGGGGCCGTGGGAATCGTCCGTGCGTACAACCGACAAGGATGTGAATCCCGCCATCGCCTTGCAGGCGGTGCCGGGTTGGGGGCCGCGTCTCATCGATCGCCTGGCCGACGCTTTCGGCGATGCGTCGTCGATTCTCTCGGCGAGCAACGCGGCGATCGCGGACGTCCTTGAGACGCCGGAGCGGTCGGTGGCGAGGGCGAAGGCGGGGATCCCGTGGTCGTCCTTGCGGCGAGAGGCTGCGTGGCTTCGTCGAACAGGCGCCTCGGTCGTCACGAGATTCGATGAGGCGACGCCGACGGGTTGGCGAGGCATGGTCGATCCGCCCGTCGCGGTGCGGGTCCGTGGCAGGGTGGAGGTGCTCCGGGATCGGCCAGGTGTGGCGATCGTCGGCGCCCGCCGCTGCTCACCGATCGGGGCGGATCTCGCCGCGAGGTTTGCGATCGCCTTCGTCGAAGCGGGTTGGACCATCGTGTCCGGCGGCGCCCGCGGCATCGATGCGGCCGCCCATCGCGCGGCGCTCCGCGTCGGCGGCTCGACCGTGGCGATTCTGGGATCGGGGCTTGCGTGTCCCTATCCGCCCGAACACGACACGCTCTACGACGCGATCGCGGAATCGGGCGCCGTCCTCAGCGAGTTCACGAGCACGGTCGAGCCGCGGCCTGCGAACTTTCCGGTGCGGAACCGGCTCGTCGCAGGCTTCGGGCCGGGAACCGTGGTGATCGAGGCCGGTCTCCGAAGCGGGGCGCTCATCACCGCGAGGCTCGCCGCCGAGGATTATGGACGCGAGGTCGTCGCGGTTCCCGGACGCGCAGATCTCGACACCCACGCGGGCTGCCATCGGGCGATCCGGGAAGGCTGGGCGACGCTGGTGGATGATCCGGCTCAGGCGGTCGAGCTGCTGAGCACTCAGTGGGGGCTTCTGATGATTGATCGGGCTTCCGCGGCCGAAACTCCCGACGGATTCGGTTGACCTCCGAAAGCCGCGAGGCCGATGACCGAAGAAGCGATGTCCCGCGTCGGATCGGTGGAGATCCCTCGCCTGCGGGACGTCCGACCTCGGCGTCCGATCCGGGCCGCCTCCTGGAACTCCGCGGCCATGCGACTCGGCATCATCTCGGACGTCCACGGCAACCGTTACGCACTCGAGTCCGTGCTTCGGACGCTCGATGACGCCGGCATCGATCGACTGGTCTGTCTCGGCGATGTCGTCGGGTACGGACCCGACCCGGAAGCATGCCTCGATCTGATCCTCGAGCGTGATCCGGTGATGGTGCTCGGCAACCACGAGGAGGCGCTCCTCGATCCCACCGTCGCCATCGGCTTCCGGGAAGTCGCCCGCGAGGCCATCGACTGGACGCGACGGCGACTCCGCACCACCCGTCCGGACCTGCTGGAGCGACTGGGCCGGGTTCCCGGCATGGCGTACATCGGGTCCGCGGTGATGTGCGTGCACGACTCGCCGATTCCCGGCGGCGCGAGATATCTCGTCGATGACGCGAAGGCGCTCCCCGCGTTTCAGGGAGTGGACGTGCCGATCTGCCTGATCGGGCACACGCATCTTCCGGCCGGATTCCGACTGCGGGACGATGCGTCCGGCCCGTGGGTCGAGGCGCTTCGCCGCGGCTCGATCCGAACCGTCCGCATCGACGCCACGCAACGGTGGATCCTGAATCCCGGCTCCGTCGGGCAGCCGCGCGACGGCGATCCGCGGGCATCGTTCGCGGTGCTCGACCTCGCCGAGGGCGTCATGTCGTGGGAGCGCGTCGCCTACGACGTCGATGCCGCGCAATCACGGGCCCTCGCGTCGGGCCTTCCGGCCCGCACCGCCGAACGACTCGCGCTCGGCGCCTGAACGAGTCTCGTTCAGGACCAGCCGAGGGCGTAGAAGAGGGCGGTGAAGAAGAGGTCCGCGAAGATCACGGTCACCACGGTCTGCACCACGGTGTCGGTCGTCGCCTTGCCGACGCCGGCGGCGCCGCCGGAGACCATGAGTCCGTTCCGGCAGGCGATCAGTCCGAGGATCGTGCCGAACACGCCCGCCTTCGCGAGCCCGGTCAGGAAATCGCTGTTGGACAGCTGGTCGATCGTGTTGGTCTTGTAGACCTCGTACGGAATGCCGAGCTGCGCGACGCCGATGACGCCGCCCGCGAACACCGCCGAGAGGTCGGCGATGATCGCCAGCAGCACGAGACTGATCGCGCTCGCGAGCACTCGCGGCACCACGAGGAATCGAACCGGGTTGAGCGCCATCGACTCGAGCGCCTCGATCTCCTCGCCGACCACCATCGTGCCGATCTCCGCGGCGATCGACGCCCCGGCGAAACCGGTCAGGACGATCGCCGCGATCAGCGGGCCGAGCTCGCGGAACACCGCGACGCCGACGAGGTTGGCGACCTTGTCCACCTGGCCGAACTGTTCGAGACTCGGGGCGGTCTGCAGCGCGAGAATGAAACCGATGCTCGAGGAGACCAGCACGACGATGCTGATCGACCGCACGCCGACCCGGACCATCTGCGAAACGAACGCGGAACGCCCGAATCGAACGCGGCGGAGCACCGTCGATCGCCAGATCCAGCGGAGAAGATCGGCGAGCAGCCAGACGAGTCCGCCGACGAACTCCAGCGTTCCGGTGACCAGGCCGCCGAGCAGGTCCAGCACGGCGATGATCGGTCCTCGCTTGACGGCGGTGTCAGCCACGGGTCAGTCTCCGAGGGCGGCGTCGAGGTCGGGTCGGATGGTGAAGACGGCATCGAGCTTCGCGATCTCGAACACGCTTCGCACGCGGTCCTGCAGGCCGCTCAGAACGAGGGTCGCCTTGCGGGTCCGGCACTGCTGGAGCGCCTCGACCAGCGTCGCGACGCCCGACGAGTCCATGTACTCGACCTGCGAGAGATCGAGGACGAGCCGGGCGACACCGTTCCCGATCACCTGTCCGAGCGTGGTGCGCAGGGTGGGACTGCGGGCGAGGTCAACCTCGCCGGTCGGGCGCACGATCGTGGCGCCGTCGCGTGTCTCGATGTCGATGGGCAGATCACTCGGCATGAAGTCAGGTCCGATTCGGAGTGGGCGACGGCTCGTCGGCGTCGCCGTGGTCGTGTGGGTTTCGGGGGCGGGGCATCTTCTCGAGCACGAGTCGCATGCCTCGCGGCTGGCGGGTCTCGAAGTCGCAGGCGTCGGTGACCTCGCGCATGATGTGGACGCCGAGACCGCCGGGACGGATCTCGTCGAGATCGCGGGGATTGATCATCGCCGGATCGACCTGTCGCCCCTCGTCCTCGATCTCGATGCGGAACGTTCGAGTGGGGGACTCGATGAGGTGCACCGCGATCCAGATCCGGCCGTCGGCACGCGATTCGTAGCCGTGTCGGATGACGTTCGCCAATGCCTCATCCACGGCGAGGGCGAGATGGCCTGACTCGATGTCGTCGAATCCGAAGCGTTCGGCGAGCGAGACGATCATCGCCCGCACCGGCGCGAGCAGCTCGGATCGGCTCAGGAGCTCGATCCGAACCGTGGGTGACGAATCGGGGGCGATGCTCATGACCGGCGATCCTCCGAGGAGGCCGGCAGCGCCTCGACCCACGCTCGCCAACGGTCCGCGGCGAGCGTGCGCTCCGGGAGCGGGGCGGAGGGGTGGTAGCCGAGGTCGGTGCCCGCGATCTCTCGAAGCGTCTCCGAGGCGATGAAGCGGGTCGCCGGGTCGGCGGAGGCGAGCATGACGACGAGGTTCTCGAGCGTCGCGCGGTCCGGGCGGACGCCGGTCCGCTCGAATTCCGCGGCGACCCGGACTGCGGCATAGATCCGGCTGGCCGGATCCGGCGCGTCGAACCCGCCGTCCGGGATCGGAGGGGCACATCCCGCCGACGTCAGTGCCGCGCCGAGGGCGACGAGCAGCAGTGGTCGAGAGGAGGGCTTCCGCATGGCTCGGAGAATACCGCCCGGGGGGGTGGGGAGCGTGTCGATCGTCGAGCCGGACCGGCGGTGGGCGGCCGGATCGCGGTACCCTTCGCGGTTTCCCCCAAGGACCGTGCGGGTCCGGGACCGGAACCCCTCCACATGACCAGCGCCACGCCGGGCGGCGTCCCCGCCGCCGAGACCATCCCGATCCTCGACTTCGGCAGCCAGTACGC
>CAYZSH010000274.1:0-4140 GCA_964481025.1 uncultured Isosphaeraceae bacterium
GGGTGGGGGGGGCGGGCCAGTGCCCCCCCCCCCCGGGGGGGGGGGGTGGGGGCCCGGCCGGGGGGGGGGGGGCCCCCGTCGCCGGCTCTCGAATCTCAGCGACACACCCCCTGCGACAGCAGCCACGATCCGAGATCGATGCCGTCGACGATGCCGTCCGCATGCAGGTCCGCGAGTGGATCATCGTCGCCCCACGCGGCGAGAAGCATCCCAAGATCGACGCCGTTCACCTCACCGTCACCGTCGAGGTCCTCGCGGCATCGACACGCGGGCATGACCGAGGTGGCGACACGGGCGACCGCGGCGGCGACGTCGAGCCTGCCCCAGCCGGTTCGAGGATCCCAACCAGGTTCGTCGATGTCGGTGGCGGTCGCTCGAAGGATTGCGCGAACATCCTGACCATCGAGACAGTCGGCCCACGAGAGCACCAGTGCCGCCGCGGCCGCGACCTGCGGCACCGCGTAGCTCGTGCCCGAGGCGGTCCAGAGATCCCAGGCGGTGTCGACGGTCCGGATCATGTATGCCGGAGCCGAGATCTCGACGGGCGGCCCCGCAGTCGAGATGCCCCAGTGGGCGTCGTATCGATTCGTTCCCCCCACCGCGATCACCCTTGGGTGATTCGCAGGAAACGGCACCTCGGGAAGCATGTTTCCCGACGGCGCCACCATCACGACGCCCCGGGCCGCCGCCTCGTCGATGGCGGCAAGCAGGGCGGGGTCGGCCGGCACCGCGAAGGTCAGCGACAACACGCGTGCGCCGCGATCGATCGCGTAGAGGATCGCATCGTCGATGAGTGAGGCATCCGGACCTTCCTCGCCGATGACGACCTGAATCGCACGGCAACCGGGGGTGCTGAAGGCGCCACCCGCGACGCCGGCGACGCCCACACCGTTGCCGGCGCGAGCCACCGCGATACCCGCGACCCACGTCCCGTGCGAGGCGTCCAGCGAGTCTGATCCGACCTCGGGCGAGTCGCTCGCGAAGTTCCATCCGTGGATGTCGTCGATGAATCCGTTGTCGTCGTCATCGATGCCGTTGCCGGGGATCTCTCCGGAATTGACGGCGTACGCATCGACGAGATCGGGGTGGTTCCACATGACCTTCGAGTCGAGGAACGCGATCGTGACGTTCGGATCTCCGCGCTCGACACTCCAGGCGCCGATCACGTCGATGTCGGCGCCGGGCGTGCCCTGTGATTCCTGACCGGTGTTCTTGAGGTGCCACTGGTAGGAGAAGTACGGGTCGCCCGCATCCATCCAAAGACCGAGCGTCGCCGGGGTCGCGGACTGGACGTCGGGATGATCGGAGAGTCGCTCGCACACCGCGATTGCGTCGGCGCCGTCGAGCGTGATGTCCACGAATCCGAGTCGGTTGCGACGGCCGATGGTCCAGGTGCCGATGCAGTCCGTCGCGGCGTGAAGCACCTCGTCGATCGACGTCGTCGCGTCGTCACGAAGCCGAAGCGTGCATCGATCCGACCGCACCGCCCATGCGACGCCTGCATCGCGCCGTGTCCAGCCTTCGTCGGTGCGTTCGTACTCCACGCCCGCGATGGCTCGTCGGAGGGGGGCTTTCGAATGGCCGGACGGTTTCCCGCCGAGGGCCGCTGAACTGGAGAAGAGAAGAGTCGTCGCCACCGCACCGACGAACGCCCGAGGGGCGATTGAACTGGGAAGCATGTCGAGGCTCCGCATCCGTGCGTCGCGGCGACCACGTCGGTCGCGACCGGAAGAGCCTCGGAATCAGTCTTGTTTTCGCGGATCCGCAGGTTCCGAACGCGGGACGGTTCGGGTCGCGCGGATCGTGCGGATCGTGCGGGCGATGCGGCATGGGCTATCCGGAACGCGCAAGGACTTGCGCAGATCCCATGCTCCTTCACCGTGTTCCTCGCCCATGCATGAAGGCACGACCCGAGGCCTCCGGGGCATCGCGATGACCGGGCGATGCGGGCGGTGGCGTCGGGCCGTGCGTGACGACCTGGGAATTGTCGGGCGTCTCAGCCTCGGGCCCAAGGCTCAGAACGAGTCCAGCAGCTCCTGTTCCTGCGGCGTGAGCCACGCGTTGCCGAGCGCGATCGACTCCAGGATGCCGTCGCGAAGAAACCGGGCGGCGTCGAGGTCATGATCCTCGAGGCAGTCCCGGATGCCCTCGAACAGCTCGCTCAACGTGGTGGTCGTGTCAGGCATGTCGGTCTCCCTGATGGACGTCCGTCCCGTGACGTCATTCAAATCGACGCGATCGACTCCTCCGATGCACTCGAATCGAGTCTCCGGGGTTCGTACCCACCTCTGTCCGGCCTGTGACAGGAAAAACGGCACGAGTGGTCGGAGAACCTCCGTCCGGACGCTAGATTCCTCGACTTCATCCACGGGGGCCCTCGTGGAAGGCCTCCATGACGCCCACCGTTCTTCGGAGCCGGACCACCGGCCTGTCGCGTCTTCAGAACAGCCTGCGGCACTGGTCGTTGCTGACCCTGCTCCCGCTCGCACCGATGACACCGCTCATGCCACCCATCCCGACCGTCGCCATCGATCAGGTCGGCACCCTCATCGGACCGCCCGCCGCCCTCGCCGCCGCGCACCGATTCGGAGTGTCGATCGCGATCGACGAGAACAGACTCGTCGTCGGCGCGGACGGTCGTCGCGACGGCCCGCCGGAGCGAGGCAGCGTCGTCATCTTCGAACGGACGCCGGCCCCCCTTCCCCGCTGGCGACTCGAACGCATCGTGCAGGCGCCGGCGGGTGACGTTGGGGATGCCTTCGGCGCGGCGATCGCGCTCGACGGGAACCGGCTCGTCGTCGGCGCTCCTGACGCCGACGATCGCCGCGGGGCGGTCTGGCTCATCGATCTCGATCGCACCGACGCGGTGCCCGAGCGACTGCCGATTCCCGATCCGGTTCCGGGCGACCAGATCGGCGAGTGCGTCGCGATTTCGGGCGACCTGGTCGTGATTGGCGCGCCGCGATCGAATCACGACGGCTTCCTCGATCGCGGTCGGGTCTGGACCGTGCGGCTCGATGCCGGCTCCGACCTGCGGACCGTGGTCGAACTCGAGCCGCCCGTCTCTCTGACCGGGCTGCGCTTCGGATCGTCGATCGCGATCGGTGACTCGATCGCCGTCGGCTCGCCGGGCGCCGACGTACCTGCCGATCCGCGGTCGCCCGAGGTGCTTGTCGATCGGGCGGGCGAGATCGTGGTGTTCTCGCGGACCGTCCCCTTCGCGCGACTCGACGTGAACCGCCGGACCACGCCGGGTCCACTCGACCGACTGGGAAGCGCGACGGCCTGGAGCGATGGACTTCTGATCGGCGGTTCACCTCGAGCCGACTGCGGCGCGGGCCGCGGCGGCGTCATCACGGTGTTCGGTCGCCCGCCTTCGGAACGATCTCACCCCTGCCGCTCCGACGGCGGGCTCGGCGGTCGGTTGTCCTGCGGTGCGGGACGGTTGGCCACCGCGGTCCCAGGACGGCGTGGACCTGATGGACGACTCGATGGTTCAGTGATGGTCGGCGAGGTCGATCCCGCCGGGTTCACGCCCGCGCTCGAACTGGTCTCGATCGGACGGGGGCCGCTGCTGCTTGATCTCGATGTCGCGCCCTCGGGCGAGCGGCTCGCGGTGGGCACCGCCCGTGATCACGAGGATCCCTCGGCGCCGGGCGTGGTATGGGTCATCGAGTTTCGTCCGACGCCGGTGGCCGCTGCGGCCGATCAGGACGAGCCGTCCTCCGACGGATAGAACCGATCGATCACCGACTGCCAGCCCGCCAGCGACTCGGCGGCGATGAACGCACGCTTCACCTCGGTGGCGTCCGGATGCAGGGCGGCGAACTTGATGCCGAACTTCCGCATCTGCCGACTCGCGTTGCGATCACCATGGATGACGGTGGCGAAGCCGAGATGCGTCTCGAGCGTGTGGCGCTGTTCGGCGATCGACGGCGCATGCGGCGTGCGTCCGGCCATGAGATCGCGGGCCTGCTGGAAGATCCAGGGATTGCCGATGCAGCCGCGGGCGATCGATACCGCCGCCACACCCGTGAGTTCGAGCATCGCGAAGACGTCCTCGACGGTCCAGACGTCGCCCGACCCGAAGACGAGTCGATCCGGATGGCGTCGGCAGAGATCGCGCAGGAACTCCCAGCG
>CAYZSH010000275.1:0-4119 GCA_964481025.1 uncultured Isosphaeraceae bacterium
GTCCAGCCCCTCGGAGCGACGCCGTGAAGGCCGACATCCACCCCAAGTACTTCCCAGAGTGCAAGATCTACTTCCGCGGCGAGGTCGTCATGACCGTCGGCGCGACCGTGCCGGAGATGTCGGTCGAAGTCTGGTCGGGCTCGCATCCGTTCTACACCGGCAAGAGCGCCTTCGTGGACGCCGCCGGTCGCGTCGAGAAGTTCCAGCGCAAGTTCGCCGGCAACTACTTCGACAAGAAGAAGAAGGGCAACTAGCCCACCATCCGGGGGATGCGTCCCGGCGTTTCGCCGACGCATCCCTCACACGAACCACGAGGCCCGGGTCGCACTCTGCGACGCGGGCCTCGCTGTTTGGCCGCGGCCGTCGTGCAGCTTCGCCGACTGGGTGCACCACGGAGGGCCACAGAGGGCCACGGAGTACGGAGAGATCCGCCATCGCTCTTCCGGTTCGATCTCAGCTTGTTCGAGGGGCGTTCCGCCATCCGTGGACTTGCTTCTGCCCTTGGAGTGAGATTGCCAAGTCGAAGAAGGATATCTGCTCGAAGTCCCGATGCTGATCGGACCAAGACATCGACACGACCGCAACTCCCATGCTGACACGTCCCGAATTCAGGCCCCTCCAACCCACCACTCCGTGGCCCTCCGTGGCCCTCCGTGGTGAAACTGCTTCACCATGACCGTCACCATCCCCGACAACCTTCGCCGGAAGCTCGAGGAGTTCCGAACGCAGTTCGAGGACATCGAGCGACAGCTCGTCGATCCGGAGACGCTCGCGGATCATCGGGCGGTCGCGCGACTCTCGGCGCGGCGAAAGGCGTTGGAACCGCTGGTCTCCGGGCTGGCCGAGTTCGAGGCGGCGGCGGCCGAGAGTGACGAATGGCGACAGACGATCACCGCGGGGGACGATTCCGATCTCGTCGCCATGGCGAAGGAGGAACTTCCGCGACTCGAGTCACGGATGAGATCGCTCGTCGAGTCGATCCAGTCGCGACTCGTCAATGCCGACGACGATGCGGTCGGCTCGGTGATCATGGAGATTCGAGCGGGTGTCGGTGGTGACGAGGCCGGGCTCTGGGCGGGCGATCTGCTGGAGATGTACCAGCGGTTCGCCGCCGACGAGGGGTGGTCGTTCGAGATGCTCGACCTCTCGCCCGGCGACGCGGGCGGCGTGAAGGCGGCGGTCGCGCAGGTGACCGGTGACGGCGTCTGGGCCGACCTCGCCTTCGAGGCGGGCACGCATCAGGTGAAGCGGGTTCCCGCGACCGAGACCCAGGGCCGCGTCCACACCTCGACCGCGACGGTCGCGGTGCTCGCCGAGCCCGAGGAGGTCGAGGTCGACCTCGATCCCGCGGACGTCAAGGAATCGATCACCACTGCGCAAGGCCCCGGCGGCCAGAACGTGAACAAGGTCGCGACCGCGGTGCACCTCATCCACGAGCCGACTGGCATCGAGGTGCGGATGCAGGAGACCAAGAGCCAGACCCAGAACCGCGAGAAGGCGTGGGCGCTCCTGCGGGCCAGACTCTTCGAACGACAGAAGGCCGAACGCGACGCCGCCCGCGCCGCGGAACGGAACTCGATGATCGGCTCCGGCGGCCGGGCGGAGAAGATCCGCACCTACCGCTGGAAGGAGAACATCGCGGTCGATCACCGCATCGGCGAGAGTGTCAACCTTGGTGCGCTCATGCAAGGCGGCATGCGCCCGCTGATCGATGCGTTGCGACGCGAAGAGACATCGCGGCGGCTGGCGGCGCTGTGATCACCACGGAGAACACGGAGAGGCACGGAGGGCCACGGAGGGGATTGATTTGGATGATTGGGAGCGGTCGCGGCCAGCAGGCTCAGAGTGTGCATTGAGGCACGCAGCCGCGAGGGACTGCGATGAAACACCACTCGGATCTCGACGAACGTATCGAGTTCAAGCGTGCCACCCCTCCCACTCTCCGTGGCCCTCCGTGATCCTCCGTGCCCTCCGTGGTACACCCATCACGCCTCGCAGACGTGCTCCGCGGCATCGAGGAATTCCTCCAGCCACTTCTTCTCGAATCGCTCCACGACGAGGCGGGTGCTTTCGTCGTTGACGCCCCAGAGGCAGGCGCGGGGGTCGAGGAGTTCGGGGTCGAGGAGCAGCTGACAGCTGTTCTCGATCGCGAACGCACAAGGGAACTTGCCGGCGAACATCGCGCTCGCCGCGTTCACCGCCGGGTCACCGATCGCGATCGTGGGCTGCAGACGCAGCTGGTCGTCGTTCAGGTACCAGACGTCGGTGACGACGAGCGGCATCGGCCCCGTCGCCAGCTCGTGGCCGCGACTGCGGAGCACCGCCCGCATCGCTCGGGCGAGACGCCCCGCCCACGGTCGGTCGGCGATCTCCGCCTGCGGATGCGCCCCCACCACCACCGCGATCACCTGCTCGGGCGCGTAGTCGAGCGTGGGAGGGAGTTCGAGGCGTTCGTGTTCGAAGATGGGGTCGGTCATGGCGGAAGATCAAGGTTGAGACATCGAGGGCGGCCACCGGATGTCAATCAGTGCGGGAGGGGGAATCTCTCGCAGAACTGACGGATCTCCTCGCGAACCGCGCCGCAGGTCGCGGGGTCGCCACCCGAGGTCATGACGCGGTCGAGCCAGGCGGCGACCTGCACCATCTCGGCTTCCTTGAGGCCACGCGTCGTGAGCGCCGGCGTGCCGAGACGAAGTCCGCTGGTGACCATGGGCGGCCGGGGGTCGTTCGGGATGCCGTTCTTGTTGACGACGATGCCGGCGGATTCGAGCCACTTCTCGGCGTCGGCGCCGGTCAGATCCGCGTCTCGCGTCCGCAGGTCGACGAGCATGAGGTGATTGTCGGTACCGCCGGAGCAGAGTCGGTAGCCGTGACCGACGAGGGCTTCGGCGAGGGCGCGGGCGTTCTTCACGACCTGCTCGCAGTACGCCTTGAACTCGGGCTTGAGTGCTTCGCCGAAGGCGACCGCCTTGCCGGTGATCGCGTGCATGAGCGGACCACCCTGGCTGCCGGGGAAGACCTTGCGGTCGATCTTCTTCGCGATCTCCTCGTCGTCGGAGAGGATCAGGCCACCACGCGGACCTCGCAACGTCTTGTGCGTGGTGGTGGTGACGACATGGGCGTGCGGGAACGGCGACGGGTGCACGCCGGTCGCGACGAGGCCCGCGATGTGGGCGATGTCCGCCATCAGGTACGCGCCGACCTCGTCGGCGATCGCCCGGAAGCGGGCGAAGTCGATGACGCGGGGATACGCGGAGTAACCGCAGATGATGAGCTGCGGGTTGCACTCGCGGGCGATGGCCGCGATCGCGTCGTAGTCGAGCAGTTCGGTCTCGGGATCGAGCCCGTAGTCGACGATGTTGAAGAACGTGCCCGAGAAGTTCGGCTTGAGGCCGTGACTCAGGTGTCCACCGGAACTGATCGGCAGACTCAGCACCGTGTCGCCGGGCTTCATGAGCGCCATGAACGCGGCGATGTTCGCGTTCGCGCCGCAGTGGGCCTGGACGTTCGCGAACCCGCACCCGAAGAGCCGCTTCGCCCGATCGCGGGCGAGGTCCTCGATCGGGTCGTGGTGGACGCAGCCGCCGTAGTACCGCTTGCCGGGATAGCCCTCGGCGTACTTGTTGGTCATCCAGGTGCCGACCGCGTGCATGACCGGGCCGGTGACGTGGTTCTCGCTGGCGATGAGCTCCAGTGTCGAACTCTGCCGGACCGCCTCGTCGACGAGGATGTCCGCGACCGCGGGGTCGGCCTCGCGGAGGAGGTCCACGATCGAACGGCTGATGGGGTCGTGATCGACGACCGAGGTCGTCTCCATGGTCTGGCTGGTGGGCTGGGTGTCGGTCATGGCGGGAGTGTACGGGCCGACGAACCGCCCGGCTCGCGTGCTACGCTCGCTCTGTGATGACTCCCTCGAAGACCTCCCGACACCGCGTGCTCGACTCGCCGACCGGGCCGTTCTTCGTCCGCGTCCTCGCGAGCGACGTCATCGAGACCGGGTGGATCGCGATGCTCGATCACGCCGGACCTTCGGGTCGGGATCTTCGCTCGCTCGGCCGGGAGGATCCGCAGCTGCTGCCCGGGCTCTGCGACCGAGTCATGGCGGCGATGGCGGGCGAG
>CAYZSH010000276.1:0-4107 GCA_964481025.1 uncultured Isosphaeraceae bacterium
CCCTCGCGGCGCTCGACGCCAGCGGCGAGGCCGATACGTCGCTGGCGGGCCGAGCACGGGAGTTTCGGTAGG
Organism: uncultured Isosphaeraceae bacterium; assembly: GCA_964481025.1. GTDB lineage: Bacteria > Planctomycetota > Phycisphaerae > Phycisphaerales > SM1A02. The sequence goes on from CAYZSH010000276.1 coordinate 73, forward strand.
CGAGGGCGGCGGCGCCATCGTGGGGCAGCGGAGCGCGTCTCCAGTGATCACCAGGAGCCCGTCGCTCGAGTGCCGCACGAACTCGGGACACCGCCTCGCCTCAATCGACCTAATGGCCGCGAAGTCCTGCGGCGATCGATGCAGGATCCTGCTCCTCGGGCAAGGGGTACTCCCATCTGGAGTGACTGGCGTCGGCCACGGGGCGCGATTCGCATGGCGCCGGGTGCCTCTGCATCCCGGCGAGGCGACGTTGCGGCGGCATTCGGCATGCCGAGGAGGGATCGAGCGCGGAGGTCTTCCGTGACGACCTCATGTCACCGGCTGGCAGAGGACCGCGAAGAGCGGGTCTCGAAGAGGCCGGACTGGGAGATCGACCCTTGCTCTCGGCCGTTGAATGCTCACAATCGCGCCGACGGCATCGCGAGGTGCCGCCTTCCGAGGTGTTCTTCGACTCCGGGGTCGCCCTGCGACGGCCGCCGAGGCGGGGACTGAAGATGTCAGAGGGGCAGCATGCGAATTGAGCCAAGGGAACTGCTGTGTTCAGCAGTAGGCGGAAGCACGATCGCTCCCCATGGCCGAGAGGTCTCGGCCAGCATCGACGGAGGGCGTCTCCCCGTGATCAAATCGGGTCTTCGCAGAGCACGACTGACCGCACTTCTACCGGCCGGGTTTGTGATGGCAGCGAGTCTCGGTTTCCGGGTTGATGCAAACACGATCGACTCGATCCATTTCGAAGTGACGATTTCCGCGAGCGGCAACGTGAGCGGTCAGACCGCAAGTGACTCAAGCGTCGGACTAAGTGGCTCGGTCAATGCCGAGGCATGCGGAGAAGGAGTGGATTGGACGTACTGCCCGAGCGGCGCCAACGTCTGCTACGGCGCCAGCGCTACGTGGACGAGCCCGGCGATCTCCGGATGTCGGAACTGGCCTAGTCCCTGTCCAGCGAGCAGTGTTCAGTTCTCCGCCGGAGACGAGGGCTGCTACGCCAATGGCGGCTCGTGCGAGATTTGCGTCGGCTACTCCTACACAATCGTTGCGTCAGTTGAATTCACGATCACATCGCCGCTTGCAGAAGTGTGGTCCGTGTGGACTCCGAGCGGAAGGGGGAGTTTCAGCGAGTATCTGCTGGTCCTTGGCGGAGGGGGTTGCTACGCCGGCGGGCCGATGCCATCTGGCGGCGGACGCCGTGTGGTAGGGCCTGGTCGATATCGCTATTCGTTCACTTTCGATGCCTTTGGTCCAGACAACGGAATCGGGCCCGGCTCGGAGGTCGTGGGCACGCTCTCGATTTGGGATGCGGCCGACTGCAACGGCAACTGCTTCCCGGATTCCGAGGACATCGAGTCGGGCGCGTCCCTCGACTCGAACGCCAACGGCATTCCCGACGAGTGCGAGGTCGCGGTCGGATCGACCTTCGGCGATCCCACGGAAGGCGAGGGCACCCTGTTCGGCCGCGCGGTGGCGACGGACGGTTCGGTCGCGGTGATCGGTGCGCCGGCCGCGGGGACCGATGGTGGCGGCGTCGGCGTCGGCGAAGCCTGGATCTATCAGGCGATCTCCGAAGACCAGTGGGTCTCGACGCAGCGGTTGCGCTCGTCGACCCCCGTGACCAACGGTCAGTTCGGCATCGATGCGACAATCGTGGGAGATCGGGTCTTCGTGGCCGCGCTTTCGGAAGGTGCCGCGAGCGATGGAAGCGGCACGGCCTCGGGGGCGGTGCATGTCTTCACGCGAAGCGCTCCCGACGCGGCGTTGTCGCATGAGCAGCGTCTGGCTCCGCCCGATCCCACCCCGGGGCAGGCCTACGGATTCGGCCTCTCCGCGTGGGGCGCGTGGCTGGCGGTCGGCTCGTACAACGATGACGATGGTGGCGAGAACGCCGGCGCGGTCTATCTCTACGAACTCGACGAGACGACCGGCCTCTACGTGTTCCGGCAGAAGCTCGTGGCGCCCGACACGATGGTGAACCAGAAGTTCGGCGTCGACACCGATCTGGTCGACGGGTTGCTGCTGGTCGGAGCCTACCGAGACGGCGCGGGCGACGAGTTCGAGGCGGGCGCCGCCTATCTCTACGAACTCGATGGGTCTGGACTCTGGTCGCCGGTGCAGAAGCTGCAATCGAGCCCGCCGCTGCTCGGTGCCTGGTTTGGCGATCGGGTCGCGCTGACGCCCGATCGCGTGGTCGTGACGGCTTCGAAGGAGGCCGTTTCCGGGGTCGCCGATGGCGCGGCCTACGTCTTCGCGCGATCGGACGTTGGATGGATCCAGACCGATCGACTGCTGGCGCCGCCTGGCTCGAGCGGATCCTGGTTCGGGGCGTCGGCAGCAGCCACGGGTGCCTCGTTGGCGATCGGTGGCAGGGGCGTGTCCGTCGGCGGCGTGAGCGGCGGAGCCACTTTCCGATTCGGACTCGATGAATCGGGGTGGGAGCTCGAAGAGTCGATCTCCACGCCCGATCCCATCGCGACCGGCAACTATGGATGGGCGGTAGGTCTTCGGGGAGGCATCCTGCTCGTGGGCGCGCCGGGAGCGAGTCGGGCTTCGTTGCTGCGCCGCACCCGCGACTGCGATGGCGACACGGTCGACGACGACCTCCAGCTCGACTCCGGCGAGGTCGACTGCAACGCCAACCTCGTGCTCGACGCGTGCGAGATCGCAGCGGGCGACGAGCAGGACTGCAACGCCAACGGGATCCCCGACTCGTGCGAGATCGAGGACGGCACGGCGAGCGACTACAACGGCAACGGCATCCTCGACGCTTGCGAGGAGTCGGTGACGCTCTCGGTGCCGAGCGGTTTCTCGACGATCGGCGCCGCGATCGACGCGGCGGCCGATGGCTGGATGATCGAGGTCGGGCCCGGCACCTACGCGGAGGCGATCGATCTCGGGTCCAAGGCGGTCACGATCGCCTCGATCGCGGGGCCGACGCAGACCACGATCGACGGTGCTGGTGTGGTCGGCTCGACGGTGACGGTGCGACAGCCCTCTGGAGACGGCATCGCGACCATTCGCGGATTCACGATCTCCGGCGGGAATGGCGGCACGGTGGTGGAAGCGCTCACGGATGTCGAGGGTGGAGGCGGCCTCTTCCTCGATCGAGCGAGCGTGCTGCTCGAGGACTGCCTCATCACGGGGAATTCAGCGGAGTTCGGAGGCGGCATCTATGCGTATCTCGGGAGCCTCGAGATCCGCGGCAGCGCGATCTCGTCCAACCAGGCGATGGTGCACGGTGGCGGGATCCACCTCTACGAGACCGCTGCGGTGATCGACGGCGTGCTCGTCGAGTCGAACTCCGCCGCGAGCCGTGGCGGAGGGCTCTACGCCGTCGGAGGGACGCCTCTCGTGGTCGACAGCGAGATGGTGGCGAACGACGCGGGGTTTGCGGGAGGCGGAGTGGCCTGGTTCGCCGGGAGCGAACCGATGCGGCTCGAAGGGGTCCTGCTCGAAGCGAACCTCGCCTCGTCGAGTGGCGATGCCGCGTGGATTCGGCCCGGCTACTCGAACCTGATCCTGGAAGGCGTCGTGGTCTGCGGAAGCGGAGTCTCGCCCTTCAGCGGGCAATACACCGCGGCTGGGCCACTGGTCGTCGATGGCCTTTGCGTCGACTGTGACGGCAACGGCCTCACGGACGCCTGGGAGCTCCAGCAGGGGATCGCAACCGACACCGATGGCGATGGGATCATCGATGCCTGCGAGTGCGTCGGAGATCTCGATCTGAACGGAGTCGTGAACGGCGCGGATCTGTCATCGCTCATCCAGGCTTGGGGATCGTCCAGCGCCGCCGCAGACCTGAGCGGGGACGGATTGGTCGACGGCGTCGATCTGGGCATCCTGCTGCTCTCCTGGGGGCCCTGCTTGTGACGGACAACGCGACGTCTCCAACCGGGCCAGACGGATCCTGCCCGATCCGCGCTTGAAGTCTCGTGTTCTCGGACCGGCCTTGATCGGTCGGGATGCCCGCGCCGCCCATCTGCCCCTCGACCGGGAAGCCCGCTCAACCGGGACCGGATCCGCGCCGATGCCATGGACGGGCTT
>CAYZSH010000277.1:0-4098 GCA_964481025.1 uncultured Isosphaeraceae bacterium
CACGACCGAACCCCCGTCGACCAGCGTCGACGGGGGCTCGAATCAAGAAGGAGATTGCGGAGATCAGACGAGTTGCGATCAGGCCACACGCTGACGCTTGCGACGCACGCCGCCCGCACCCACCGCCAGCGCCGCGAGGCCGCCGAGACCGGGGACGGCACCGCCGCCGCTGGGGAGGTACTGCGCTCCGGTGTTCGCGGTGTCTTCCAGCGCCCACCGCTCCACAGTGATGATCTCATCGGCATCCATGCTGACTTCGACCCAACCGTAGTAGTAGTCGGCGCCAGCCTGGAACCGGATGCCAAAGGCGCCCGTCTCACCGCTGTTGAGCCTCGCCTGAATTTCCTGCGACGTGGTGTGGCTGTCGGTGGCGGCCTTCCAGACGTGGAACGTGTACCCGTCAGCGGACGCAAACCCGTTCATGGCATTCGCATCCGCCGTGAAGCCGGTCAACCAGATGGCGGGGTCATTCTCGCCGCTGTAGTTGATGAACGACAAATTGTCGTTCGGGGCCCAGAAGACCTGGTCAGCTCTCGAACCGACCCCGAAGAAGTTGATCTGGAACGAGGTGTTGAAGTCCGCGGTCAACTGGAGATCCATGGAGGCCGGGTCGTCGTAGTCGATCTGCGGCAACGCGACGCCCACGGACCAGATCTGGAGACCGGCAGCGGCCCGGCTGGCCACCGCGGCGATCGTCATGCCGGCCATCGCCGAAACTCCGACGATCGGACGGGCGGACGCGGTACCGGCGTACGCGGAAAGACGGGATGAGCGGGTGGAACGCATCTTGGACTTTCTCCTCTGAAGTGGGGGAACCGGCGTCGACGGGTGGAACGTTCAGCCCGCACATCCGCCTTGAAACATCTCGCAGACCGTAGATGGCCGACGCGTGATCGCATCGTCAAGCCTGACACGACGAGCAAAATGCTGCGAATCCCGCCTCGGAACGGCCGAATCACTGTCAGGCCTGACAAGCGTCGGGTCGATTCCGGTCGGACTGTCTCCTGCGGAGGCCATAATGAGACCACGGACAGGTCGGATGCGTCATTCGTCCGCCTCCGTGCACGATCTGCCGACTCGATCAGGAACACATGACCATTTCACCATCCGTTTCCGGGGAGATCGTCTCGGCACTCCTCGCGTGGAGGAGCACCCTGACGGCCATCGTGCATCGAAGGCTCGGCGCGGCCCCGTCGGTGCGAGTCATCGCCGCGGAACTGGGGATCGGACGCGGGGCGGCGCATGCCGTCAGCCAGGTGCTGGTCCACGACGATCCGACGTCGATGGGTGCGGCCCTTCCCGGGATCAAGACCCGACAGCTCCTGCTCGACCGACTCGGCCAGATGGACATCGATCCTGAACGCCTGCGGACGTTCGCGATGGCGCAGGAAAGACTCGAGAATCTTCTGCGGCGTCACGTGCCGTCGAAGGTCGCACTGATCTCGTTGCTGGCCGGTTCCTCGCCATCCGGACCGGTGCAGAGTCAGCTCCTCGCCGGACTTCGAAAGCGGTTCGAGAGCGACGCCATGCTGCTCGGCGGATCAGCCGAACATCTGCTCGCGGCCCAGTTCTTCGCCCCCACCTCGGATGGCAGGCACGTGGACATGGCCGCCGTGCAACTGCTCGACACGGTGCAGCAGTGGCGACCCGATGCCCAGATCGACGTGTATCGGCCGTTGGCCGCGCGACTGAATCCGACCACGCTGGTCGATGCCGGCCCCGGTGCGATCGTGCCCGCGGCCTGCTCGGAGGGTTGGAACGATCGCATCGCCATGTCCCCGCAGACCAACGTGGGCCCGATCCACAGGCTGCGATCACGCGCGACGAGCGACGCAAGCAACCATCCGACCTTGCGGCTGGGATTCGGCGAGGCGATCGAGGGCGTGGGGTCCATGACGGCGGATGAACCCGGTGACACCGCCGAGATGGGATGTCCGGTGTGGCTGCCGATTCGAACCCTGGTGCTCGAATGCTGGCTGCACCGCGATCTTCATCGAGCTGGCAGCCCGACTGCCGCCGTCTATCACTCGCTGATCCGCAGTTACCGACCGGGGCCTGAACGCGAACGATTTCGAGTCCACGTTCCCACGCCCCTCACCAATCTCGGATCCGACTGGTCACCACCCGATGAACTGAAGGACTCCGATCCCATCGCCGCCTACCGACTGCTCACGAACCTCGCCCTCCAGCGGCTCGGTGCGACGGTCGATGACTTCGAGATCCATCGACTCGTCCTGCCCTGGGCACCGACCGCTGGACTGATCACGATCTCGTGGCCGCTGGCCGATCCGACGAGCGGCTGAGACGAGCATCGGCCTCGTCGCGCGGTGGCGGACATCGTGCCTTCGCCGTCGTACGCTGTCCGCATGCGCACGCCCTCCATCCTCGTCGCGACCCTGCTCACCGGACTCGCCCCCATGACCGACGCCGCCCGCGCGGACGATCCCGCGCCGCCGCCGCCGCTCCTGCCGACCCCGTCGGCCCGCCAGCTCGCCTGGCACGACCGCGGCACCTACGCGTTCGTCCACTTCAACATGAACACCTTCACCGACATGGAGTGGGGCCACGGCGACGAGACACCCGAAACCTTCCACCCGACCGCGATGGACACCGACCAGTGGTGCCGGGTGTTCAAGGACGCGGGCATGACCGGGGTCATCATCACCGCGAAGCACCACGACGGATTCTGCCTCTGGCCGAGCGCACACACCGAGCACGACGTCGAGTCGACCGCGTGGCGGGACGGGAAGGGCGACGTGCTCAAGGACCTCTCCGAGAGCTGCCGCAAGTACGGCCTCGACTTCGGGGTCTACCTCTCGCCCTGGGACCGCAACCACCCGCTCTACGGTTCGGGCGACGAATACAACCAGTTCTTCGCCGACCAGCTCCGCGAGGTGCTCACCAACTACGGCCCGGTCTTCGAGGTCTGGTTCGACGGTGCGAACGGCGAAGGGCCCAACGGCAAGCGACAGGTCTACGACTTCGATCTCTTCCGCGACGTCGTCCGCGAACTCCAGCCCGACGCCTGCATCTTCAGTGACGCCGGACCGGACATCCGCTGGATCGGCAACGAACGCGGCATCGTCGGCGAGACCAACTGGAACCTCATGAAGCGCGACGAGTTCTACCCCGGCATCCCCGGCCGGAATCGCGAACTCAACGAAGGGCAGATCGACGGCACGCACTGGCTTCCGGGTGAGGCGGACGTCTCGATCCGACCGGGCTGGTACTACCACGCGTCGCAGGACGACCGCGTGAAGAACCTCGATCAGCTGCTCGAGATCTGGTACGGCTCGATCGGCCGCGGGGCGAACCTGCTGCTGAACTTCCCGGTCGATCGCCGCGGACTCGTGCACGAGAACGACGCGGCGGCGGTGCTCGAACTCAAGCGGGCGACCGATTCGATCCTCGCCGAGGATCTCGCCGCCGGGCGACCCGCGACCAGCGATCAGACCCGCGGCGGCGACGCCGGTCCGTTCGCCGCCTCCAACGTGACCGACGGCGATGCGACGACGTACTGGGCGACCAATGACGGCACCGCGACCGGCACCGTCGAGATCGCGCTCGCGAAGCCGAGCCCGGTCGACCACGTCGAACTCCGCGAGTTCATCCCGCTCGGCCAGCGGGTCGAGGCGTTCAGCGTGCAGTGCCGGACGGTGGACGGCTGGACCACCGTCGCCCGCGGAACCACCATCGGCAACCGCCGAATCGTGAGCTTCCCCGCGGTCATGGCGAACCGCGTGCGGGTGGTCATCGAGGACGCCCGCGCCGCGCCGACGCTGTCGCACGTCGGCGTCCACTCGGGTCCGCCGAGCGTGGCGATCACCGCCGACCAAACCGCATTCGTCGGCAAGACCGAGGCGTATCTGGCGGGCGATCGCGACAAGGCCGAGGTCTTCTACACGCTCGACGGCAGCACCCCGACCCGCGAATCGACCCGATACCTCGGCGGCCCGATCGCGATCGACGACGACGTGGTGCTCAAGGCCGTCGCCTACGAAGGCGATCGCCGGAGTCTCGACGTCGCGGAGACCACGTTCCATCGCTTCGACCCCGACAGCCTCGCCGACCCGGCCCACCCGATCGACTGGTCGGCCC
>CAYZSH010000278.1:0-4079 GCA_964481025.1 uncultured Isosphaeraceae bacterium
TTCATGACGCCGGTGTCCTCGACCTGGATGTCGCGGGCGAGGGTGCCGGTCATCGCCTGCACGCTCGCGATCGGTCCGATCAGCCAGTCGAGGAGATCGATGTAGTGGCTCGCCTGATTCATGAACGCGCCGCCGTCGAGCTCCCAGGTGCCGCGCCAGCGATCGGTGTCGTAGTACGCCTGCGGTCGCGTCCAGAAGACGTTCACGTTCGCCATGTAGATGCGACCGAAGCGACCTTCGGCGATCGCCCGGCGGAGCAGCTGGAGCGTCGCGTTGAATCGGTTCTGCTTCACGACCAGAAGATGCACGCCCGCCCGGTCGCACGCCTCGACCATGCGGAGGCCGTCCTTCCAGCGGGTCGCCATCGGCTTCTCGGTCATGACGTGCACGCCCGCTTCCGCGGTTTCGACCGTCTGCCGCGGGTGCATGCCGCTCGGAGTGCAGACCGCGACGACGTCCGGGGCAGCATGCTCCAGCATCTCGGGCAGCAGGTCGTAGTGCGGCGTGCCGGCGGGAATGAAGTCCTGCGAGAGCCGGGCCGGATCGTTGTCGCACGCACCGACCAGTTCGAGGTCCTCGGAGAGGTCCGCGATCGCGTTGAAGTGGTTCTTCGAGATGCGTCCGCAGCCGACCACGCCGATGCGGATCCGCCGGTCGATGATGGGGGTCTTCTGCCTGCCGATCATGATGGTCCGTCGAGGGGCGCTCCGCCGTCCGAGGAACTCGAGCCGCCCGGGGTTGGAAACCCGGCAGTCTACCGTCCGCCGCGAGGGCTCACGGCCCGGCGAACGGGCGGCGAAGACCTCCCACGACCCCCTCGATCGCCACGCAGACCGCGTCGAACTCGGCCTCGGTCATCGCGGGAAAGAGCGGAATCGAGACGCAGGCGTCGAACCACGCCTCCGCCCCGGGGAATGACTCCTCGCCGCCCCCGAGGGCCGACCGTGACCAGTGCGTCATCCGATGCAGCGGCTTGTAATGGACGCTCGTGCCGATCTCCCGCTCGGCGAGGCCGTTCACGAACGCCTCGCGTTCGAGGCCGGCCTCGCGGTCGAGGTGAATGACGAAGAGATGCCACGCATGGCCATCCTCGTCCTCGGGGACCGCCGGCAGTCGAATGCCGTCGAGGCGTCCGAGCCGCTCCCGGTATCGCGCCACGATGTCCGCCCGAGCCTGGCGGAATTCGTCGGCACGCTCGAGCTGGGCGAGCCCGATCGCCGCGGCCAGATTCGTGAGGTTGTACTTGTAGCCCGCCGCGACGATGTCGTATTCCCACGCCGCGCCGATCCGGGTGTGCCGGTCCCACGCCGAGCGATCGATGCCGTGCAGCCGCATGCGGCGGATGCGGCCCGCGAGTTCGTCGTCGTCGGTGGTGACCATGCCGCCTTCCCCGGTGGTGATGGTCTTGTTCGCGTAGAAGCTGAAGCAGCACGCCGCCGATCCGATCGCCGACCCGACCATGCTCCCGTCGGTGTGCCGCGTCGGGAAGGCGTGGGCCGCATCCTCGATGACCGTCACACCGCGGGCGGCGCAGACGTCCACGATGCCCGGTGCGTCGGGGGTCCCGCGCATCCGACACGCCCGCCCCGCGAAATGCACGGGCAGGACGCAGGAGATCGAGGGATGAGCGTCGAGGGCGGCGGCGACGATCTCCGGCGTGAGGAGACCGGTCTCCCCATCGACGTCCGCGAGTCGGACCCGTCCGCCGAGGTACTCGACGATCTCCGCGGTCGCGGTGAACGTGAGCGTCGGGACGAGCACTTCCGAGTCGGGCCCGACGCCGGCGGCCTCGCACGCCAGATGCAGACCCGCGGTGCAGGAGTTCACCGCGATCGCGTGCTTCGCGCCGACGGCGGTTCCGAAGGCGGCCTCGAAGTCGAAGACCTTGCCGCCGCTGGTGAGCCAGCCGCTCTCCAGCACTTCCCGGAGGTAGCGGAGTTCGTGGCCGGAGGCATCGAGTCGAAAGAAGGGGACCTTCATTCCGGACATTCTCCCGCATCCGCCGCGCCGCATCCAGTGTCGGTGCGGGGCGATCGAACGCCCGACACCGCGGCGACCGTGGCGGCGAGGATGCCGAGGTCCCCGAGCAGGGAGCGGTTCCGCACGTAGGACTCGGCCAGATCGAGCTTCCGGGGGAGGATCTCGTCGCGGTAGCACGCCTCCGGATCGGCGGCCGCGGCGAGGATCGACTCCTCGTCGCGGAACTCGATCGAGGCGGGATCGGTGATGCCGGGGCGCACCGAGAGGACGACGTCCCAGCGATCGCGATGAACCTCGGTCCAGCCCGGCACCTCGGGGCGGGGCCCGACGAGGCTCATGTCGCCGACGAGCACGTTCCAGAGCTGCGGCAGTTCATCGAGTTTCGACTTCCGGAGGATCCGTCCGACCGCGGTGACGCGAGAGGCGTCGCCGGCGTCGAACGATCCCGACTCGCTGCCCGCCCGCACCGCCATCGACCGGAACTTGAGCAGTCGGAACGGACGGCGGTTCCGACCGACCCGCGTCTGCCGGAAGAACGCACCGCCGGGACTCGTGACCGCGACGACGATCGCGAGCACGACGAGCAACGGCAGGAGAAGGATCAGGCCGGCCGCCGAGACGATGATGTCGACCAGGCGTTTCATGTCGAGGGTTCCGCCGGTTTGCGAAGGGCGCCGACGACGTGGCTCCGGAGAAACGGCATGGACGAGAGCGCGTGGTAGGCCGCGGCTCCGAGCACGCCGAGGCGAGCCACGGCGCGACCGAGCGGAGGAATCAGGGTCACCGACTGGAAGGTCGAATCCGCCTCGGGGAACAGGTCCCGGATGCGCGGAACGGGGACGCCTCGCACGTCCGGATTGCGAGGGTTGTTCATCACGAAGTCGTACCAGAGCACGATGCCTCCGGGCCGCACGAGTCGCCATGCCTCCCCGGCGAATCGAACCTGAACCTCGTCATCGAGGATCGAGGTGAAGACGGTGCTCAGGAAGACGACGTCGTACGAACCCGAGGGGAGGCCGGTGTCGGTGGCATCGCCTGCCTCGAGCCGGACCTCCGGAGGAAGACGCTTCCTCGCCGCAGCCACTCGATCGGGAAGCAGGTCCACGCCTGCGAGCCGCGCGGGATCGAGTCCGAGCTCGATCATCCGCTCGAGTTCGGAGCCCGACCCGCATCCCAGTTCGATCAGCGACAGGCGGCCCGCGGGCCCCGGCTCGACGGCGTCGAGGACCCGACGAAAGAGACGCTCCCGCTCATCACGTGCGAGCGCCGTCCATCGAGAAACCGGCGCTTCGACACCGCGGTGTGCATACACCTCTGCCATGCGATCGAGCTCGCGTGCATGTCCCCGGTCGCTCACTTGGGGGTCCCCCGGGAATCCACCCGGTGTCGCTCGATCTCGTCGAGAAAACGGCTCGACAACAGCCGGTAGTCGTGATGTCGCCGAACGAAGTCGCCACCCGCGGCGCCGAGACGCCGCCGCTCGTCCGGGGGCATCGCCGCGACTTGAGACATCGCGATCTCCAGTCCCTTCGCGTCGCCGGCAGGGACGGTGATGCCGCATCCCGCCTCGCCGATCGGGTCGTTTCCGGCGGAGTACGCGGCGAGAACCGGTCGTTCGACCAGCATGGCGTCGAAGATCTTGTTCATCCCGATGCCGAAGCGGAAGAGTGGTTCGGCCCGGAGTCCGACGAAGACGGCGTCGCAGGCCTGAAGCGTGGAGATCGCGTCAAGGCGCGGCATGCGATCGAGAAATCGGACGCCCGGGAGATCCGCGGCCATCACTTCGAGCTGGGCCTTCTCCGGACCGTCGCCGATGAACACGACGGCGGGCCGGGTGTCCTCGGCGAGGCGGACCGCGTCGAGGAGGGTGTCGAGTCCGTAGGACGTCGTGTGACTGCCGGCGTAGCCGATGACGAATCGTCCCTCCTCTCGCAGTGCGTCGATCGCGGTGGCGGCATGCAGTGGCACGAGTTCCGGATCCGGCGCCGCGGCCTCGTCGAGATCCACGCCGTTGGGAACGACGACATACCGGCTCGGATCGAGACCGCGGGTCCGGAGGTGGTCGATGGCGCGGGGCAGGATCGAGACGACGAGGTCGG
>CAYZSH010000279.1:0-4060 GCA_964481025.1 uncultured Isosphaeraceae bacterium
CCGAGGAGGACGTTCTCCTTGAGACCCTGCAGGGTGTCGATGGCGCCCTTGAGCGACGCCTCGGTGAGCACCTTGGTGGTCTCCTGGAAGCTGGCGCCCGAGAGGAACGACTCGGCCTGGAGCGACGCCTTGGTGATGCCGAGGAGCAGAGGCTGGGCCTTGACCGGCTTGGTCTTCTTGGTCTTGGCGATCTGCTTCTCGTCGTCCTTGGCCTTGTCGTTGGCCTCCTTGACCTCGTCCTTGGTGACGAGCGCGTGCACCGGGAGATCGGTGTCGCCGGAGTCCTCGACGCGGAGCAGGTCGGCGAGCCGGTTGTTCCACTCGCGGTGCTGCCACTTGTCGACGACGTCGTTGGGAAGCATGTCGCTGTCGCCCGGATCGACGACGCGAACCTTGCCGAGCATCTGACGGAGGATGACCTCGATGTGCTTGTCCGAGATCGGCACGCCCTGGGCCCGGTACACGTTCTGGACTTCATCCAGCATGTACAGGTAGAGCTCTTCCTCACCCTTGATCTTGAGGATGTCGGCCGGAACGAGCGGACCTTCGGTCAGTCGATCGCCCGCCTCGACGCGGTCGCCGGTGTGCACGCGGAGCGCGGAGCCCTGCGGTGCGTAGTGCGGCACCGGATCGAGGTCGCCCTCGGGGTGGATGAAGATGGTCATCTTGCCCTTGCGCTTGTCGGGATCGAGCTCGACCCGACCCGAGATCTCGGCCATGATCGCCGGGTCCTTCGGGATGCGGGCCTCGAAGATCTCGGTGACGCGGGGCAGACCACCGACGATGTCGGCGGATCGACCGGAGTCCTTCGGAACACGGGCGATCATCTGGCCCATGACGACCGCCTCGCCGTCCTCGACCTCGATGCGGGCCTTGGCGGGGAGGTGGTGGAAGTCGAGCGTCGAGTCGGACTTCTCGTCGACGATCTTGATCTGCGGGGCGCGGTCGCCGGTGTGGCTGGTCACGATCCGCTCGATCTTGCCGGCCTTGGTCTCCTCGACCTTGAAGGACTGGTCCTCGACGAGGTTCTCGTAGCGGATGACACCGCTCTTCTCGGCGAGGATCGGCGCCACGTGGGGGTTCCACATGACGACGGTCTGACCCTTCTTGACCTTCTCGCCGTCGGCGACGAGCAGGCGGCCACCGTAGGGGACCTTGAACTTGTCGAGCTCGCGGCCCTTGTCGTCGAGCAGGTGCACCTCGCCGTTGCGCTTGAGGGCGACGAGCGCCGTGCCGTCCTCGTCGGTCACCTCGACCGCGTTGCAGTCCACGTGCTTGATGACGCCCTCGGCCGGCGAGGCCCAGTTCGTCTCGGCGAGCGAACGCGTCGCGGTACCACCGGTGTGGAACGTACGCATGGTGAGCTGGGTGCCCGGCTCACCGATCGACTGGGCGGCGATGATGCCGACCGCGAGACCACGCTCGACCTGCTTGCCGGTCGCGAGGTCGCGGCCGTAGCAGTTCACGCACACGCCGCGGGGCGTGTGGCAGGTCAGCGGGCTGCGGACCTGGACCGCGGGGATGCCGATGTCCTCGATGCGGGCGGCGGCCGCCTCGTCGATGATCTGGTTCTTCTGGACGATGAGCACGTCGCGGATCGGATCGCGGATGTCCATGAGGCTCGTACGACCGACGATCTGGTCGCGGAGCGGGACGTCCACTTCCTCACCCTTGAAGATCGCCCGCTTGGCGATGCCCTGGGTGGTGCCGCAGTCCTCTTCGATCACGACGACCGACTGGGCGACGTCGCAGAGCTTGCGGGTGAGATAGCCCGAGTCGGCGGTCTTCAGCGCGGTGTCGGCCAGACCCTTGCGGGCGCCGTGGGTCGAGGAGAAGTACTCGAGCACGTTCAGACCCTCGCGGAAGTTCGCGCGGATCGGCGTCTCGATGATCTCGCCGCTCGGCTTGGCCATGAGGCCTCGCATGCCGGCGAGCTGCTGCATCTGCGACTGATTACCTCGAGCACCCGAGTTCATGAAGAGATACACGGGGTTGAGGTAGCGACGGCCTTCCTTCTTCTCGATCGACGTCTCCACATGGGTGACCGGGTCGCGCCGGTCCTCCTTGAGGGCGTGGATGAGCTTGTCGGTGAGGTCCTTGCGGCAGGTCGCCCAGATGTCGAGGAGGTTGTTGTGCCGCTCACGCTCGGTGATGGCACCGTTCTGATACGCCTTCTCGACGCGGTCGACCTTCTTCTGCGCGGCGTCGAGCAGCTTGACCTTCTCGGCGGGGATGCGGAGGTCGTTGACGCCGAAGGACAGACCCGAGGTCGTCGAGTGCTTGAAGCCGACTTCCTTCATCGCGTCGAGGAGGTCGATCGTCGCGGCCTTGCCGAGTCGGTCGAAGGTCTCGTCGATGACGCGGGCGCAGCCCTTCTTGCCGAGGGCACAGTTGAAGAACGGCATCTTCGACCGGTCGGCGATGATCTCGTTGAAGTAGAGACGGCCGACGGTGGTGCGGAGACGACGGTTGGAGGGCATCGGCGTCGCGGCCGACTTCTCGCTGTCGGCGCCCGAGACGCCACCGACCACCTCGCGGAACTCCGCGAGTCGGACGAGGATGTGCTCGTGGATGCCGATCTCGCCGAAGTCGTGGGCGAGCAGGGCCTCGGTCTCGTCCTTGAACACCCGCAGCTTGTCGAGCGGGCGCTCCGCCTCGTCGTCGTCCTGGGCGGTGAGGAACGCCACGCCCATGACGATGTCCTGCGAGGGCGAGACGATCGGGTTGCCGTTGGCCGGGCTGAAGATGTTGTGCAGCGACAGCATCAGCACGTGCGCCTCGGTCTGCGCCTCGACCGACAGGGGCAGGTGGACCGCCATCTGGTCGCCGTCGAAGTCGGCGTTGTAGCCGGTGCAGACGAGCGGATGGATCTTGATCGCGTTGCCTTCGACGAGCACCGGCTCGAACGCCTGGATGCCCATGCGGTGCAGGGTGGGGGCGCGGTTGAGGAGCACGGGGTGGTTGCGGATCACCTGCTCGAGGATGTCCCACACCTCGGGATCACGCCGCTCGAGCATGCGCTTCGCGCTCTTGATCGTGTCGGCGAACCCGTGCTGCTTCAGCTTGCGGATGATGAACGGCTGGAAGAGCTCGAGCGCGATCTTCTTGGGAAGGCCGCACTGCCAGAGCTTGAGGTCCGGACCGACCACGATCACCGAACGCGCCGAGTAGTCGACCCGCTTGCCGAGCAGGTTCTCGCGGAAGCGACCCTGCTTGCCCTTGATCATGTCGGTGATCGACTTGAGCGGGCGGTTGGACGAGCCGAGCACCGGACGACGGCAGCGGCCGTTGTCGAAGAGCGCGTCGACCGCCTGCTGAAGCATGCGCTTCTCGTTGCGGATGATGACCTCGGGGGCGTTGAGGTCCATCAGCTTCTTGAGGCGGTTGTTGCGGTTGATGATGCGGCGGTAGAGGTCGTTGAGGTCGCTGGTCGCGAAGTTGCCGCTCTCGAGCAGCACCAGCGGACGCAGGTCCGGCGGGATCACCGGCACGACGTCGAGGACCATCCAGGTCGGATCGTTCTCCGAGCCGCGGATCTGCTCGACGATCTTGAGCCGCTTGGAGAGGTCCTTCTTCTTCTGCTTGCTGCGGGTCTCGTTGAGCTGGTTGCGGAGGTCGAAGGCCAGCTCGGTGAGGTCGAGCTGCGCGAGGAGTTCGCGGATCGCCTCGGCGCCCATCATCGCGGTGAACGCGCTCGGGCCGTACTTCTCGCGGGCCTCGCGGTACTCGTCCTCGGTGAGGACCTGCTGCACCTGGAGGTCGGTGTCGCCGGCATCGACGATCACGTAGTCCTGGAAGTAGATGACCTTCTCGAGGTCGCTGGTCTTCATGTCGAGCAGGTTGCCCAGACGCGAGGGCATCGCCTTGAAGAACCAGATGTGCACGATCGGGGCCGCGAGGTTGATGTGGCCCATGCGCTTGCGACGCACGCGGGAGTGGGTCACCTTGACGCCGCAGCGGTCGCAGATGATGCCCTTGTACTTCGTGCCCTTGTACTTGCCGCAGGCGCACTCGTAGTCGCGTTCGGGTCCGAAGATCCGCTCGCAGAAGAGCCCGTCCC
>CAYZSH010000280.1:0-4036 GCA_964481025.1 uncultured Isosphaeraceae bacterium
ATCGAGACCGTCGTCCTCGACGAGGCCGACCGCATGCTCGACATGGGGTTCATCCACGACATCCGCCGGATCATGTCGATCCTGCCCGATCGACGCCAGACCATGCTGCTCTCGGCGACGATCTCGAAGGAGATCCGCGTCCTCGCCGACGACTTCCTGCACGATCCCGCGGTCGTCGAGACGGCCCCCGAATCGACCACCGCCGAGCTCGTCGACCAGCGGCTGTACCTCGTCGAGCGGAACGACAAGCCGACGCTGCTCATCCGCCTCTTCGAACACGGCGACATGGCTCGGACGCTCGTGTTCGTGCGCACCAAGCACGGCGCCGACAAGCTCGCCCGCATCCTCAAGAAGGCGGGCATCAAGGTCGAGGCGATCCACGGGAACAAGACGCAGGGCCAGCGCACCCGGGCGATGGACGGCTTCCGCTCCGGCAAGGTCGAGGCCCTCGTCGCGACCGACGTCGCGGCCCGCGGCATCGACGTCGACGGCGTGTCGCACGTCGTGAACTTCGACCTGCCCGACGAGCCCGAGTCCTACGTCCACCGCATCGGCCGCACCGCCCGCGCGGGCGCGAGCGGCTTCGCGGTGTCGTTCTGCGATCGCCACGAGATCGAACTGCTGCGTGCCATCGAGAAGCGGACCGACGCGCGGCCGCGGATCGCCAGGGATCACGACGACCTCACCTATCCGATGCCCGCCGACGGCGGACGCAGCGCCGCGAAGGCGATGAGGGAGAAGCGGGCCGCGGCTCAGGCGAACCGGTCATCACGCCGCCCCCGCGACACCCGCGAGGCGCCGACGAAGGACGGCTCGGCACCGACCACCGCGACCCCCAAGCCGAAGCCCGCAGCCAGGTCCGGACCGAAGCCTGGCGGGAAGCCGGGCGCGAAGCCCGGCGCGAAGCCCGGTTTCAAGCCGAAGTTCAAGCCTCGGAAGCCGCAGGACGGCCCGTCGTCGGATCACGCATCGAGCGGATCCCGATCGGCGGGCGACAAGCCGCGCGGTCGCAAGCCGGGTGGCGGAGGCGGTGGCACTGCTGGCGGAGGCGGCGGACAGATGCCGCGCCGGGCTCGCCGCGGCGGACGAGGCCAGGGGCGGTGACCAACGGCGTCAGTTCGTCCAGTCGCCGAGCATCAGACCCACGTCGCTTCCGTTGACGACCCCGTCACGATTCAGGTCGGCCGGACCGCCCGCATTTCCGAACGACGACAGCATGATGCCGAAGTCCGCACCGTTCACGAGGCCGTCGCCGTTGAGATCAGCGGCCAGACCGATCGTGAACCGATGGATCTCGGTGACCCAGCCGTCTGGCGTCTGAAGCTCGCCGACCACCCAGAAGGTGCGATCGTCGGTCGGATCGACCGTGGCATCGAAGTAGTCGCCCCAGCGCGACAGGTTTGCGCCGTTGTCCGGACTGGTCACGCTGGCACCGACCTGAACGCCGGCGGCCATGGTGTTCGGCGGATCGTTCGGCAGTCGCCCGGAGACCTCGAAGGTCGGGTGCAGGTTCGGACCGGAACGACCGTACCCGATGCCGACCTGACCGAGCCCGTTCACCGCGACCGCGGGGAAGAACGTGTGGTCGCCGCCGCCGTACGGGAAACCACCACCCTGCACGTACTGTGGCGATGGACCCGAGACATCGACCTCGTACCAGACCGCCGACGCATCGGTGTCGCCCTGCAGGATGCCGTGGTTCGTGCACCAGAGTCGATCATCGCGAATCGTCGCGTTCATGACTCGGGGGTCGACGATCCAGAGACCGGAACCGATCGGGGCTGGCGCCGAGCCGTCGAACTGCACCTCGATGACGCCCACCACGTCGGTGGCGACCGACGGACTCGACGGCACGTCCGCGATCCGCCCGATCTCGAGACTGTTCGCCGAGGACTGCCGAACGACCCGCGACTCGTCTCCGGAATCCGGCGCCTGGGCGACCTGCCACGAAGCACCACCGAGCAGCACGTCCGACCAGTCGGCGGTCGTGCCGGCGAGCGGGCCGGACTTGTCGATCACGCGAAGAAGGCCGCCGGCGAACCCGGGCCCCGGGCCATCGCCCAACTCGAAGAGGTTGCAGGTGATGTACCAGCCCCGCTCGTCGTAGCCGAAGCCCGGATAGTCCACCCAGTACGTGCTGCCCTGCGACTCGACCAAGGCCCAGGTGCGGTACTTGAACCAGACGCCGTTCGGGTCGTCGTCATCCGAGACCGCGAAGGTGATCCAGGATTCACCGGCACCGCTGTAGTACTCCAAGGCCAGAATGACGTACCGGTTCACGTGCGGGTCGTAGAAGCACTTCGGATCGAAGGTGAACGAACCCCCGCCCACCTCCTCGAAGAAGCCCGGGTTGCCGGTCGAGTCGAGGAACTGCTCGAAGACGGGCGTACCGTCCTTCTCGTACCACGCGACCTTCATGTTGACGGTCTCGACGACGTGATCCGGTCCGACGGCGATCGACGGATCGGGCGGCGACCACGGCGTCTGCGCGATGCCGGGAAAGCCGGTCGAGGGCGTCGAGCGCGCGACGCTCGTGACGCCGCCACCGCGGAGCCCGTTGTCGACGACGTCGGTCTCGATCGGGGGCTTCTTGTGCTTCGGGAGGAGCTTCGCCGGACGGCGGGGATCACCGTCGAAACGACGTCGGTCGATCTGACGTGCGAAGCGGGTGGTGTCGATCCGCGTGGGTTCGGTCGACCCTCGCATGGCGGCGCCGCCGACTTCGCGGGGAAGCGGCGCCGGAAGAGTCGACGGATCGCGGCCGGAGACGGGCGGCTCACCTCCGAACGGTGCCAGCACGACCTCGTCAGGCGAGGAATCATCGGCGTCGGCCATCGGCCCGAGAGGCCGATGGCAGCCGCACACCAACAGGAACATGCCGGAGGCGGAAAGGAGGACCGAGACGGGACGCATCTTCATGCGGACGAGAATACCGATCACGAGCGAGAAATCGGCTTGGAAACTCGGTGAGCGACCAAGATCGTCTTCCGAGACGGCAGGTTCCGGGATTCGAGCATCGGCCGAGTACCGTTTGGGCTTCCAGATATCCCCCCGGAGAACCCAGAGATGAACCGATCGACCGTGCTTCTTGGTGGCCTGATGGCGGTCAGCCTCGCTGCCACCGCCCTCGCAGGCGATGACGTCACCGACACCTACGCCGGCGGCACCGCCCTCTGCGTCCTGCCTCAGGAGTTCGTGCTGGCGGGCGCCGTCCCGACCGGTGTCAACTTCGACTTCCCGGGCAACCCGGCGGTTCCGGTCGTCAATGGCGGCACCGCCCCGCTCTACGACCCTGTCACCAATCAGGTCGTCGGCTTCATCACCACGACCGCGGTCGACAACGGCGACGGCACCTGGACGGTGACCACCGAGGCGCAGACCGCGGACGGACAGGCGTTCGTCCAGCCCGACGACAACGTGCTGGTGCCGACCGTCGATGGCCTGGTCGAGGCCACCGATCTGGTGCTCGATCTTGGCAACGGCTACGAGACGCCAGGATTCCCGATCGACGGCGTCGCGTTCACGAGCCCCGGTCCTGGCAACATCTTCGTGTCGGTCGAGTACTGGTACGAGCGGGTGGACGGCTCCACCAACGTCGAGGCGACGTCGCTGACCGGTCCGTTCATGAAGGAGAACGGCTTCACGTTCGCGTGGGGCTACTCGCTCGCCGAGGCCCGGACGTTCCGAAGATTCGGCTACGCCTGCACCTTCGAGGCGAGCGTCGATCCGTGCCCGGGGTGTCCGGCCGACCTCGACGGCGACTGCGCCGTCGGCGGTGGCGACCTCGGACTGATGCTCGCGGCCTGGGGCTCATGCGGGAAGGGCGGTGCCGGCTGTTTCGGCGACATCAACGGTGACGGCGCCGTGAACGGCGGCGACCTCGGGCTTCTGCTCGCGTCGTGGGGCGTGTGTCCCTGACGCGACCTGTCCGTCACGATTCCGAACCCTCAACCGATCCCCGTGCGGCCGCCCGGTCGCACGGGGATCGTGCTCATGACGCCTTGGACGCCTTGAGCATCCGGTAGAGCGGCACGTC
>CAYZSH010000281.1:0-4019 GCA_964481025.1 uncultured Isosphaeraceae bacterium
CGAGCATCGCCTCGGTCTCGCGGTTCGGGCTCGCGACGCTGCCGCAGTCGAGGTGATCGCGGCCGATGACGATCGGGGCCGACACCTTGCCGTCCCGGACGAGTTCGTTGAAGAGCAGGCCCGCCTTGTCGCGCTCGCCGAGCCCGAGCCAGCAGATGCGGCAGGGGAGGCCCTGGAACGCGACGCGTTCGTGCGCCATGGTCAGCCAGCGATGCAGACCGGCATCGTCGGGGAAGAGTTCCATGAGCGCGCGGTCGGTGGTCTCGATGTCCTTCGGATCGCCGGAGAGGGCGCACCAGCGGAACGGTCCGCGTCCGACGCAGAACTGCGGTCGGATGTAGGCGGGCACGAAGCCGGGGAACGCGAAGGCGTCGGCGAAGCCGTTGTCGAGCGCCCGCTGCCGGATGTTGTTGCCGTAGTCGAAGGTCTTCGCGCCGCGTGCCTGCATGCGGACCATGATCCGCACGTGCTCCTCCATCGTGTCGATGGATCGCTCCTGATACTCGTCCGGGTCGCTCGCGCGAAGCGCCTCGGCCTCCTCCCGGGACATGTCCACCGGGTAGTAGCCCTCGAGCGGGTCGTGCGCCGAGGTCTGGTCGGTGAGGACGTCGGGCACGATCTCGCGTTCCTCGAGACGTCGAAGGAGATCGACGATGTTGCCGGGCCAGCCGACCGAGATCGCCTGCCGCGCCGCCTTGAGTTCGAGCGCCCGATCGATCGCGGCGTCGAGGTCCTCGACGATCTCGTCGAGATACCGATCGTGGACCCGCTTCTGCAGTCGGTCGGCCTGCACGTCGGCGATGAGGCAGGTGCCCTCGGCCATCGTGACCGCGAGCGGTTGGGCGCCGCCCATGCCGCCGCAGCCGCCCGTGACGCTCAGCGTGCCCGCGAGCGTGCCGCCGAAGTGCTGGCGTCCGCACTCGGCGAACGTCTCGTGCGTGCCCTGCAGGATGCCCTGCGTGCCGATGTAGATCCACGACCCCGCGGTCATCTGGCCGTACATCATGAGGCCCTTGGCGGCGAGCTCGTCGAAATGCTCCTGCGTCGCCCAGTGCGGGACGAGGTTCGAGTTGGCGATGAGGACGCGGGGCGCGTCCTCGATCGTGCGGACCACGCCGACCGGACGTCCGCTCTGCACGAGCAGGGTCTCGTCGGGTTCGAGCCGTTGCAGCGTGGCGACGATCGCGTCGAAGTCCTCCCAGCTGCGGGCGGCCTGACCGCGACCGCCATAGACGACGAGCTTGTCGGGGTGCTCCGCGACCTCGGGGTCGAGGTTGTTCATGAGCATCCGCATCGCGGCCTCGGCGGCCCAGGTGCGGCAGGTCTTCTCGGCACCGCGCGGGGCGCGGACGACACGGCTCTGGGTGGAGGTCATGGTCTCGATCTCTGGGACGTGGGGGAAGCGGTCTTTCGGGGCGTTCAGGATAGGCCCGGGAGCCGATCCGAGGCGGGCTCAGGCGAGGCCGCCCGAGGCGATCAGACGCTCGACCATCGCGATGTCGCGGGCGGGCGGGCGATCGCCGGAGAGCGGGGCGACGACCCGCCGAAGGGCCGCGTGGGAACGCTCGACGCCGGCGCCGCTCGAGAGCGGACGCTGGTGTTCGAGGGCCTGCGCCATCACCAGCAGTTCGATCGCGACGACGCTGCGCAGGAGCTCGACGCTTCGCAGGGCGAGGAGTCCCGCGGTCGCACCCATCGAGTTGTAGTCCTCGATGCCGGCGCTGGTCGGAATGTTCGCGACGCTTGCGGGATTCGCGATCGTCTGCATCTCGCTCGCGCACGCGGCGGCGGTGTACTGCGCGATCATGAGTCCGCTCTGGAGACCGGGATCCGCGGCGAGGTACGGCGTCACCGGGTTGTGGACGTCGTGGCCCGAGAGCACCCAGTAGACGCGTCGTTCCGAGATGCCCGCGACGTGCACCAGCGCGATCCGCAGGAGATCGAGGTGGATGGCGAGCGGCATGCCGTGGAAGTTGCCGCCCGAGCGGATCGAGGTCGTGCCGTCCGCGGCGGCGAGCACCAGTGGATTGTCGGTCACGGCGCCGAGTTCGTTCGAGACGATCCGTCGTACCGCGTCGATCGCGTCGACCGCCGCGCCGAGCACCTGCGGGGCTGCGCGGAGCGAGTAGGGGTCCTGCACGCGAGGATCGTTCTCGCGATGCGCCTCGACGATCGTCGACCCCTCGAGCAGGTCTCGCAGCCGGGCCGCGACCGCGATCTGGCCGGGCTGGCGGCGAGCCTCATGGATCTCGGCGGCGAGCGGGCCGTGGCTGGCGCGGCAGCCGTCGAGGCTCATCGCGGTCGCGACCAGCGCCGCTTCGACGATGCGATCGACGTCGAACAGGCAGAGCGCGCCGCACGCGGCCATCAGGTGCGTGCCGTTGAGGAGCGCGAGCCCTTCCTTCGCCTGCAGTTTCAGGGCCGGCAGCCCCGACGCGCTGAACGCGAGCCCGGTCGGCTCGATCCGACCGTTCCAGTGAAGATGACCTTCGCCGAGCAACGTCAACGCGATGTGCGCGAGCGGGGCGAGATCGCCCGAGGCTCCGACCGAGCCGCGGCTCGGCACGACCGGCACGAGGTCCCGGTCGAGCATCTCGCCGAGTCGCTCGACGAGTTCGGGACGCACGCCGCTCAGGCCGCGCGCCAGGCTCGCGGCGAGGATCGTCATCATCGCCCGGACCACGCGGCGCGGCAGCGGTTCGCCGACGCCGGCGGCGTGACTGCGGACGATGTTGGTCTGCAGTTCCTCGAGTCGATCGGGCTCGATCCGGACCTTCGACAGCGATCCGAATCCGGTGTTGAGTCCGTAGACGGCATCCCGACCCGCGGCGATCTGCGCGACGGCGTCGCGACTGGCGGCCATGCGACCTCGGGCCGCGTCGGACAGCATGATCCGGGCTCGTCGGTCGGCGACGTCGGCGACCTGCTCGATCGTGAGCGGCGTGCCGTCGAGTTCGAAGACGGACGCTGCCGCCATCATTCGGCATGATCCTCGACGAAGCTGCGCGACCACCCGAGTCCCATGGCGACGCCCATGAGCGATCCGGCGGCGGCGTCGATCGGCGTCGGAATCCCGAGGCCCGACGCCTTGCCCATCGACCACGCGGCGATCGAGTCCGCGCCGGAGAACCCCGACCACGCCTGGCCGATCGCGATGAACGCAAGCGGTGTCGCAAAGAGCAGCACCGGCTGCACGCGGGGGGCGAGCATGCGACCCGCGAGCCCCGCGCCGATACCGGCGATCGTGGTCGCGGCGATGGCCTGTCCCTTGAGATCGTTCGCGGCGACCGCCCAGACGGCCACAAGCGCCACCGCGGCCCCGGCCGCGCCACGCACCGCGTCCGCGTCGAAGATCGACTTCGGATCCGTCGCGGTCCGCGCATCATTCCACGGCTGGTCGGGCAGGGGGCCGGTGAACCTCATGAGTCCCGCGGCGACGAGCAGGACGACCACCGCCCAGACGCCGGTCTCGATCGCGGTCGAGATCGGGGAAGCGTCTGCGAACATGAGATCGACATGGGTGCCGCACTGCATCGAGAGCGCTGCGAGGCCGCCTCCGATCACGAAGGCGGCGACCGCCGCGTTCACCATCCGTCCGACCACGATGGCGATGCCGAAGCAGATCGCGACGCAGATCGCCAGCATCACGACGGCGCGGACCGGTTCGATCGACATGCCGACCGTCGGGCCGGGAACACCTCGCCACGAGACGAGGGAGCCCGAAGCCATCGACATCACGATCGCCGAGGCGGCGAGTCCGAGGATGAGGGCGGCATATCGCTTGGTGGCGTCGATCATGGGGCGGCCGGAGGTGGGAGCATGGAGACTGGAGGATCGCGAATCGCGGGGCCGTGTGAGGATATCGACCGAGCCTTCCGTGGGCTGCACGGAGTTCGAGGAGTCCCGTAGAGTGACGGGATGCTCATCGTCACCGGAACCATCGGCATCGACACCATTCACGGTCCCACCGGCAGCGCCGACGGCGTCATGGGCGGTTCCGCCGCCTACTTCGCCGCCGC
>CAYZSH010000282.1:0-4013 GCA_964481025.1 uncultured Isosphaeraceae bacterium
GATCGGAACGAGAGGAACGAGACCGGGGTCATCGTCTCCAGCACGTCGATCTGCGCGACCATCGTCTTCAGGATCGTGAGCATGCGTCCGAGCGTGTCCTCGGCGCCGTCGAGATCGTCCGCGTCGAGGCGACGACGCAGTTCCTCGGTCTCGTGGATCTGCTGGCGGAACCAGAGTTCGTAGACCTGATGGATGATGATGAACAGCATCTCGTCGTGCTCCGGGCCGTCCTTGCCGGACGACTGCGGAACCTGCAGCGAGAGGAGTTCGGGAATGCGGAGATACGAGCCGTAGGTGAGTTCCACGCCGGGAATCCTACGGGGTCGCGGTTCAGACCGTCGCGGGCTCGGGAGGCGGAAGGATCGACGCACCGCCCGGCGGGGTCCAGGCTGCGGGGGCCGAGAGCCCTCGCTCGCGACAGAGCAGGTCGGCGGTGATCTGCGAACTCAGGAAGATGACCGGCAGGCCCGATCCCGGATGCGTGCCGCCGCCGACGAGCCAGACGCCGTCGACGTCCTCCAGCCGGTGCTGCGGACGTCGGTGCAGCATCTGATCGAGTCCGTGGGCGAGATTGAACGTCGCGCCCATGTTGATCCGCTCGTTCTTCCAGTCGGCGGGGGTCACGACCTTCTCGACGCAGATGCGACGGCGAATGTCCTCGATGCCGAAGACGTCGCCGAGCCGGTCGAGCGTGGCTTCGCGGTACTTCGGGGCGGCGTCGTTCCAGTCCGGTCCCGCGGCGTCGTTCGGGGTCGGCACGAGCACGTAGAGCGAGCTCGCGTTCTTCGGCGCGAGACTCGGATCGATCCGCGACGGGTTGTGGACGTAGGTCGAGGCGTCTTCGGTGAGCCGACCCGAACCGATGTCCGCGAGATTCTCCGTGTACCGCGTCGACGTGTAGATCGTGTGGTGCGGAAGATCGACCTCGCCGTCGAGACCGAGGTACAGCATGAAGGTGCTGCACGAGTACTTCTTCGAGTCGATGCGGGAATCCGTCCATTTGCGGCGGAGCGGGGCGGGGATGAGGTTCTTCATCGCCCAGGTCGCGTCGGCGTTGACGACGACCTCGTCGTAGCGGTGGAGGCCGCTCGCGGTGCGGAGTCCGGTCGCGCGGCGGCCGTCGAACTCGATGCCCGCGACCGGATCGGCGGTGCGGATGCGTCCGCCGAGTTCGACGAACACCTCGGCCATCGCGTCCATCAGGGCGTTGCAGCCACCTCGGGGATGCCAGACGCCGTACTCGTATTCGATGAACGGCAGGATCGAGAAGAGTCCCGGGCACTCGAACGGACTCATGCCGAGGTACTTGCTCTGGAACGAGAGGGCGAGGCGGACGTGCTCGTTCTTGAAGTAGGTCGAGAGGTTGCCGTGAACCGACTGCCACGGCTTGAGCGTCGGCGCGACCTTCATCGCGTCCCAGGTCGCCAGATCGAACAGCGATCGGATCGGCTTCCGCAGGATCGGGGTCATGAGTTCGAGCTTGCGGCGGTTGTCCCGCATGAAGCGGCGGAAGGCGGCCCCGTCGCCCGGCTCGATCGCGTCGAGCGTGGCGGCCATGCGATCGATGTCCTGCGTGGCATCGATCGTGAGCGGATCGGCGCCGGGTCGTCCGATCAGGAGCCGGTACATCGGGTCGAGGCGGTGCAGGTCCGCGTGATCCTGCAGCCGGTGGCCGACCGCGGAGAAGATCTCCTCCAGCACCCAGGGCATCATGAAGAAGGTGGGGCCGGTGTCGAAGGCGAAGTCGCCCATCGTGATCCGACGCGTGCGGCCGCCGATGATGGGTTGCGCTTCGTGGATCGTGACGTCCGCCCCGGCATGCGCGAGGAGCAGGGCGGAGGCGAGGCCGCCGGGACCGGCGCCGACGATGCCGATGCGGGGGCCGGAGGAGCGGGGCGTCGTGGAGCTGGTCGCGATCATGAGGCGGCTTTCGGTGTGATTTGACCGCGGATGCGGAGGGGAACGCGCGAACCTCGGAAAAACAGAGTAGAAAGTACCGAATCCGATCGCCCGCCGTCGGCGAACCGGTCTCGACCCTTGAACGGACTCCGAGTTCTCGATGACGACCGTACGTTCCGAATCCGTTCAGATCGGTCTCGCCGCCCGCAACCAACCCGTGGCGGAACCCTCGGATACCGGAGATGCGTTCGTGCCGCGCGAGCCGCGACCTTCATCACGGTCGCTCGCCGCGCGGCTGGCGTGGTGCAGACGATTCGGACGACTCGTCGCGGCCGACACCGATCATCTCGCCGCGCTCGCCGAGGCCGAGATCGCCAAGCCCGCATGGGAAACGCTGGTCAGTGACGTCATGCCGCTCGTCGCCGCGTGCCGGTGGCACGCGCGGCACGCCCGCGGTCTTCTCGCGACCAGGCGGATCCCGGGCCGTCCGTTCTGGCTGATGGGACATCGCACGCGACTTCAGCGGGCGCCGCTCGGTCGGGTCGGGATCATCGCGACCTGGAACTACCCGCTCCAACTCCTTGGCGTGCAACTGGTGCAGGCCGTCGTCGCGGGCAATCGCGTCGTCGTGAAGCCGAGCGAGCGGACGCCGCGGACGCAGGGCCGACTGCTCGAACTCGCGCTGGCGGCGGGACTTTCCGAGGCGGATCTCGAGATCCGACCCGCGGATCGCGACGCCGGTGCGGCGCTCCTCCGGGAACCCGACCTCGATCACGTCGTCTTCACCGGCAGCACCCCGGTCGGCCGACGCGTCGCCGAGGCGTGTGCCGAGCGTCTGCTGCCGAGCACGCTCGAACTCTCGGGATGCGACTCGGCGATCGTGCTCGACGACGCCGATCCGGTGCTCGCGGCCCGCACGATCTGGGCGGGGCTCACGCTCAACCACGGGCGGACCTGCATGGCGCCGCGCCGCGTGCTCGTGCATCGCTCGATCGCCTCGGCGTTCGCGGCCGCGATCGTGCCGCTCGCGACCGGAGCCGCGCCGCGATCGCTCGCCGATCCGAAGGCGGCGGCCCGCCATCGTGAACTCGTCGCCGACGCGGCGGCCCGCGGTGCCCGACGCGTCTCGACCGAGGACGCCATCGACGGCGACCGCGTGCGGGCACAGATCCTTCTCGACTGTCCGACCGACGCCGAGGCCTTCCACGCCGACCATTTCGGGCCGCTCGTGGTGACCGCCGCCTACGCCGACGAGTCGGAGCTGCTGAGGCTCCACCGGCTCGGCGGCAAGCACCTGGCGACCTCGGTCTTCACGCGTGACCCCCGCCGCGCGGAGCATCTCGCATCGAGTCTCGGCAGCGGCATCGTGACCATCAACGACACCATCGTCCCGACCGCGCATCCCGGGGCGCCGATCCCGGCGACCGGCGACGCGGGGTGGGGGGCGAGTCAGGGCGTCGAGGGGCTGCTTGCGATGACGCGGCCGATCGTCGTCTCGCGCACCGGTCGGTTCCGTCCGCCGTCCGGCGAACCCGATCCCCGCAGTCTCGGATTTCTGCGTGGACTCGTGCGATGGTGGGGTCGCGGCGTTTCGCCGCCGCCACCAGATCAAGCGAATCATGAGCTTCGCGGCTGAGCCCGCATTCCGATCGAATCAATCCCGATACCACACGCCGCCCCCGTCGCGGCCCGACCTTGGAGCGAATCAGAACATGGCATCGACGAGAACCAACGTGGTCGTGATCGGCGGAGGCCTCGCCGGCCTCGCCGCCGCCGTCGAACTCCGCACCCGCGGACTCGACGTGACCATCGTCGATCGGAACCACCACCTCGGCGGCAAGATGAACGTCCTGCAGGAGCAGGGCTTCACCTTCGACATGGGGCCGACGATCCTCACCATGCCGCAGGTCATTCGCGGCATCATCGAGCGGACCGGTCGGCACGTGCCCGACTACATCGACATCGTCGACCTCGACCCGCAGTGGCGGTGCTTCTGGGATGACGGCACGGTGCTCGATCTTCGCGGTCGGGTCGATCAGATGGCCTCCGCCCTGGACACGCAGTTCCCCGGGCAGGGCGTCGGCCGCGGCTGGCGGTCGTTCATCGACTACAGC
>CAYZSH010000283.1:0-4013 GCA_964481025.1 uncultured Isosphaeraceae bacterium
TTCCCCCTCCGCCCGCTGCGCGGGCACCTCCCCCGCACGCGGGGGAGGGGAATCGTTTTGTCGCGCCGACACCAGGATTCCGCTCTCCCCATCGTCCCGCCCCGACACCACGATTCCGCTCCCCCGTCTTCGGGGGAGCTCCGGCGCAGCCGGTGAGGGGGCTTCTTGGCTGACTCGATCGATCATCGATTCGACGCCGCCCCACACTCTCCTGCTCACCTGCTCTCCTGATCTCCTGCTCTCGCCGAAGGCGTGCCGAAGGCGCCCCCCGTCAGATCCGCGTCCTCTCCCCCACCTCCGCCACCGGGAAGCCTTTCTCCCGAACCGTCTCCTGAATGTCCGCGCGGTTCAGCGCAGGGTTCGTGTGATTGAGATGGATGAACCGCACGCGGCCCGGTGCGTCGCGGCCGACCTCCTCCAGCAGTTCCATCGTTCGCACCATCGGCGGATGCGGGATCTCGAGGATGTTGCGTCCGGGCAGTTCGCGGCCGTCGTAGAACGTCGCGTCGACGTACGCGACGTCCACGCCGTCGAGAAGCGCCTCGAGCAGGCCGTCGTGCGCGTCCCAGCGATCGACGTCCGGGCAGAACAGAACCGTCTTCTTCGGACCGCGGAACTTGTACGCCACGGTGTCGCTGAACTCGTCGCGATGCGGCACACGGAACGCCTCGACGGTCAATCCCGGCAGTGGCTCGAAGGCCACGGCCGCCGTCTTGCCGTCGGTCGCGCCGGTGGTGATCTCGCGCACGTCGATCTGATCGAGCGCCACCAACTGCGACCACGGGCCGTTGGTGCGGAGAAACTCGGCGAGTCGCGGTGTCGTCCAGACGGGCGTCGAGGGCGTGGACGCGACCTCGCGACCGAGCTGGATGAGCCCGGCGTAGTGACCGATGTGCGCGTGCGTCAGCAGGATGCCGTCGACCGGCGAGCGACCACGATCGGTGGTTCCGGTGAGTTCGTGCAGCAGTCCGACCTGTCGCTCGATGGCGGGCGTGGCCTCGACGAGCAGCAGCTTTCCGGTGGCGAGGTCACGGATGCCCAGACACGCGGGCGTCTCGACCCGCCCGGACCGTCGGGCCTCGACGCAGCACCCGCGTTCGCAGCCGAGATGCGGCAGACCGCCGTCCTGAGCCCGGCCGAGGACGATGACCTCGAAGCCCGGCGTTGGATCGGGAGCGGCGTCGGCGTTGGAACTCGACGACGGATCGTCGGCGATGGCGGCCACCGCGGTCGTGACCAGAAGGACGGTGAGCGTGAGGAGGCGTCCGATCATCGCCCGAGCGTACCCCGGACCGGGGCCGTCCTCCGCTACCATGCCCCTCCCCGCTCGCGTAGCTCAGTTGGATAGAGCACCGGTTTCCTAAACCGAAGGTCGGTGGTTCGAGCCCACCCGCGAGCGTTCGCGGCCCGGAAGACGCTTCCGCCGCCGAATCCGAACCGGATCAAGACCGAAAATTCGTGGAAGAACGTGATTCCGGGACCTCCTTTGGAGACAATGTCGGTCCACGTTCCCAGGTCCCCCTACGGGAGAGATATCGATGCCATCCGCAGACTCGTCGCCCATCCGACTCGGACTCGTCGCCGCATTGATCGGGGTCGCCGCGCCGACCGCGCTCGCGGGTTCGAGCGACGGCGTCTTCACCGTCATCGGACTCCCCGACACCCAGCGGTACAGCGAGCAGTTCCCGCTCGTCTATGTCAACCAGACGACCTGGGTCGTGGATCGCCTCGCCGATCTCGACATCCGCTTCGCCAGCCATTACGGCGACATCGTGCAGCACGCCGATCGCACCGAGGAGTGGATCAACGCCGACGACGCGATGGACATCCTCGACGCCGCGGGCGTGCCGCAGGGCGTGACCAGCGGCAACCACGACATCACCGCCAACGGCGGTTCGGGCGAGCCGTACATCCCCGAGAACTATCTGTTCTGGTTCGGCCCCGATCGCTACATCGGCCGCCCGTTCTTCCGCGAGTCGAGCGCGACCGGCATGAGCACCTGGCAGGTCTTCGACGGCGGTGATCGCGAGTTCATCGGCCTCAGCGTCGAGTGTGAAACGCCGCCGTCGGAACTGGCGTGGGCACAGGGCGTGCTCGATCGCCATCGTGACAAGGCGGTCATGTTCACGACCCACCGCTACCTGCAGGATGCCGAGGACTACGTCGGCGGCGTGCCCGTCGTTCCGAGCGGTCGGTACCCCGACATCTGGTACACGGTCGAGCCACCGCGACAGCCGTTCGGAATTCAGGCGAACGAACTCTTCGAGTGGTTCATCCGCCGCAACCCGAACATCTTCCTCGTGAACTGCGGGCACTTCCACGAGGAGTATCGCCAGACCTCCACCAACGTCGCGAACCTGCCGGTTCACGAAGTGCTGGCCGACTATCAGGAGGACCCCAACGGCGGCGACGGCTGGCTGCGGATCATGGAGTTCAACGTTCCACTCGGGCGCATCGACGTCGAGTCGTACTCGCCCTACCTCGACCAGTTCCGCTTCACCGACGAGAGCCTCTTCTCGCTCGACGTGGACTTCGACCGATACCGCACGCTCGACGGGTTCGCCGCCTTCCAGAACGGCATCAACGGCTACGACGGCACCCGCGACACCTGGATCAACGAGGACGAGCCGAACACCGCGTACGGCGAGCAGGACACCCGCTGGTCGGACGACGACACCTCGAACTCCATCTTCACCGACCGACGCGGACAGTCGCTGATCCGATTCGACGACGTCTTCAGCGAGGGCGTCGAACCGGGCCGCGTCCCGCAGGGCGCGAAGATCCGCTCGGCGACGCTGGTCATCGACGTCGCCGCCGACATCGACAACCCCTTCGCGAATCCACGATTCTTCGTCCACCCCGTGCTCGTGCCGTGGGAGGAGGACTCGACCTGGAACTCCCTCGGCGGCGGACTCTCGGAAGGTGCCGACATCGGCGGTGTGATCGGTCAGTTCCTCGGCGACAACGTCCGCGACGGCGACACCATGCGGCGGGTGGACATCACCGGTCTCGTGCAGTCGTGGTCGAACGGCCAGCCGAACTGGGGCATCGCGATCCTGCCGGAGATCATCTCGGGCAACGACGAGGGCATCGAGATCTGGACCAGCGAGTTCGGGAACCCGCTGCTTCGCCCGCGACTCGAAGTGACCTATGAGCAGCCCGCCGCCCCGCCGACCCCGGACCTCAACGGCGACGGCATCGTGAACAGCGCCGACCTCGGCCTGCTGATCGCGGCGTGGAACCAGACCGGCGCGAACGCCGCGGACCTCAACCTGGACGGGATCGTGAACAGCGCCGATCTCGGTCTGCTGATCAGCGCCTGGGGTCCGGTCGGCTGATCGACGCCCGTCGCGACGCTCGACTCACGAATGAAACGACGACGCCGGCTCGGGTGAGCCGGCGTCGTCTTCGTTCGGTCGTTCGCGGTTCGCGTGGACTCAGTCCTTGTCGACGAATCCGGTGCCCGCCTTGCGATCACGACCGGCCTGCCAGAACCACAGCGCCGCGTAGATGCCGCAGATGACGAGCCAGAGCAGGTTCGAGAGCAGGACGGGGAGCATGGCGAAATCCGTGCGAAGGGGGTCGAGGTCGGTCCGGCCGGTTGCCGAAGGCCAGCAGTATAGTCGGCTCGATGTCCCCTTCCACCCTCGTCGAACCCCTTGAGATCGGACCCGATCTCCGGCTGGAGCCGGTCGAAGCCCGCCATGCCGCGGAGATCTTCGCACTGGTGGATGCCGATCGTGACCGGCTGGGGGCCCGGCTGCCGTGGGTGGGCGGGACGCGGACCGTCGACGACACGCGGGCGTTCATCGACGGCTCGATCGCACGACGGGATACGGCCCTGGGCGGCGATGGCGGCGGCGACTGGGCGATGGTCGCCGAGCTGGATGGCCGGGGCGAGCGAGTGGTCGGCGTCATCGGTCTTCACACGACCCGCTGGACGCATCGCCGCACCGCGATCGGGTACTGGATCGCGGGCTCGTTCGAAGGCCGCGGCGTCGTCACCCGGTGCG
>CAYZSH010000284.1:0-2294 GCA_964481025.1 uncultured Isosphaeraceae bacterium
CCGCGGTCTCCGCGACGGAGATCGACGGGGGCACCTACGCATGACAACATGGAACTCGCGGATCATCCTGCGGCATGACGCTGACTGGAGCGTCGAGGACTCGCCCGACATCGAGTATTCGCTCAAGAGGGGCGAGGTCGGCGCGCAGATCACCGGCGAATTCATTGATATCCGTGTCGGCGTCACCGACATCGAGACGGAGTTCAGTGATTGCATCCAGATCTACAGCGGCCGCATCGGCATTGACTCGTTGCCGTTGTCCGTCGAGGTGCCCGAGGGATCCGGCCTCGACGATGGAACCGTGCTGCGGTGGGATCCGGCAACGTCGCGATTCGTCCCCGATGCCGAGCCGATCGCGTTCGCATCGGCGGTGAGCGGCGCGTTGCAGTACACCGCGGCGACCGATACCTGGAGCGCGGACTCTGGTCGGTTCATCCCCGAGTCGATCGACGGAGGAACCTTCATCGTCGATGGCCCCGAGACGGCACCGCCGTCGTTCACCTCGATCCCGACCATCGGAGCGCCCACGCCGTGAGCACGTTCCAAGTCCAGCCGCAGACGCCGTACGACATCTCGATCGGCCAGCCCGGCATCGCCGGGACGCCTACGCCCGTGGTCTCGTATGCGTGGACGTACAACGGCACCCCAATCGGCGACAACTCGCGGTTCGTCAACAATTACACGTTTCCTTCGTTCCCCGGCACTCTGGCCTGCACGATCACGCTCACCAACATCGTCGGCAGCGTGAGCCAGACGGTGACTGCCACCATCGAGGAAGTCTCAAATCTGCCGTCGCTGTCGCCAGTGACGATCCGAAACAACGCGGCGCAGACGGTTCCAATCAGCGCGATTGCGAACGGCAACGCGGGAGTCGTGCTGCGGGTGGGTGGACCGGCTGCGCCGGATGTCAATCCGGTTTCGCAGAACGCCAACTCCATTTCGTACCAGTGGCGGCGAGGCGCATCCAACATTGCGAATGCAACCGGGCAGACCTACACGCTCGTCGCTGATGACGAGGATCAGACGATTTCGGTCGTGGTGACGGCGACCAATCTGGACGGAAGCACCAGCAGAACGGCGACGCTAACGGTCGGGAGTGCGTTACCGAACGCCAACAGCCATATCGGGTCTCACATCGTTGCCGAGATTGCGTACTACGTCTCCGATGTGGCATTCGCGAATCTGATGTATGGCGCGGACTGCACATGGCGCGGTGGGCGAGGATCGAATCCGAACAAGCCGATCACGTTGTGGGAGAACCATACCGGCGATCCGTTCTGCACCGCTGATGGCTGGCCGATCAAGAACTTGGACGGGACGCCGTTGTCGAGCGCAAATCCGGCGGAGATATGGCTCAGCGTGAACTCTAGAGAGCGCGGGTGGGCGATTCTCCAGATCCCCGGCGAGTATACGACCTCCACCGAAGGGGCCGCTCCGCTCGCCCCAGACAACATACGAGGCAAGGTCGCGAGCTATACGATCGCGGCGTATTGGGAGGGCAGCGGAACGGTTCGATTCTTGGGCGAAGGGGACAATGTGGTGCAGCAGTCGGTTGCATTCACTGGACCCGTGAATGAGGGTCCGTGGGGCACTGGTCCGGTCAACATGACGATGCGCCGCATGACCAAGACAACCGGAGTCGATTGCAATCTCAGCAACCGGAAGATCTTTATCAACTCGACCGACCCAAACGACCCGGTGCGGAACATGGTCGTGCTTGTCAAGGATGTCCGGTATGTGCTGTCGGAAGATCCGCTGGTGCTTGGGGATCTGATCTACGAAGGTTTCGACCACACAAACTACCGACCGTACTCTTTGTACCCGGCATGGGTCGAGAAGAACAAGCGGATGAAGATCCTCCGCAACCACGGCCAGACCAAGGTCGATCACAGAGACAACGTGGTCTACGCCGCCCAGACTCCTGAGCAGTGGTCATCAGGCCCCGATGGGCAAACGCGAATCGTGCGACGGGTGGGCTGGTCGCATCCGCCAAACAACTACGGATTCGAGACTGGGCACGGCCCGCTGAACAGGCCGACGCATTTCATGCACGGCGTATCGCTCAAAGCCCAGATTCAGTTATGCAACCAGGTGCGTGCAGACTGGTGGCATTCGCACCCGGTCAATGCGGTGTACCCGGGAACAAGAACCGCAGGTCAGCCCGACGTGTTTGCCGTACACGGCGAAACCAAGTCGTTGCTGGTGGATCAGGACTACATCACCAATCTGGTGCCATTCGTCGCGGCGAATCTCGCGCCCGGCCTCAAGGTCTACAGCGAACTGGCAAACGAGCT
>CAYZSH010000284.1:2394-3982 GCA_964481025.1 uncultured Isosphaeraceae bacterium
GTTCAGCGCCAGCTTGAGCCGTACAGCAGTCCTATTGGTGCCCAAGCAGGAAACGGGGACGACCAACTGAGCGGCACAAGCTTTTGGTCGATTGGAATCCGCAGGAACAAACTTACCAACGCGACAGAGCCAGCAGGATATCCGGGCTTCGCAAAATGGAAGCACTTGGCACTGGATGTCGAGTATTCCTTTTCGATCGGCCCAGACGAAGCGAGCTACTCACGGAAGCATCTCTGGGCAAACGCTCCTGCAAGGCGATGGAACCTCAAGCTGCTGTGCTACGAGGCTGGAAATCACTACATCCCCAAACTGGCCGGTGCAAAGAGCATTTTCGCAGGCGTGGTGATGGCACCGCCGTACCGCAGGTTCATGCGACGCTACTACGAGACGCTCTTCGCTCCCAGCATCAAGGGCGTGACGCGCGATCCGGCCAGCGGCACCACGGAGTCCGAGATCTATCGGCCCGGCATGGTGCCGAACGGGATCTCGCAGGACCGAGAGCCGATCATCGATCGCTGCGTGATGCTGTCCATCATCACCAAGCCGGATTATGGAGATGGAATGTACTGGGGGCTTGCGTGGTTCACATCGCAAGTGAACGCGCCGCAGTACGTCGGACTGGATGAGTCGATCGATCTGGGCATCGGCACGCCAAACTGGTGGGTCAACTACGAAGGATACTCAGAATGAGGTGGATGTTCATCGCGGCCACAGGCATCGCAGCAACCGGCGGCACCGTGACCGATGTCGGTGGCTACCGCTACCACACGTTCACATCGAGTGGATCGTTCGAGGTCGCAACCGGCGGCACCGTCGAGGTATTGCTGGTCGGCGGAGGTGGTGGTGGCGGGCGAGGGTCAAACGCGGGCGGCGGTGGCGGCGGTGGCGGCGTGCTGTTGCTCGACGGAGCCAGCGCTCTCACAGTGTCATCCGGCACCTACACCGTCACAGTTGGCAGCGGTGGTGCGGGACTTGTCGATTCCAACGACACAGGCGGCAACGGCGGCGATTCGTCGTTCATCGGCGGCTCGATCTCGGAGACCGCGGTCGGCGGTGGCGGCGGCGCTGGACCGCTCGGTGCGAGTGGCAGCAACGGAGGATCCGGCGGCGGCGGTGCAGGCGGAACATCGTCGGCTGCGAGCGGCGGCACCGGAACCTCCGGCCAAGGGTTCGGAGGAGGCGATGGCTCCTTCGATGGGTCAATCGCAAACAACCGAAACGGCGGCGGTGGTGGCGGCGCGTCTCAGGCAGGCGGAAACGCAAGCGCTACGTCAAACGGTTCTGGAAATGGCGGCGACGGCATCACAGTGTGGTCAACCACCTACGGCGGCGGAGGCGGCGGCGGAGCGAGGGCTGCGACCGGCTCTGCTGGCAGCGGCGGTTCGGGCGGAGGCGGTGCAGGAGGCAAGTATGCGGAAGCCGGTCAATCCGGAACCGCAAACACTGGCGGCGGAGGCGGCGGAACCGCGGCCGCGGCCAGCGGGTCGGGCGGTTCCGGCATCGTCATCGTGCGTTACGCGATCTGAGGATTCATCATGGCAACACTTAGCGTCCCCATCCGAATCAAGCGCGGCGACGGCCTGCCGAC
>CAYZSH010000285.1:0-3975 GCA_964481025.1 uncultured Isosphaeraceae bacterium
CTCTCCGAGGACGAGATCGAGCGCATGAAGCGCGACGCCGAGGCGCACGCCGACGAGGACAAGGCCAAGCGCGAACTCGTCGAGGTCCGCAACCGGGCCGAGCAGATCGCCTACGGCACTCGCAAGAGCCTCGAGGAACATGGCGACAAGGTCTCGACCGAGACCCGCTCCGAGATCGAGTCCGCGATCTCGAACCTCGAGGACAAGATCAAGGGCGACGACAAGGCCGCGATCGAGGCAGCACAGGCGAACCTCGAGAAGGTCGCGTCCGAACTCGGAAAGGCCGTCTACGAGGCGACGGCGAATCAGCAGGCCGGCGGCGACGCCGCCGAGAGCGCGGCGAAGAAGGACGACGACGTCATCGACGCCGAGTTCGAGGTCAAGGACGACTGATTCGGACGTTTCCCGTCTGCTCACACCGTGATCACACCGCCGCCGGCGGGACCTTCAGGCCCCGTCGGCGGCGGTTTCTCCAGAGCCACCGTCATCGCTGACGGACTCGGAATCGACCCGGCTCGTGGTAGGATGCCCCGTCCGGCGACACGGCCTTCATCCCGCCGTCACCGGGACGTCCACCGGGTAGCGAGGTGGTCCCGCCCCACTCCCGAGGACTCGTCCAGACCGCGGACTCCCGCGACGGACGACCTCCGAAACACACAGGATCCCGGCCTCCCGATGGAGACCATTCGCGGCATTCCCGTTTCGTCCGGCATCGTGATCGGGCGCGTCTTCCGTCTCGGCGAGGCCGAGCAGCGGGTGCCGCATCGCCGCATCGAGGCGAACGAAGTCGATCGCGAGATCGAGCGAATGAACACCGCGTTCGAGGAGGCGATCGCCGACCTCGAGGCGCTTCGCGACCGCACGCGTGTCCACCTGGGCGCCGAACCCGCCAAGATCTTCGAGTTCCACGTCGGCCTGCTCCGCGACCCGTCGTTGCGGAAGCCGATCCGGACCCGCATCGAGACCGATCTCGTGGTCGCCGAGTGGGCGGTCGCGGACGAGTTCCGCGCCGTCGCCGATCGCTTCGCCGCGATGGGCAACGAGGTGTTCGCACAGAAGACCTCGGACATCATCGACCTCGACCGACGCGTGCTCGACCGGCTCATGGGCGAGAACACCAGCCGCCTCGCGACGCTCGAGGAGCCGGTGATCATCGTCGCTCACGAACTCACGCCCAGCCAGACCGCAGGCATGGACCGCACCAAGGTCCTCGGCTTCGCGACCGACCTCGGCGGCCGGACGAGCCACGTCTCGATCGTCGCGAAGGCGGTGGACATCCCCGCGGTCGTCGGTTGCCAGCGAATCAGCCGGGCCGCCGAGAACGGCGATCTGGTGATCGTCGATGGCGATGCCGGCACCGTGATCCTGAATCCGACCGACGAGATCCTCGAGGACTACCGGGCGCGGCAGACCCGGGTGACGAGTTATCGAGCGGAGCTTCGTCGGTCTGCAGGGCTCGACGCGGTGACCGTCGATGGCACGTCGATCTCGCTGCTCGGAAACATCGAGTTCCCTGACGAGATCCCGTCGGTGCTGGACAACGGCGGCATCGGCGTCGGCCTCTACCGCACCGAGTTCCTCTACCTCACCAGCGGGCACGAGCCGAGCGAGGACGATCACTACAAGGCGTATCGCACCGCGATCGATCATCTCGGCGGGCGACCGCTGACGATCCGCACGCAGGACCTCGGCGCCGACAAGTACACGCAGAAGCAGGCGGAGGAGCCGGAACGCAACCCGTTCCTCGGCTGCCGCTCGATCCGGTACTCGCTCCTCCACCTCCCCGAGTTCAAGACGCAGCTGCGGGCGATCCTGCGGGCCGCCGCGGGTGGTCCGGTCAAGGTGATGTTCCCGCTGGTCTCGACGGTCATGGAGATCCGGCAGGCCAAGATGCTGCTGGCGGACGTGGCCGAGGAGCTCGACGAGGAAGGCATCGAGCGGGGCCGGGACGTCTCGATCGGCATGATGGTCGAGGTCCCCTCGGCGGCCCTCATGGCCCGCGCGTTCTCCAGCGAGGTCGAGTTCTTCTCGATCGGCACCAACGACCTCATCCAGTACACGCTGGCGGTCGACCGCGGCAACGAACGGGTGGCGAACCTCTATACGGGGGCCAGCCCCGCGGTCATCCAGCTGGTCAAGAACGTGGTCCGGGCCGCCCGTCGGCGAGAGATCGACGTATCGCTCTGCGGTGAGCTCGCCGGCGAGCCGATCTACACCATGTTGCTCCTGGGTCTGGGCCTACGTACACTCTCGTTGGTACCGACCCAGATTCCGCTCATCAAGACGGTGATTCGGGCGGTGACCATCGACCATTGCGAACGCGTCGCCCGGAAGGTCGGCACGTTCGACTCGGAGCGGCAGGTCCTCAACTACCTCCGCGACGAACTTCGGAAGATCGATCCCGGCTCGCCCGGCGGCTGGACCGCCGATTGACCGGAATGGACCACGCCCCGCCCTTTCCGGGCGGATCTTCGGGGCTTTCCGCCCCCTGACCCCATGCCCGGCCCGAGCCCACTCGGGAACGTCCGGGTGACACGAACGAACTCCGCCTCGGCCGGTCCCTCGGATCGGTCGGGAAGGAATGGAACGAACCTCCACCCGGACACTCGTCCGACCTGGAGGTCCCCTCTCGGCGGCGGTGGTCGCCGAGTCCGCAGGCGTCGCCGCGACGCCCCGCGGGTGTTGGAAGACTGCGGACCGGTCTGGTCGACCTGCTCGACCCCGCTCGTCCCGACGTCCCCCACCCCGGGATCGCCGACACCGCTCGTCCGCCTCCTTCGGTCCCCTGGGCCGTTCGGGGAGCCCCGGATCGGACTCGATCTTGCACCGCCGATCGCGACTCCTCGTGATCCGACGCGCCTTCTTCAGGCCGGATCATGCCCCGCCTCCGCGGCGGACTCGGGGTCGCATCCGAGACGATCGGCAGGGCCTCCTCGAGGATGCCTGCAGCCGGTCCACGGGTGTCGGCTCGCACCGCCGACGATCCCTCCCTCCCGATCCACCCCGATTTCACCGGACCCGGGCGGCCATGGAGACGACCATGTCCGACGCCCACGCTGCGTCCAATGAATCTGAAGACCTCGGCGCCGACACGAACGCCGAGACCACGCCCGCCAGGAAGACCACCAGGAAGACGCGGAAGAAGGTGACCTCGAAGAAGGCCACCGGCGACGCCGAGTCGACGTCGAAGGCGGACGCCTCGACGAAGAAGAAGAAGACGACGAAGAAGAAGACCACCAGGAAGACCGCCGCCCCCGCGGCGGAAGACGGCGGTTCCGAGGAGACGACCTCGACCGTGGAGGTCGAGGCCGCGACGACGGCCGACGAGCCGACGACGAAGAAGAAGTCTTCCACGTCGCGACGGCGGAAGAAGAAGGCCGAGTCCAAGGCCACGCCGACCACCGAGGACGACGCGGCGGCCGAGGACGAAGCCACCGGCGAGGACACCGCCTCGGCCGAGCCTGAGACCGAAACCGACTCCGACACCGCGACCGAGGACGCCTCCACGGACGAGTCCACCGAGGACGCTCCCAAGAAGAAGTCCCGACGCCGCCGAGGCGGAAGACGTCGCAAGGGCGAGTCCGCGGATGTGGACGCCTCCGAGGGAGGCGAAGCCTCCGACGCCGAAGGTGAGTCCGACGCGACCGACCCCGAGAACGAGACCGAGGCAGGCGCGGACACCGAGTCCGCCGCGAAGGACGACGGAAAGTCGGAAAAGAAGCCTCGCCGCACGCGGGAGCGTCGCTGGCCCGAACGCGCCGCGATCGAGGTCACGCCGACCGGACCGCGGGCCGAGAAGGGCTCGCGTCTCATGCTCGTCGACGAGGTGCCCGGCGAATCGTGCCGGATCGCGATCCTCGAGAAGGGACGACTCGAAGAGCTCTTCGTCGAGCGGGCCCAGAGCAGCACCGCGGTCGGAAACATCTACAAGGCCCGCGTCGTCAACGTCGAGAGCGCCATCCAGGCCGCGTTCGT
>CAYZSH010000286.1:0-3872 GCA_964481025.1 uncultured Isosphaeraceae bacterium
CATCGCCTTGCTCATCTCGCCCATGCGGTGATAGAGCTCGGAGAGCGTCTCGCCGCCGGGGATGTGCCGCGCGAATTCCTTGGCAGCCTTCTTGAAGCCGCCGTAGGAATGGCTGAGTCGGACCTTGTCGAAGTACGCGGCGATCGCGCCCTGCGGCTTCGCGATCGACATGCCGTTGTCGTTCAGAACCACGAGGAACTGACGACCGAGGGTGCCCGCGTTGTTCAGGCCCTCCATCGCGAGGCCGTTGACGATCGAGGCGTCACCGATGAGGGCGACGGTGCGGCGGCCGTCGGGGTTCTCCGGGCTCCAGCCCTGGCCGTTGAGGGTGTCGCCGCGGGCCATGCCGACCGCGGTCGAGATGCCGGTGCCGGCGTGGCCGACGCTGAAGAGGTCGTACTCGCTCTCGCGGGGCTCGGGGAAGCCGGCCATGCCCTGGCGGGTGCGGAGCCCGGCGAGCATCGGCAGGCGTCCGGTCAGCAGCTTGTGGGGGTAGCACTGGTGCCCGACGTCGAACAGCAGGCGGTCGTGGCCGAAGTCGAAGACGTAGTGCAGGGCGATCGAGAGCTCGACGACGCCGAGGTTCGGCGCGAGGTGGCCACCGCTCAGTCGGACCTGATCGCAGATCGCGTGGCGGATCTCGGCCGCCAGGTCGTCGAGTCTGTCGATGGGAAGCGACTTCAGGTCCCGCGGGCTTCGCAGGCCGGAGAGCAGTTCAAGATCCATCCGCGGGAATCCATTCGATGCGGGGAGTCGGCCGGAGCCGTCGAGTCAGGTTCGGAGTCTACCCCCTACGGCAGCACCCGAACCGGGTTCGGCGTCGCTCGGGGTGGGATTCGGATCAGCGGGTCCGGGTCGAGAGTCGCCGGGCCAGGTCCCGAAGCGGCTCCGCGGCGGGGCCGAGTGCGGCGAGGGCGTCGATCGCGACCGCTTCGAGCCGGGCGACCTCGGCCCGGCTTCCTTCCAGACCGAGCAGGGCCGGATAGGTCCGCTTGCCCGCCGCCTTGTCCTTGCCTCCGGTCTTGCCGAGGTGCTCGGTGGACTGCGTCTCGTCGAGGATGTCGTCGACGATCTGGAACATGAGGCCGATCGCCTCGCCGTAGCGGTCGAGGGCCGAGGCGTCGCCACCGCCCGCGAGAGCGCCCGCCCGACACGCGGCCCGGATGAGGGCCGCGGTCTTCAGTCGATGGATGTGCCGGAGTCGCTCGAATTCGTCGGTCATCGACTCGGCGAACCCGCCGACGGTGTCGTGGATCTGCCCCTCGATCATGAGGCGGGAGCCCTCGAGGACGGTGGCGGTGATGGCCGCCGGTTCGACCGGGCTCTCGAGTGCGACCTCGGGGGCGAGTCCCTGCAGAAGGTCGCCGACCAGGATCGCGACCGCCTCGCCGTAGACCTTGTGGGTGGTGGGACGGCCGCGACGAAGATCGTCGTCGTCCATTGCGGGAAGATCGTCGTGGACCAGGCTGAAGGCGTGGATGCACTCGAGCGCGACCGCGGCGGGCATCGCGTCCGACCGATCTCCGCCGACCGCCTCGCACGCCCGCAAGGCGAGCATCGGCCGAAGCCGCTTGCCACCGCCGAGCAGCGCGTATCGCGTGGCCTCGTCGAGCAGGGGGCCGAGACCTCGTCGATCGATCGCCGCGGCCAGCGCGTCCTCGATCTCCCCGAGCAGAACGTCGTCCGAAGCCACGGAATCGGCGGGCGCAGCAGTCATGCGCGGCATCCTACCCCAGTCTCCCCTCTCCACTTCGCACTCTCCCGTATCCTCCGACCCATGTCCTCCCTCGACACCTTCCTCTCGTTCATGGATCGCGGTGGCCTCGTCATGTGGCCGCTGCTCGGGCTGAGCGTGCTCTCGATCTCGACCGTGATCGAGCGGGCGGTCTTCTGGTGGCGGGTGGACGGGCGACGCGGTCGGGCGCGATATCGCGAACTCGCCGACACGCTGCGCCGCGGCGACGCGATGCGGGCCGCGATCCTCGCCGAACACGACCCGACGCCGTACGGCACGCTCGTTCGGCGGCTCCCGCTGGAGGGTGTGCCGATCGACGAATCGGCGGCCACGGTCGCGGCCGAGGAGGTCCGTCCCGCATTCGAGCGTGGCCTCCTGCTGCTCTCGACGGTCGTCACCGCGAGTCCGATGCTCGGCATCCTCGGCACCGTGATCGGCATCATCCAGAGTTTCGAACTGCTGGGCGGCGACGCGACGATCACCGATCCGAGTCAGGTCTCCGGCGGCATCGCCGAGGCGCTGGTCTCGACCGCGGCCGGGCTGGTGGTCGCCCTGACGGCGCTCTTCCCGTACATGGTCTTCCGTGGACGCCAGGACCGTTCCCTCGGTCGGCTCGAGGCGCTCGCGGGATCGATCGTCGCGGCGTCGCGGGCGAAGCCTGCGGCGACGTCGGCTGGAAACTGAGTCACGACTCGATCAGTCGTCGGTGTGTCGGAATTCGCGGGGATTGCCGACCGCATCGTTGGCGGCGTTGATCCAGCGCCGTTGGTCGACGAGTTCGCCGACACCGACGCCGTTCGCGTTGCCATCCATGTGAACCACCGACACCGTCGCGCCCATGCGGCGATAGGGCACCGCGTCCTCGTTGACGACTTCCAGCGCCACGTCCGAGCCCTGCGCGAAGGTCGCGGCAGGAGGGGCGAAGATCGACGTGTGGGCGTTCAGCAGCGAGGCCCCGAGTCCGCCGGTGTCCATCCCGCCGGCCGCGTTGACATAGACGTTCCAGACGGGGAGTTCGCCACGGCGATGCGGGCTGCACCAGGCGGCACCGGGGAGCGTGTCGACCGTCTCCTTGAAGATGCCGGGCGCCCGGACCGTCGAGCCCGCGAAGAGAACGAGCGAGCCGGGGTTGGTGGCGCGACCCACGGTCCGCACCACGAGGTTGCCCCGGGTGGGGACCCCCGCGCCGGATCCGTTGTTCTGCTGCCAGAGGCCGTTGGCGTACTTCATGGTCGCGGTGCCGCCATTGTCAGCTTCCCACCAGCCGCCCACGTAGTAGGCGTTGTAGCCGAACCAGGGCTGGCCGTTGATCTGACGCGCGACGATCGCACCGGCCGGGTCGGGATTCGTGCGCGGAATCTCCTCGACGATGTCGGTGTTGGGCAGGTAGCCGACGAGCGCGTCGTAGCCCCAGTCCAGATACGGGAGCAGGCGCCACGGGTAGAAGCTGGCCATCTGCGCGGGCACCTGGCCGCCGCTCTCGAAGCGGTAGCGGAGTCGCCACTGCTGCTGTGTGGCCGCGTCGAGGTGGCCCGGCATCACGTAGTCGTTGTTGCTGGCGGAGTAGGCCGTCCACGCGAGGTGGATCTGGCGGAGGTGGTTGAGTTCGACGGTCTTGACGCTCGAACGGCGGGCGGCCTGAAGTCCGGCGAGCAGCAGGCCCAGCAGGACCGTGATCATGCCGATGACCGTGAGGATCTCGACGATCGTGAAGCCGGGCGTGCGTCGGATCGGCCGGGGCGAAGCGAGTCGAAGCATCATGGGTTCTCTCGGTCCGGAGCCGGACGGAGTGGGGACGAGTGGGCAAGGGCCGCGATGCCCGGGTGGGGCGGTCCGCAGCCGCGGGCGGATCGGTTCCGTCGGATGCTACCAGCGATCCGTACGGCAGCCGTCCGGGGAATCGGTCAGGTCGGGCGTCCTTCGACGGTGATCGACTCGACGAGCCCGGCCTTGATCCGCTCGACCCCGGAACCGAGATCCCCGATCGGATCCGGCGGCACGATGTCGACGACCTTCTGGCCGAGGGTCGCCTCGCCGGCGCGGACCTTCGCTTCGAACGCCCGGCACTCGGTGAGCAGTCGAGCGAGGATCTCGTCCTCGGGGACGTTGGCGACCTTCTCGCCCTGCACATAGATGA
>CAYZSH010000287.1:0-3866 GCA_964481025.1 uncultured Isosphaeraceae bacterium
TACGTCTTCGAACGCGGCCCGGCGGGCTGGCGTCAGATCGAACCGTTCGAGGTCTCGGCCGAAGGGTTCGCGGTGCGCCGACTGGTGGTCGCGGCCGCGGATCTCGCGGCGACGCGTCGCACGCCGGTCGCGGAGCTCTCCAACGACGACGGCGGACTCGGCCGACTCGGACTCGACCCGGCCGACGCCCGCATCGAGCTCGCGTGGCCCGGCGGCTCGACCGCGATCGACCTCGGCGCCCGCACCGTCGCGGGACGGGCGTGGATCCGGGTGTCAGGCAACGACGACCTGCTCGTCGTCGGCGACGGTCTGCACGAGCGTGCGGTCGATGACGATCCGCGGAACTGGCGGTCGCGACGGTTGTTTCCGAGTGAGACCGAGGTCGCGGCGATCGAGATCGTGAACGGTCCGGTCACGACGACGCTCGAACGCGACGGTCGTCGATGGGCGATGCGATCGCCGATCGAGACCCGGGCCGATCCCGAGGCGATCGACCGACTCGTCGCGGTGGTCGGCCGCGTCGAGCACGACGGGTTCGTGGTCGACGATCCGCAGGATCTCGGACGATTCGGACTGGCCGAGCCCGCGGCGACGCTCGCCGTGACCCGCGACGACGGCACGGTCGAACGTCTGCTTGTCGGCGGTCCGAGCGGACTCGTCGCCCGCGATCGCTTCGCGATGATCGAAGGCGTGCCGACGGTGGTGCGGCTCGACGAAGCGACGCTCCGCGGGCTGCTCCCGGCGGTGAC
Source organism: uncultured Isosphaeraceae bacterium (assembly GCA_964481025.1). GTDB lineage: Bacteria > Planctomycetota > Phycisphaerae > Phycisphaerales > SM1A02. The sequence continues at coordinate 750 of CAYZSH010000287.1, forward strand.
CGGTCTCATCGAGCCGACCGGCACCGGCGTCCGACCCGCGGACGTGCGGTCGATCGTCATCGACGGCGACGCCGGTTCGGTGCGACTCGAACGCGACCTCGACCGTTGGACCGCCACCCTCGTCGCGGGCGAGCGCACACTCGAAGGCGACGCGGATCCGGTCGTCGTCACGCAACTCCTCGACCTGCTCTCCGGCACGCGGGCCACCGAACTGCTGGTGCAGGACTTCCCGACGCAGCTTCAGGTCGCGACCATCGTGCTTCACGGCTTCGACGGCCGACCGATCGACGCGGTCCGCGTCGCCCGCGAAAGCAACGCCGGCCGCTGGGCGATCGAGAACGGCGACGGCGTGCTTCGACTCTTCCCCGCCAGCACGAAACTCGCGGTGACTCCGGATGACTTTCCGGTGATTCCGGTCGGGCCTTGAGTCTTCGTGTCGACCACGGAGCTCACGGAGAAGCACGGAGGGCCACGGAGATTGGAGAGGTTGCATGCTTGAACACCAAGCCGATCGTGGAAGAGGGTGCGGAGAACGAACTCCTTGTCACGATCCTGCCGAAACTGAATCGTGGGAGGGAGTGACCACGGCGGGCGGCGTTGATGACGCCCAGACGACCGCCGACTTCTGACTCGTCGACGCCGTGCTCAAGCGTGCCACCAATTCTCCCTCCGTGGCCCTTCGTGCTTCTCCGTGCTCTCCGTGGTCTCTGTCGTGGTCAGACCCGCTGCCACCAGGCGACGCGATCGCCACCGCGGTGGCCGGACCAGAGTGGCTCGAATCGTTCCCGGTCGAGTCGATCTCGGGGCGGGGCGGTCGTGGTGCGGACGTCAAATGACCACGGGGCGGTGAAGACGAGGGCCGCGTCGACGAGGTTCGCGTCGAAGAGATCGCCGAGGAGTCCGGGGCCCGCTTCGGTGAGGATCGTGGCGACGTGGTGTTCACGGGAGAGCGTGTGCAGTAGGTGATGCAGAGCCACTGGCGAGACTCGACGTCGGTCGGATGCATCATCTTCAGCAGGCAGCGCGATGAACGTCGCGCCGGCGGTCGCGAGGTCGGCCGTGCGCCCGGGGTTCGCCTGAAGGACGTCCGCATCGACAGCGACGGTGACTGCTCCGCCGGGCGTTCGGAACAGCGTCGCCTCGGGTGAGAGCGCGAGTCCGCGATCGACGACCACGCGGCGCGGCGTTCGGCGGGCGTGCCGAGTGCGGACATCGAGTCGCGGATCATCCGCCAGGACGGTGCCGATGCCGGTCAGGATCGCATCGACGCGGCCCCGCTCGCGATGGACCATGCGGTGCGACGCGGGACTCGAAATCGTCCGGGAGTGATCGGGTGGTGCGATGAGATCGCCGTCCGCGGTCTCGGCCCATTTCGCGACGAGCCAGGGGCGTCCGGTCGCGACCCGGCCGAGGAAGTTCGCGTGCACCCGGCGCACTGCGGCGACGTCGTCACGCACCAGGACATCGATGCCGGCGGCCCGCAGCCGATCGAGACCGCCGGCCGCGACGGGGTTCGGATCGCGCACGCCGACGACCACGCGGCGAACGCCCGCGGCGATCAGCCCATCGACGCAGGGCGGCGTGCGGCCGTGGTGGTTGCACGGTTCGAGCGTGACCCAGGCGGTCCCGCCGCGGGCGGCGTCACCGGCGCGTCGCAGCGCGACGACTTCGGCGTGCGGTCCGCCGCAGATCGCGGTGCGGCCCTCGGCGACGACCCGGCCGTCGGCATCCGCGATGACGCAGCCGACCGCGGGATTCGGTTCGGCGTCGCCATGGCCGCGGAGTGCGATCCGAGCGGCGCGCTCGAGCATGCGTCGATCGAGGTCGTCGTCGCTCATGCGGTGGTGGTCCGCGCAGGGCCGCGATACGTCAGCGTGGCGATCAGGATGTCGTCTTCGGGCGAGCCGGCGCGGTGGCCGTCGACGACGTTGGCGACGTGCGCCGACCAGTCGCGAGGCGCCGGCTCGCGACGCATCGCTTCCTCGAGCCGTTCGACGCCGAGCATGCGACCGAGCGAGTCGCGGGCTTCGGTGGCGCCGTCGGTGTAGAGCAGCACGGTCTCGGCGGGGCCGAGGTGTCGTCGTACCTCGCCGCATTCGAACTCGTCGGCGTCGACCGCGCCGAGAATGATGCCGGTCGAGTCGAGTCGCTCGACCGTGCCTCCGCGACGTCGGATGAACGGAGGCGGGTGCCCGGCGTTGGCGGCGCGGAGCGTCCCGTCGAGCGGGTCGAGCTCGACCGCGACCGCGGTGGCGAAGATCGCGTGGTGGCTCAGCACGAGGTGAACGTAGCGGTTCAGCGACTGCAGGATCGCGGCCGGACCAAGGTCGGGGTCCTCGGCCAGAATCCGTTCGAGTTCGCCCGAGAGCCGGGTGACGGTCATCGCGGCGGAGAGTCCGTGTCCGGTCACGTCGATCACCACGGTCCGCAGGCGTCCGCCCGGCGCGACCGACGCATGCACGTAGTCGCCGCCGAGGTCGCGCATGGGTCGGAAGGTGAAGTCGAAGGCGCATGTTCCCGTGTCGATCGCATCGGGAAACAGCGACTCGTGTATCGCGCGGGCCTGCTTCACTTCGCGGCGGAGCATCAGGAAGCCGCGGGTGACCGCCTCGCTTCGGAAGCGGCGCCGCCATCTCCGCATCCGCCAGCCGCACGCGAGCAGACCGGGCAGGAGTCCGATCGGGGCGAAGACGATCTCGAGCAGCGTTCCGACCGGATCGGCCGGGCCGTTGAGGATCGACTCGAATCCGACCCAGGCCGCGACGAGCGGCACGATCGCTCGCAGCGAGTCGAGCGGCGACCACGGCAGGAAGAGGCTCGAGACCAGATGCAGGAACCAGATCTCGAGCAACGCCGACATGGCGCCCGCTTCGCCGCGCAGTTCCAGCGAGAAGAAGCCGACGAGATCGATCGAACCGACGATGAACAGCATCCGGGCCGCGGCCCGGACGAGGTCGCCGCGGGTCTCGAGGCCGGGCAGCACCTTGAACGCGAACCAGAGGACCACGATCGCGGATGCGGGGGCCGACCAGACCGCGGGATTCGTCGGATCCGGGATGAGCTCCGGTCCCCAGACGCCCACGGCGCGGAGCGACGTCATCAACGTCGAGAGCGCGG
>CAYZSH010000288.1:0-3857 GCA_964481025.1 uncultured Isosphaeraceae bacterium
ACCTCGACGCCGACGCGGTAGACCTTCGTGATGCCTCGAAGCGAGATGAGCATGGGTGGAAACGCGGGGACGAGCGCCGATTCAGGCCGCGTCGCGCTCGGCCTCCCGCGACTCGGCGACCGTTTCGGTCCTGGTCTCCGCCGCCGGCGTCAACCCTTCCGCCTTGACCGGATCACCGTCGTCGAGCTTCTCGAGCACCTTGTACGGACCGACCACGACCGTCGCGTCGGTCGGCAGCCCCTCGGAGATGATCGTCTCGGCGAGCGAACTCGGCCCGACCTTGACCGGATGGCACCGGGCCTTGCCGTCCTCGACCACGAAGACCACCGGCACGGTGCGGCGGTCCCGATCGACGAGCGGGTCGTCGGACAGGCGACTCGGGAGTTCGTCGACGAGCTTGTCCACCACCGCCTGACTCGGCACGACGAGACCTTCGTGCCGGGCGATCTCGATGTCCACGTTCGCGGCGAGACCGGAGTAGATCCGACGGCCGTCGAGCTTCAACTGGACCTCGGTCTTGAAGTAGCCCGAGCCATCGCGGTCGAGCGTCCGCTGGAGGGCGATGCGCTCGACGGTGCCTTCGAAGACATCATCGGGATACGCGTTGATGCGGACCTCGGCGGGCTGGGTGGTGGCGATCCGGGCGATGTCGCTCTCGGCGACCTTCGCGTCGAGTCGCATGCGGGAGAGATCCGCGATCGTCATGATCACGGTGCCCGCATTGTTCATGGTGCCGACCACGACGAGTTCGCCGACCTCGGCGTTGAGCACGGTGATGACGCCGTCGATCGGCGACTTCATGATCGTGCGGTCGAGCATCTCCTTCGCCTGGGCGACGTCCGCTTCGGCGGCGGCATACGAACTCTCGATCACCGAGATCGCGAGCTTGCCCGCCTCGACCTGGGCTTCGAGCTCCGCCACGCGATTCCGCATGTCGTCGAGGGCCTGCCGGCTGACGTCGCCGGTGGTGAAGAGCGACTCCTGCCGCTCGAGCTGACGGCGGGCGTTGGCGAGGGTGGCGATCGGTCCGGCCAGCCTCGACTGCTCGCTCTGAAGTCGGTACCGCTCCGCATCGCGGCGGGCCTTCGCACTCTCCAGCCGCGCCTCGATGTCCTCGGCGTCGAGTCGAATGATCAGATCGCCCTTCCTGACGGCGTCACCTTCGCGAAAGGGAAGTTCGAGGATCCGCGCAGAGACCTCCGCGGAGACGTCGACCTTGACGTTCGGCTCGATCTCGCCGGGCGCGGAGACCCGCTCGACGAGGCTTCGGCGATCGACCCGCTCGACCCGGACCTCGGTGCCTCGACCGCCCCCGCCGAACGACATGCCCGCCGAGACCGACGGTCCAAGCAGAAGGATGCCCCCGACCAGGCCGACCACGAGCACCACCACGACGATGAGGAAGATTCGCACCCGCGCTCCAGAACTCGAGGCTGTGACGCCGGAGGTCGCCGGGGGCGACCGCTTCGGAACCGACGACTTGGGATTCCCGATCTCGGGATTCCGGCCAAGGGCCGACGTCGTGGCCCGGAATGGCACAGGGTACCGGGCAGGGCGACGTCGGATCCGATCTGGTGTGCCATCGTCCCGTGGAAAGACACCGCCCCCCGGCCATCCGGCCGGGGGGCGATGCAAGGATCCAGCGTTGAATCCGGTGCTGATGCCGGATTCCGATCGATCAGGGACAGGCGCCCCAGACCGAGAGGAGAAGACCCACGTCGGCGCCGGTCACGGCACCGTCGCCGTTGAGGTCCTCGGGGCACCCACCACACACACCCCAGGCCGCGAGAAGCGATCCGAAGTCGGCACCGTTGACGATGCCGTCATCGTTGAAGTCGCCGGTGCAGCTGCCACCCGCGGGGTTGCCGTTGAAGGCCATGTAGGGCTGATAGTGCGGCCACCCGGTGTCGGTCATGGAGCCGGTGTAGACCCCGCCACACTGGAAGTAGCCCTCGTTGCCGTCCGTGTCCTCGAACGCACATCCCATCAGTCCGCCATACCCCGTGCCATCGATCCAGAGCTGTCGGAGGTAGACGACTTCAATCATCAGCCACTCGCCTTCGACGAGGTCCACGAGGACCGGGGCGTCGAAGGAGACGCTGCTGATGACGTACGCCACTCCACCCGGGCCGTAGAGGCCGCACTCGGTGGACGCGATCGGCTCGAGCGTGGCGCCGACCGGGTTCTGCTGGTTGGACTTGAAGAGGTTGATCTCCGCAGGCATGTAGCCGACGCCGTCCATGCGCCAACCGAAGTCGACGCAGTTCACTTCAAAGGGTCCGCCGAGGGTCGACGCGGCGTAGGTCCGGCAGAATCCGTTGGAGCTGCCGAAACCACACCACACGCCGCCGTTGATGTCCAGGTTCTCCGGTGCGGTCACGAACTGCGTGATCGTGGTGTCGCCGGGCGTCTCACAAGTCGGCTCCGGCAGGGCGGAGGGCGCATCCTCCCAGCTCACCGTCAAGGTCCCGGTGCCGGTCGCACCGCCCCAGCCCGAGACGGCCAGGAGGTACTGACGACCGGCCGACACGGGGTACTCGAGCCTCGAGGTGTAGCCGGGGCACCCGCCGCCGTCGTCGTTGCACCGCAGCAGCCCGTCCGCCAGCGAATCGGGGTCAAGCGTCGACCCGATCGGACCGGCATCGAAGATCGTGATCGCGGTGTCGTAGGTGGCGGCACCGCAGGTCGAGGCCGTGATCACCTGATCGACCGCGGTGTCGATCTCCACCATGTACCACACGTTCGGGCCGCCCTCGTTGGCACAGGGAATGACCGGCCCGTCGGTGTTGGCGTTGACCGTCGAATACGCCCGGGACTCGCCGTTCTGGAGCGTGATGGCGTTCGTGGCGCAATCGTTCGGGTACGCGGACGACAGGCAGGAATACTGGAAGATGTTGCAGATGCCGATGGCGAGATCGACGCAGGTCGAGTCCCAGTCGCTGTCACAGCAGAACGGGTCGCCACCGGAGTTGGGATCGCAGGTGAGCGTGCAGCAGCTCAGGTCCGTGCAGCCCGGTGTTCCATGGATCTCGTCGCAGTCACCGGTCGCGTCCACGCAACCCGTCGGGAATGCCCCGGCGAGCACGAAGTAGAAGTCGAGCGTGTTGATGTGACTGTGCCTCTGCTGGGTGGTGTCGTTCCAACTCGCGTAGACGCCGACGATCACCTCACCCGAATCGTCCACCGAGTAGGTCGCGGGCGGCAGCTCGATCACACGCAGATCCAACGCCTGATAGTTCGCACAGGTGTCGGGCGTGGTGGTGCCGGCAGCGATGTCCGGGAATGGCGTGTCAAGCAGATACTGGTTCGTGGTGTTGCCGTCGTTCACGACGATGGCGACCTTGACCTCGTTCGCCCAGCCGGAGTACTCCGCAGGGCTGTTCCAGCAGACGTCGACATCGACGTTCGACCAGCCGCACGAATCGAGGTAGCGACCGGGGTCGTTCGTCTGAACGGTCTGCTGGCCGGGACGAATGTCGTTGTAGAACACGTCGACGTTCTGGAAGGAGACATCGAATCGCGTCGTGTCGCCGGCCATCGCCGTCGCTGCCAGAATCGTCGTCGCCGAACAGGCGATGAACGCATACCGCATCTTGAGTTCTCCTGAACCGTTGGCCTGACGGTGATTGGGGAGGATCAAATGAACAACCGACCACCGCGGTCGAGATGACCTTCTTCACAGGAGAACCGGCAGGCGTTCGTATTGTCACCCCGGAATCGGCTGTGAGGAAGCCAAATCCGGTGGGAATCCGAGATTCCATCCCGTTCGCGTCCCGGCGTGCCCACAGTCGCCGACACAAGAACAGCCCCCGGTCCGAAGACCGGGGGCTGCATGTGTCCTGACGGGGCCGGTTCAG
>CAYZSH010000289.1:0-3828 GCA_964481025.1 uncultured Isosphaeraceae bacterium
TGCTGATCCCGCTCGGAACGATCGGATCGGTGTGGTGCCTGAAGCGACTGTTCGGACGCCGCGCCTGACTCCGCCGCGGCCCGCCCGGCCCGGTCCGCCACCCCAACCCAAGCCACCAGATCCGGATGCGGCCGAGCGGGTTCCGGCCGATCGGGTTCCGACCGACCTTGGCCATCCCGCGGCCGTCCCGCGACGCGTTCCGCCCGGGACGTACGAAATCTTTCGTGCAAACGGTGGACTTGACGAAACTCTTCGTGACAATGATCCGTAGACCTCCCTCGGGGGAGTCCCCGGTGCCGCGACGCGGCGTCGGATCGCGACCCGCACGAACATCGGAGTCCGCCGCCATGTCCCCTCCCGAGTCCCCCCGACGCCCCACCGACGCGGAACTGGCGATTCTCGCGGTCATCTGGGAACGCGGTCGGGCCACCGTCCGCGAGGTCTTCGAGGAACTCTCGGCCTCGCAGGACACCGGCTACACCACCGTCCTCAAGTTCATGCAGATCATGACCGACAAGGGCCTGCTCGTCCGCGACGGATCGGTGCGACCGCAGGTGTTCCGGGCCGCCCAGCCCCGCCGCCGGATGCAGCGGCGGCTGCTCGGCGACCTGCTCGACAAGGCCTTCGGCGGCTCGCCGGGCAGCATGGCCCTGCAGGCGCTCTCGATGCGAAAGGCGACGCCGGAGGAGCTTCGGGCGATCCGTTCGCTGATCGATCGCCAGTCCTCCGACGATGGAGGCGCCTCGTGACCGGCGGGACCGACTGGATCCTCGCCATCGAGTCCGCGGTGCTGCACGGCACCTGGCAGGTCGCGGCGATCGGCGCCGCGGTCGCGATCGTCTTCGCATCGCGGCCGACGCTTCGTCCCGCCATCCGGGCCGACATCGCAAGTGCGGCACTCCTGGCCTCCGCCGCGACGTTCGTCTTCACATGCTGCTGGAGCCTCGCCCACACCGACCGATCGGCGCCTTTGCCGGCACTGCCGGATCTCTCGAGCATGTTCGCCGCGATCGTGGACGAGGCCTCGAAGCGAGGAACGACGGGATCGGATGGCGGGGTCACCGGGTACGCCGTCGCCTTCGCCTGGAGCTGGGTCGCCGGCCTTCTGGTGCTCACCTCGTGGACCCTCGTCCAAGCGTTGCGGCTCCGGCGCCTTCGCTCGCGAACCTCCGCGGCACCCTCGGACTGGCAGGCGCGATTCGAACGGCTCGCCCGACACGCCGGCGTCGGGAGCGGGGTTCGCCTGCTCGCCAGCCGGATCGTCGACGTGCCGATGGTCGTCGGCTGGCTGCGACCGGTGATCCTGATGCCGGCGGCGGCCTTCACGGCGATGCCCCGAGATCAGCTCGAGGTGGTGCTGCTGCACGAACTGGCCCACATCCGCCGCCACGATCCGGCGTTGGATCTGCTGCAGCGGGTCGCCGTCAACCTGCTCTTCTTCCATCCCGTCGCCTGGTGGCTCCGCCGAATCGCCGTCGTGCAGCGCGAGCTGGCCTGCGACGACGACGCGACCGTCGATCGCGAGGCCTCCCGAAGCCTTGCGCAGGCGCTGCTTCGAATCCAATCGCTGCGGCACGCCGGTGTGCACGCACGACTGCTCACCCCACTCTCGAGTCAAGGAGATCCGCTCATGAGTCGCATCACCCGCCTGTTGACCGATTCCTCTCGCCTTCAGCGTCGAGACGGATCGGCGAGGGGACGCCTCGCCGCCGGCACCGCCGCACTCGCCATCGGCTTCTCGATGACCCTCGCCTGGGCCCGTCCGGTGGAACCGCCCATCTCGACGCCCACTGCGAGTGTGCCCGTGGAGATGCTCGAGACGCTGTCCGACGCCCTCAAGCGGTCCGTCGCCGACGGCGAAATCTCCGAGAAGGACGCGATGGCGATGTACAAGATGTTTGCCGAGGGGTTCGCCGCCGATCTGCACAAGGACGAGAGGACCGCCGACCTCGCGGCGACCGCGAAGCGGAAGCTCGTCGAGGGACAGAAGCTCGTCGAGGGCATGCCCTGGCCTGCGAAGGTCGTCGAGGGCGTTCGATATCCCGGGAAGACGGGATCGATCTTCGAACACCTCGACCGGGCGTCGGGCAAGACCATGGACCTGTCGCGCGGCGACATCCCGGTGATCGGCGAGCTGTTTCAGAACAGGAGTCTCCCGAGCCTCGAGAAGTTCGAGGCACACTTCGACGCCGTCGACAAGAAGGTCGCGAGCGGCGAACTCTCGCCGGAAGAGGCCGAGTGGATCTTCAAGAAGCTCGAGACGGCCTACGAGAAGGCCATGATCACGCGGCTTCCCAGACTCGCGGAGCTTGAGGCGAGCTTCGGAGCGATCGCGGAGAAGATCGAGCGCGGCGTGCTTTCACCCGAGGAGGCCGAGGCGATCTTCGAACGACTCGAAGCCAAGTTCGAGGCCCGCAACGAGAGAAGCGAGATCGAGGCCGTCTTCATCGCCGTCGAGAAGAAGCTCGAGGCTGGAATCCTCACCGAGGAGGAGGCGGGCGTGATCCTCGAGAAGCTCGAGAGCGCCATGGAACGGGCCGAGTCGATCAAGATCGGTCGGAAGATCGCCATCGGCGTGGACCTTGAACAGGACGCCGAGGAGCTCGAGGAGTACATCGAGGCCGTTGAGAAGAAGCTCGAGGCTGGACTCCTCACCGAGGAGGAGGCCGAGCCGATCTTCGAACGACTCGAAGCCAAGTTCGAGGCCCGCAGCGAGATCGACGAGATCGACGAGTTCGACATGATCGAGGCCGCCTTCATCGCCGTCGAGAGGAAGCTCGAGGCCGAGATCCTCACCGAGGAGGAGGCCGAGGCGATCTTCGAACGCCTCGAACTCGCCATCGCAGCGATTGAACAGAACGACGACTGAGTCCACGACATCGCGGATCGAGTTCCGGTCGGAGTCGGCGGATCCACCTCCTAACGAGTCACCGCTGGGAGGTGGATCTCGTCGCGTCGACTCGGGACTCCCAGGGCGACGTAGAGCGAGATCGCTGGCCGCATCGATTTCCGCCAGTGCCGTGACGTCCCCCGCTATCTTCGGTCGCGGTGGCGGGATGACGGGTGTCGCCAATTCACGGAGACGAGGAGCCCCGGGACTTCGCCCATGAGAACGACTCGAATCCTCACCGCGGGCGTGGCCACTGCAACGATCGCGATCGTCTCCGGCTGCGGCGAGTCGACGAACCTCGACGCCGACCCATCCGCCGGAAGCGTGGCTCCGGCCGAGATCGTCGACATCTGGACGCCCGCCGCAATCGGCGACGTCGCAACACTCGCGGCCCGTCTCGATCGGGCCGGCGACATCGACGCCCGCGACCCCACCTTCGAGACGACCGCGCTCGCCTTCGCCACGGACTTCGGACAGACCGACGCCGTCACGCTGCTGCTCGAGGCCGGTGCCGATCCCGACGCCCGGAACGGCAATGGCAGCACGCCGACGATCGGCGCCGCCTTCTTCGGGCGGCCGGAGTGCCTGCGACTCCTGCTCGACGCGGGGGCCGATCCGGCGCTGGCCGACGAGAACGGCACGACCACCTACACCGCGCTCGAGGTGCCGTGGGAGATCACCAAGAGCATCGCCGATCTGCTTGAGATGCCCCTCGATTCCACGTCGCTTCAGGCCGGTCGCGGCGCGTGCCGAAAGATCCTCGCCAATGGTTGAGACGGCCTTGTCGGAGGGATCGACCGCCTCTCTCGAGCCTGCCTCGCCACCGCCCGCGACTCGCCACCACGGATTCGACTTCGTCCGCGCGTCGATGATGCTGCTCGGGGTGGTGCTGCACACGGCCCTCTGCTTCCAGGAGACGCCGGGGGCGTGGATCTACC
>CAYZSH010000290.1:0-3803 GCA_964481025.1 uncultured Isosphaeraceae bacterium
GTCCAGCCGGTGTTGAGCAGCCAGACGTCGGCGCCGTGCTCGGCGATCCGCTTCTGAAGCCACTCGGCGTAGACCATCGGGGGCCTGGGAAGGAACGGTCCGCCGAAGCACGGGCTGAAGTTCGGCTTCGGCTCGGTGACGCCAGCCTCGGTGCCCGCGAGCTTCGAGGTGTAGCCGTTGATGAAGTAGTACATCGCCTGTTCGGCGGTGAGCTTCGAGATCGGAGGCAGCACGCCGAAGGCGTCGGCGGTCAGGAAGACCACGTTCTTCGGGTGACCGGCCATCGACGGACGCCGGGCGTGGTCGATGAACTCGATCGGGTAGGTGACCCGGGTGTTCTCGGTCTTCGCGCCGTCGTCGTAGTCGGGGACGCGGCCGTCGCCGAGGACGACGTTCTCGAGCACGCTGCCGAAGCGGATCGCGTTCCAGATCTCGGGCTCGCCCTCCTGCGAGAGCTTGATGCACTTCGCGTAGCAGCCGCCCTCGATGTTGAAGACGCCGTCGTCCGACCAGCCGTGCTCGTCGTCACCGACGAGATCGCGGTCGGGATCCGCGGAGAGCGTGGTCTTGCCGGTGCCGGAGAGCCCGAAGAAGACCGCGACGTTCGCGGGATCCTCGTGATCGACGTTCGCCGAGCAGTGCATCGGGAAGACGCCCATGTCCGGCAGGTCGTAGTTCATCGCGTAGAAGATCGACTTCTTGATCTCGCCCGCGTAGCGGGTGCCGATGATGATGACCTTGCGTTGCTCGAGACTCTGGATGATCGCGAGCCCGCTCTTGACCCCGTACTTCTCGGGATCGTCGATCTTCAGATTGCAGGCGTTGTAGATCACCCAGTCGGGCTCGAAGCCCGCACGCTCGTCGGCGTCGGCGTTGATGAAGAGCGTCGCGGCGAAGAGCGAGTGCCACGCCTCCTCGGTGACCACCGAGACCTTGAGTCGATAGTTCGGGTCGGCACCGGCGTGACCGTCGAAGCGATAGAGGTCGCCGCGACTTCGGAGGTGATCGATCGCGAGCGCCTCGAGGGCCGCGAAGTTCTCCGGCGAGATCGGCTGGTTGACCGTGCCCCAGTCGATCTTGTCGTGGACCGCGGGCGTGTCCTCGAGGAACTTGTCGCCGGGACTCCGACCGGTCCGCTCGCCTGTATCGCAGGCGAGAGCGCCGTTGGCCGCGAGCACGCCTTCGCCGCGGCGGATCGCGTGCTCGACCAGCTCGGCGGTCGGGAGGTTGCGGTGGATGGTGACGGAGCCGAGGTCGGCGATGCGATCGGCCGCGCGGTCTGCGGAAGCGGTGGTGCTCATGCTGTGAATTGCCTTTGACCGGGCTTCGCGAAGGCGAATCCCGGATGATACCAGCCACTCCATCGGCCAGACTTCGGTGAATCCCCCGAAACCCGTGGATTTCCCGTGGGATCCCGGCCCCGACCCGCTTGAGCCGGATGCGGGTCGGCGATAGGCTTCCGATCCCGCTGGCGACCGTAGCTCAGGGGTAGAGCACCTGGTTGTGGTCCAGGACGTCGCGGGTTCGAATCCCGTCGGTCGCCCTCGCCAGTCACGCCTCGACGCCGCCGGTTTCCCGGCGGCGTCGTCGCATTCCGGCCCCCCCACCCCGCTTGCGAGGCCCCATGCACGCCATCGCACTCCAGTACGCCCCCGTCTGGCACGACAAGGCCGCCTCCCACGCCCTCATCGAGTCGATGCTCGCCGACGCCGCCCCTCCCGCGGGCAGCCTGGTCGCCATTCCGGAAATGGGCGACACCGGCTGGTCTCTCGAGGCGGAAGCGGTCGTTTCAGGCGACACCACCGGCTGGGCGGCATCCGTCGCTCGTCGGTACGGCATTCACCTCGTCGTCGGATTCGCCCGCGCGGTGGACAGACCGCCGGGAGCCGCCAACGCGGTGGTCGTCGCCCATCCCGACGGATCGCTCGGACCGGTCTACGAGAAGCTCCATCCCTTCGGGTTCACCGCGGAACCGCAGTCGTACGCCTCGGGCGAGCGGATCGTGATCGACCACGCCGGCCCCTTCACCGTCGCGCCGACCATCTGCTACGACCTCAGATTCCCCGAGGTGCACCGGGTCGCGGTGGATCACGGCGCGGATCTGATCGTCATCGTCGCCAACTGGCCGCGGGAACGGGCGACGCACTGGCGAGCCCTCGTCATCGCACGAGCCATCGAGAATCAGGCGTTCGTGGTCGCGGTCAATCGCACCGGCGAGGATCCCACGTTCACGTTCGACGGCGGCTCGCTCATCGTCTCGCCGACCGGCGAGATTCTGGCCGAGGGTGGCTGCGACGCCGCGGCGGTTCGTGCCGATCTGGACATCGAGATTCTTCGCGACTGGCGCCGCCGATTCCCCGCCCTCGCCGATCGACGGGACGACCTTCGCCGGGACTTCCCGGTCGTGGTCGCGGGTTCCCGGACGAGCCCTGCCGATGCAGTTCAGGATTCGTCGCCTTCGCGCGATTGACGGCGCGGCGCGGTGACGTAGGATGCCCAGCATGCTCGTGATCCGCGGGCAGAGACGGGTGGTCGCAGGAATGGAGTCCGCGTCCCGTCGATGGTCCCCCTCGGTTCCGAAGCGGATGGCTCCGCACGGCGCCGCTCCGCTGGAGGCGGAAGGCATGCACCAGACGAGTTCCCGAACCAAGACGAACTCCGCAGGCAGGTGTGCCGCCGCGGCGATCTCGACCGACATCCTGGACGACGACGATGCGTCCGCCTCCGACCTCTTCGGTGCGGACGCGACGAATCTCCTTCGTCGCACCTTCTTTCGCGAGACCTTCGAGATCGCGACCCGCTGCGGCGTGACGATCGAGGACGTGCTCGATCACTGCGCCGAGTCCTTCGACCTCACGATGCTCGACACGCCGATCCTCCGCATGGCCGCCGCCGAGCGGATCGCGGGGAATCTCGAGGACCTGCTTCTCGCGATCGCGTGCATCCGACGTGACCAGCGGGCGTGGCACGACCTCGACGAGACGATGCGACCGATGCTGGCGCGGATGTGCGAGCTGCGGGTCGACGAGATCGAGTCGATGCTTCAGGCGTCCCGATTCCTCCGGGCCGTGCGGCATCGCACGCTCGAACTCGATCCCGAGGGCGAAGGCGACGACGGCACGCCGCGCCTTCAGGAGTTCACCGGACTTCAACCTCTCCGATCCTTCCTCGGCGGCCCGCTGTTCTCGCTGCTTCAGGACCTCATCCGCGACGGACTGGTCGAAGGCGCCCGCGGACGCTCCGAGTCGGCGACGGAGCGGCTTCCCCTGCGGCTGGCGGACTGACCCGAACCTTTCTCCGCTCGCTTGACACTCGGTCGGCTGGCGGTACTCTTGACGGCTTCCCGCCCAAGGCGGGACTCCAGCGGGCGGCTTAGCTCAGTTGGTAGAGCACGGCATTGAAAATGCCGGTGTCCCCGGTTCAAGTCCGGGAGTCGCCATCGAACACGCCGCCGCGTCCTCCCGGACGCGGCGGCGTGTCGTTTCCACCACCACCATCTGCCGATGCCCGCGATCGAGCATCGCCTCGCCACTCCGACGCGACGAGACGATGCCGACCGGCGTGCAACCGTCCGTTCGGACGGTTCAGGCCGCCGAGCGTGAGCGGGCGGCGAGATTCGAAGACATCTGCTCCAGCGATCCCTTCACCACTTCGGAGCCGAGCGCCCCCATCGGGTAGTGCGCCTCGAGCGCCCCCGCGAGGGCATCCGGATCGGTCACCAGGAAGTAGACGGGGAACGGGATGGCATTGGTCGCGAACCGCAGCGCCCGCTGCAGATGCTCCCGCGTGGTCGCCAGCACCAG
>CAYZSH010000291.1:0-3792 GCA_964481025.1 uncultured Isosphaeraceae bacterium
ACGTCCTTCCCGCGTTCAACGCGGACGGCACCGAGGTCATCTGGACCAGCAAGCGAGGCGAGAGCGACACCAGTCAACTCTGGACCGCAGGCTTCGCCGCGGATCTCACGTCTCCCAGCAGCGTCCCGATGGCGGGTCGTCCGTCGGAGTCCGGCGGGTCGTGACCAACGTCTTCGACGAACGCCGGTACCTCGTGCCGTTCCGATCGGCGTTGCTTCCGCAACTCTTCGCGGACGTGCTGGTGGTCGGCTCGGGTGTGGCCGGTCTGCGGGCCGCGATCGCGGCCGCGGACGCCGGCCGCGAGGTCATCGTCCTGTCGAAGCGTGAGGCGTCGCTCTCATCGACGTCATGGGCGCAGGGTGGCATCGCCGCCGCGATGGCGGCCGTCGATTCACCGGAGGCGCACGTCGAGGACACGATGGTCGCCGGGGCCGGACTCTGCGATCGATCGATGGTCGAAGTGCTCTGCAGCGAGGCCGCGGGCGAGATCGATCGGTTGCTCGACTGGGGCATGCGTTTCGATCGCGAGGCGGACGGGTCGTTGAGTCTCGGCCGCGAGGGCGGGCACCACCGTCATCGCATCCTGCACACCGACGGTGCCGCCACGGGGGCGGCGCTGTCCGAGACGTTGCTCGCGCAGGTCCGACGTCGCGATTCGATCCGACTCTTCGAGCACTGCACCGCGATCGACCTGCTGACCGCCGACGCCGCGCCCGGGGCTCCCGTGATCGGCGCGCTCACGCACCACCCGAAGTACGGGCTGCAGGTGATCTGGGCGGGCGGGGTCGTGATCGCGGGCGGCGGTGCGGGGCGTCTCTATCGCGAGACCACGAATCCGCGGACCTCGACCGGCGAGTCGATGGCGATGGCGTACCGGGCGGGTGCGGAGATCGCGGATGCCGAGTTCGTGCAGTTCCACCCGACCACGCTGTACGTCGCCGGGTCGGTGCGGGCGCTTCTGAGCGAGGCGCTTCGCGGCGAAGGCGCCACGATCGTCGACCGACTCGGTCGCTCGATCATGGAAGGCGTGCATCCGCTCGCCGACCTCGCTCCCCGCGACGTCGTCAGCGCCAGGATCACGGACGTGCTCGCGGAGACCGGAGACTCGTGCGTCTATCTCGACGCATCGAAGGTTCGGGGCGGGCTCGCGGCCCGGTTTCCGACGCTCGCGGCGCGGCTGGCCGAGTTCGAGATCGATCCCGATACGACTCCGATTCCGATCCACCCCGCGGCGCACTACACGATCGGCGGGGTGCTGGTCGATGTCGACGGCGCCACGACGGTCCCCGGGCTGCACGCGGCGGGCGAGGCGGCGGCGACGGGCATCCACGGGGCCAATCGGCTCGCGAGCAACTCGCTGCTCGAAGGTCTCGTCTTCGGCGCCCGGGCGGGCCGCCGCGCGGCGGCGTGCGACGATGCCGGAAGACGTCCGCGTCTGGTTGCCGAGGCGCCGCAGCGACGCGCCGGCGAACTCGACCTCGTCGATGTCCGGGCCAGTCTGCGAAGTGCGATGTGGCGGAACGTCGGCATCCAACGCGACGGCGGCAAGCTGCGGGACGCGCTGGAGATGGTCGACTTCTGGGGCCGGTACTGCCTCGACAAGACCTTCGACGACGCCGATGGCTGGGAGATGCAGGGCATGTTGCTGGCGGCCCGGCTGGTGATCCGGGGCGCGATCGAGCGAACCGAGAGTCGCGGGACACATCGTCGGCGTGATCATCCTGAATCGGATCCGTCGTCGCTGCTGCGATTCGCGTGGCGGCGGGGATGTGACGAACCGCGAAGGATTCCGGTTGCGGCCGGATTCGAGTCCGAGGTCGATTCGAGCGCCGCGGGAGAGATCCCGACCGAGGTTCGAGTGCCGTGAGTGTCCCGCGTCCAGGCTGGGCGACCGCCATGGTGGTCTTCGCCGGATGTGTCGCGCTTCCGGCCTGCACCGAGGTCGTCACCGAGTATCACCGCCGGCCCGGCTTCTACAAGCTCGCGAGCGAGAGCGACCTCGAGGCGCAGTACACGGCGCCGGACGGAACCCGGGTCGTCTTCGTCGAGGATGGACCGCTTCCGAGCGAGCAGGCGGCGCGGGATGCTCGTGCCGCCGAGCGTGCGGAGGCCGCACGTCGCGAACGCGAGCGCCTTCGTCTCGAGGCGTGGAAGTATGGGCAGCCGATACCGCCCGAGGCGATGGAGCCCGAGCCTCCGCAGGCGTTTCAGGCCCGTGAGGTCGGGGACGACGGCGCGGTGACGTATCGGGCGATCCTGCCCGAGCACGTCATCGGCAACGTGATGACCTGCCTGCGCAATCAGGAATACGAGGCGCTCTGGAGTCAGGTCGTCTGCGAGACCACGCGGAGGCAGTGGGAGTCGGGCGGCCGAAGCTACGAGGACTTCGTGGCGTGGTGCGTCAAGAACCGGTCCGAACTCATGATGACGCTGAACCGGATGAGCTTCGGCTACTACGGCGGATCCGACGTGGTGGTGGATCGTCTTCCCGACGCGTCCGTGCGCGTCCGTTTCTCACCGCAACTCGCCTCGCAGTTCAAGTTCCGCGAGGTCTACGTGGTGATGGATCGGCAGGGCATGGGGCTCGCCGGGATCCGCTGATCGGGATCCCGCTCAGTCCGCGGACGCGGTGACGACCACACCGCGAAGCCGGTCGAGTTCCGCCTTCGTTCGATCGACCGCAGCGGAGAGGAGACGACGGGCGAGAGAGGGGCGATCGACGCGACGAGTCTTGATCGACGCCACCGACTCGGGGGCGACGACGTCGGGCCGAGGGGCCGCCGGCATCGGTCGGACCACTCGACGCATCACCGATCCGGTGTCGATCGATTCCGACCGATCCCGGGCCGCCGTCGGCTGAGTCTGCACCTCGCGGGGCGATCCGGACCAACCGTGCCCGGCGTTCGTCGCGGCGGGCGAGATGGCGATGCCTGCGGCGATCACCAGCAGCACGCCGAGTCCGGTCAGCACGCGACCGAACCAGCCGGTCTGTCCGGCAGGGGTCGGGGTGATGCTGATCTTCGACGAGCTCATGAGTGGTTCCGGGTTCGGGGATCCGTGAGATCAATCCGCTGCGGCGTGGGTTCTTTCAGGCGGCGGTGCTTCTCGTGCACACTCCACGAGTCGATTCTGCCATCGGTTCGTACGCGAAATCTCCTTCGGATTCAGACGTCGCAGACATCATCTTCGACACGCCCCGCCGGCAGAATGGGGAGTCCGCCCCCCCTCGCTCCACCCCGCGCGAGACTCGACGGTGCATGTCCCCGACGGGTGCGAACGAACGACGTCGCGCATCGATTGCATGATCGTCCGCGCAGAAGACGGGCCGCCTCCGAGGAGGCGGCCCGTGTCGAGGTTGCGTTCGTGGAGTCGGCGATCAGGCCGAGGCGGCACCCGCAGGATCGGGGGTGGGGGCGTCGTCGCCGCCGTCTCCGCCATTGTCGTCACCGCCGCCATCACCCGAGCGGGTCGCCTCGAAGGAGAGGTGGTCCTGTTCGGCCTTGCGGGTGACCTTGATCGCGTCGCCTTCCTGGAACTCGCCGGAGAGCAGGTTCTCCGCCAGCGGATCCTCGATGTAGGTCGAGAGGGCACGACGCAGCGGACGAGCGCCGAAGTCGGGGTTGTAGCCCTTCTCGATGAGGAACTCCTTCGCGGGGGCGTCGAGTTCGAGGCTCATGCCCTTCACTTCCAGTCGCTCACGAACCTTCGAGAGTTCGTACTCGATGATCGTGGTCAGATCCTCCTTGCGGAGCGGCTGGAAGACGATCACCTCGTCGAGGCGGTTGATGAACT
>CAYZSH010000292.1:0-3765 GCA_964481025.1 uncultured Isosphaeraceae bacterium
AGCACCTGGAAGAGGTGCGACTGGATCATGTCGCGGATGGCGCCGGTCTGGTCGTAGAACGCGGTCCGCTGGCCGACGCCGACCGTCTCGACCGCGCTGATCTGCACGTGATCGATGAACTGCTGATTCCAGACCGGCTCCCAGAGAACGTTGGCGAAGCGGAACACCAGCAGACTCTGCACGATCTCCTTCGCGAGATAGTGGTCGATGCGGTAGATCGCCTCCTCCTCGAAGGCGCGGCCGAGCGTGCGGTTGAGCGCGCGGGCGGTGAGATCGTCCTCGCCGAACGGCTTCTCGACGATGATCCGCTGCCAGCTCGCGTTCGCCGGATCGATGCTGCACCATCGCTTGCCCTCGACCACGAGCCCCGCGGCGTCGATCCGCTCGACGATCGGCTCGTAGAGCGAACTCGCGACGCTGAGGAAGAACAGCACGTTCCCGCGGGTGTCCGCCTGCGCGTCGAGATCACCGATCCGCTTCGCGACCGCTTCCATGCCGTCGGCGGTGGTCGCATCGGCGGCGTGGTAATGGATGCGGGCCGCGACATCACGCCAGACCGCCTCGTCGAGGTCGGGGTTGTGCTTCCGGACCCACGGCTCGAGTTCGGTGCGCCACTCGTCGTCGGTCTTCTCACGCCGAGCGACGCCGAGGATGCGGGTGTTCGAAGGCAGGAGGCCCGCCTTCGCCATCTCGTACATCGCGGGCACGAGCTTGCGGGCGGTCAGATCCCCCGACGCCCCGAAGATCACGAGGACACAGGGTTCCACCGGAAGATTCTGGGTCGGCATGCGGTCCTCGGATTCGGAATCGGAGTCTGACGAGCGGAGATCAGGAGGACGGACGATCCGGTCCATCCACGACGGCGAGCATCTCCGCGAGCGCGACGCCGGGATCGGGCTCGCGCATGAGATTCTCGCCGACCAGCGCGATGTTGATGCCGTGCTCGCGGAGCCGCACGAGATCCTCGCCGGTGCGGATGCCCGACTCGCTCACCAGCACCCGCGGATCCTCGACGAGATCCAGCATCCGGAAGGTGTGGGCGAGATCGGTGGTCATCGTCGCGAGATCGCGGTTGTTGACTCCGAGCAGCGAGTAGCCCGCGTGCGGAAAGCCGACGTGGTTCAGCATGCGACACAGGTTGTCGACCGAGTGCACCTCGACGAGCGTGGTCATCCCGAGCTCGGTGGCGAGGATCTGGTAGTCGATGATCTGCCCTTCGCTCAGACACTCCGCGATGAGCAGGATCGCGTCGGCGCCCGCGGCTCGTGACTCCCAGACCTGGTACTCGTCGACGATGAAGTCCTTGCGGAGCACCGGCAGCGGCACACGGTCCTTGATGCGGAGGATGTAGCCGAGATCGCCGCCGAAGTAGTGCTCGTCGGTGAGGCAGCTGATCGCCGCGGCCCCGCCCGAGTGGTAGCGTTCGGCGATGTCCGCCGGATCGAAGTCGGGGCGGATGATGCCTGCGGATGGACTCTTGCGCTTCACCTCGGCGATCACCCGGAACGTGCGCGGCTCGCGGTCGGCGACGACCGCGCGGAAGAAGTTGCGCGGGCGGCCGAGCTCGACGATGCGGTCCTTGATCGCCTCGAGCGGCGTGATCGACCGGGCCTTTTCGACCTCGACACGCTTCCGGGCGACGATCTCTTCGAGGACGCTGGACATCGGCGGACGACGGGGCCGGAAGGGGTGGATCGGAAGTCGAGGACTCGTCGGCGTCACCACTCTGACGCTCGCCATCCTCGGTTGGCCCGGAAGTCTACTCGCCGACGACGGTGCTGCCGTCCTGGCCGAGGGCGAGGCCACGGCATCCGTGGTCCTCCAGGCGATTCCCGTGATCTCCTACCTCCTGACGCCGGTGGTGATGGTGCTGCTCTGGCGCAGTCGATTCTGGCGACCGACGATCGGAGGTCGAACGCCGTGGCGACTCCCGGCGGGCGCGTCCTTCGCCCTCTTCGGCCTCTCGATCGTGGGTGGGGGCATCGTCGCGAGCATCGCCGCCGGCATCGTGAACGACGCGAAGATCGAGGATCCGACCCTGCGTCTCGCGATCGGGACGTGGGCCGGGCTGCTCGGCGGTCTGCTCGGGGCGGCGCCGGGGCTGGCGATCGCGAGGCAGGAATCGAGATCGGCCGACGCCACGCCACCGATGAGGATCGGCCCGGGCCTGCTCGCGGGGGCGATCGGACTACTCGTGGCGCTTCCGGTCGTCGAGGCCGCGGCGTCGCTCGGGCAGGCGGTCCAGCAGTGGATCTCGGGCCGCGAGCCCTCACCGCTGGCGCACGACACGCTTCAGGTGCTCATGGGATCGACGCCCGACCTCGGTTGGTGGCTGCTGGTCGGGGGCGCCCTGATCGGCGCCCCGGTGCTGGAAGAGATCCTCTATAGAGGTTTCCTCCAGCAGGGACTGCGACGTCTGGATGTCGGACCGTGGCTGGCGACGATCTCGACCGCGGGCCTCTTCACCCTGATGCATCTGCCCGCCCTCCCGATCGAGGGTCGCATCTCGGCGCTGTCGGGACTCTTCGTCCTCGCGATCGCCCTGGGCATCATCCGGGAGCGAACCGGAAGGCTCGACGCCTGCATCCTCGCCCACGCTCTCTTCAACACCTTCAACCTCCTCCTCGCCCTCGCCACCACTGCCGAATAGGCGATGAACCGGCCGAAGAACGCGGTACTCTGCTCGGTCCGATCTCGAATCCCGCCTCTCATCTCGAATTCCCCCCCATGCTCGACCGACCCCGCATCCTCACCGGCGACACCCCCACCGGCAAGCTCCACCTCGGCCACTGGGTCGGCTCCGTCCGGCGCCGCGTCGAACTGCAGGAGTCGCACGACTGCTACTTCATCCTCGCGAACATGCACGCGTTCACGACCCGGTCCGACAAGACGGACGAGATCCGGGCGGACACGCTGGAGATCGTCCGCGATCTGCTCGCGATGGGCATCGACCCCGAGCGATCGTCGATCTTCCTCCAGAGCGAGGTGCCCGCGATCGCGGAACTCACGTTCCTCTTCGCGATGCTGCTGCCGTACAACCGGGTGATGCGGAACCCGACGCTCAAGGACGAGATCCGGGTCAAGAACCTCGGTGACACCTACTCGTTCGGGTTCCCGCTCTACGCGGTCGGCCAGACCGCGGACATCCTCGCGTTCCGGCCGGTCAGCGTGCCGGTCGGCGAGGATCAGGTGCCGCATCTCGAACTCACGCGCGAAGTCGCCCGCCGCTTCAACCAGATGTACTGCAACGTCAGCGACAAGGCCGAGGACGACGACCACGTCGCCGAGGGCGGCGTCTTCCCGGTGCCGCGGGCGGATGTCGGCGCGGTCGGACGACTGGTCGGGATCGACGGCGAGAACAAGATGAGCAAGTCGCTCAACAACGCGGTGTTCATCAGCGACACCGCGAAGCAGGTGCAGAAGAAGATCAACAAGATCTTCACCGGACGCCAGAGCGCGACCGAGCCGGGCGATCCGAACAACGTGCTCATGCAGTACTGCGAGATCTTCATCCCCGACGCGGATCGGGTCGCGGAGATCAAGGACCAGTACGCCCGCGGCGCCGACATCGGCGACGGTCACATCAAGCAGGAACTCGGAGCGGCGATCAACGACCTGCTCGAGCCGATGCGGGAACGCCGTGCGAAGTACGAGGGCGACGATGCGTTCGTGATCGACGTGCTCCGCGAGGGCACGCGACGCGCGAACGCCGTCACCGAGCAGACGCTCGCGATGGCGAAGGAGGCGTGCGGACTCGGGTTCTTC
>CAYZSH010000293.1:0-3752 GCA_964481025.1 uncultured Isosphaeraceae bacterium
TTCACCTCGACCTACAAGTTCGCGCTCCTGATCGCCTTGGCGAACCTCGCCGTCGAGCAGGGCGACGACTCGGGAGAGCCTCTCGAACTCGATCTCGACGACGTGGCGAGGCACTTCCTCGCGCTCTATTGGGGGATGGCGCGTCCCTATCCCGGGGTCTCAAAGGTGCTGGTGCTTCGGCAGTCGACGCTCGAGCAGAAGCCTTCGACCATGATCACGATGCTCGGCGACGCCACCCGCCACGCGGCCTCGAGCTACGCGAGGCTGCGCACCCACCAGACTGGGCGTGACGGCTTGGTCGGCTCGACTCGCCGAACGATCGCCAAGGACGTCCTCTACCGTCTGCAGAACGTGCCCGCCGGCGACGGACGAGAGCGTTCCATGGACCGATTCCTCTACGAGCATCCGCCGACGGCGAAGGAGTGCGGCAGGCTGCGGAGCATCACGCTGCTCCCCGGGGTCGGGGCATGCCTTCGTCGGCTGCACGGCGTGATCGTCTCGATGGTGCAGGCCCGCTGGACGCGGTTCGTGCGCGAGAACAACCCAAGCCTGGGCCCGGACCGCGAACTCGAGTCGTTCCTCTTCGGCGCGGATCGGCGGAGCGTCTCGCAGTACGCCGAGCGCCTGTACGAGCTGCAGGGCGGTCGCTGCTTCTACACCCACGCGCGTCTGCTGAGGCCACGGGCGGCCGAGGTCGACCACTTCATTCCCTGGTCTCGGTATCCGTGGGACTCGCCGTTCAATCTGGTGCTTGCCAGCGCCGCCGCCAACCAGCACAAGCGGGATCGGCTCGCGCCTTCGGAAGCCCGTGATCGGTGGCTCGACCGCAACGACCGGTGTCTCGAGGACCTGATCGCGCCGCCGCCGAAGGGGTTCGGCGCGGCGATCGGCGATCGGGCCACGGCCCGCACGGTCGCGGCTTGGATCTACCGCCGCTACGAGCGCGACATCGCCTGAACCGCGCGCAAACGATCACTCGTCAGCGAGTGCGGATCGCTCGAAGTCGCCGTTGGCGATCCTGCCTTCCCTCGCCGCCTCACTCGAACCCCGCGCTGAGCAGGCTCGCAAGGTCGGCGCGGCCTCCTCCAAGGGTGGGCGGCGTGCCGCCTCAGCGCCCGCGACGCTCGTTCGCGAGACGCTGCAGCGCGCTCGGTGCCCGATCGTTGCCGGGCTTCGCCGGCGGGTCGGCGTGCTGCCCCTGCGGGGTTGCGTCGGGGCACGCTCCCCAGGAGCCGAGCAGCGCCGCCAGATCGCCGCCGTCGACCACGCCGAAGCCGTCGACCTGATCGGCTCGAGCGGACGAGCCCCATCTCGACATCAGCACGGCGAGATCCTCGCCGTCGACGGACCGATCGAAGTTGAGGTCGCCGGGGCAGGAGCTCTTCGCGTCGCTCAGCAGGAACGTGAAGATCTGATAGCTCGGATCCGGGAAGCGCGCTCCCTTGTACTCGACGGTCGGCGCTCCGAGGGGCTTCGCGACGGAGTGGCAGTCCGTGCAGTTCATGCTCATCGGCTCGACGACCGAACCGTCGCACTTCGGCAGCGAGATGAAGTCGTAGTACTGCGTGTACGTCTCCATCGTGACGTTGGTCATGTACAGCGTGTTGACGGTGTTCGTCTCCAGCGGCGGGATGCAGGCCGGTCCCGTCGGGTCGGGCTGGATCGTGTTGAGCAGCCGGTAGTACTTCCACGGCGCGGGAAGCGTCGCGCGATACTCGTCGTTGATCGCCTCGACGTCGGCGGGCGTCGTCATCTCGGGAATCCGCGAGATGTTCACCGCCCGCGTGGGATCGGCATCGCACACGTCGGGCAGCTGGCCCTCGACCGGCGCAAACGGCGGACAGTCGGTCTGCCCGCTGGGGTCGGCGGGCGTGCACTCCGCGGCGTTGCACGTGTAGCCCTCCGCGTAGGGCGGAGGGCATGAGGAGGCGGAGCCCGGATTGAAGGAAGGCGTCCCGTTCGGGTTGCCCGGCAGCATGTCCACGTTGTCGACCTGCTCGAAGGTGGCCCAGAACCAGCTCGCCCCCGTGCTGGGCGTCAGCTGAAGCACATGCAGCCCGACCAGTCCGACCGTGACCGGTCCGCAGGGCGGATCGGCGTCGGAGATGTTGCTCGCGAAGTAGACCTCCTGCATGAAGAAGCGCCCGCTGGCGATCTCCGCCTCGTCGAGCTGCTTCCACGACACCTTCAACTCGATCGCACCCTGTCGGGCCCAGTCCGGCAGATCGACCGGCGGGTCGAAGTCGCTCGGGGCGCCGCTCTTGGGGAAGCCCTTGAACTCTCCGCCGGGCTGGAAGGCGGCGTACTGGTTCACCGCGTCGTAGTAGCCGTTCTGCGAGATGTACTCGAACTCGGATCGGTTCAGGAAGATCTGGTAGAGGACGTATCGCCCGTTCTGATCGAGCACGGGGCGCCCGCTGAACGCCTCGTCGAACTCGTCGAAGAGATCGGGATTGTCGCTCTTGGACAGCGCCCCGAGCAGCGGAAGCGTCGGCCCGCCGTCGTCGGGCGTGTACATCGGCGTCGAATACGTCGGCATGTCCCACGAACCCGGCGAGGCGCCGCCTTCAAGCAGCAGCTGATCCTTCTGCATCCACTGGAGGAACGCCGGACGTCCGCCGGGAAGGTCGCAGATGGTGACGCCGGTATCCGGCTCTCCCGGCGAGCCGCCTTCAAGCTGCGGCCAGTTCAGCGCGATGAAGCCATCCCACGCGAATCGGGCCCAGCTCACGGGATCGGACGTGTCGGCCGCCTCCGCCGGATAGATCCACGCCTGCGAGGCTGGATTGCATGGATCGACGCTCTGGGCGAACGAAGGCGTGGCGGCAAGGCCGACGGCGACCATGGACCTGAGCAGCATCGGACTTCCTTCAGCAGGCTTGGACCCGACCTCCAGGCGGAATCGGCATGCTCCCCCCGCGACCACGCGGAGCGGAAACGTGTCTGATTCGGGTCGCTTCTCGATCCTCTCAACATAGTCCCGAATCTGAGGGATCCAAGCCCGATGGATCCACGTCCGATCGATCCACGCCCGATAGCACCCCGGCGTTTCTGGGCTCACCGAGGTCCGGCCCGCGAACAACCGCGAAGGCAACTGGGGGCCGATTCCTCGAACCGGACGTCCTCGCGGGCTCCTAGGCTCGCGCCATGAGCCGGAATCCTCGATTCGCCGTCGCACCGATCCTCGCCATCCTTGCGGTCTGCCTGTTCGCAGGGTGCGCTTCGACCTCGCACGACACCAGGGCTGCAACACCGACTTCGTCGGATCAGGCCGACATGGTGGTTGCGGTGCAGCCACACGAGACCGTCACCGTGATCTTCTCGAACACCCCGTCCCGGATCTGGATCGGCAAGCGGGAAGGAACGCCCGGCGTCGTGCTCGTCGAACGTTGGCCCCGAGGAACCTCCGGACCCCTTCCGCTGGTGCGGATCTCCCGCGGCGAGTCGTGGACCAGCGCCGACGCCGCCTCGTTGGATCGCGTGGTCGTCTCGTGCGAAGGAGACGAAGCGACCGAGGTGCTTCTGAGGTCCACGTCACCGGATCCGATCGACGAGATCGTTCGACGCCGCTCGTGACGACGATGCCTTCACGTCCTCCTCAACAACGCTGAACGCGCTCCGCGCGAGGCGGCGGGACCGGCGACCTCGTCCAGGCTCGTCCCGGAAGGTGCGGTCCCCCGCCGCGCTCTTCGGAACGCTTACCCGCCCCACGCGCCGAGAAGCACGGCGAGGTCCGCGCCGTTCACCTGCCC
>CAYZSH010000294.1:0-3750 GCA_964481025.1 uncultured Isosphaeraceae bacterium
GCGAACGGATACCGCGGCGGATCCTTGAAGGTGTACGACGCGTTGCCCATGTCCGACACCGACTCGATGCCGTGGCAGACGATGCAGCCGATGCTCGCGGAACCGAGTCGATCGGTCGCGGTCTCGTCCGCCTTCGACGGATCGGTCCAGCGGTCCTCGCCCCAGCTTCCCGACATGAGAATCGCGGGATCATGGCAACCGGCGCAGAAGCGGCTCTGCTCGAGGTCGCCGTGACGATCGATCATCGCCTGCCGGGTGTTGCGGACCGCGAAGGCGTAGAGCGGGTTGTTGAAGGAACTCTCGGCGTGCACCGAATCGGCCCACTGGGCGTGCGCGTCCTGGTGGCACTCGATGCAGTGATCGTTGTCGAGCAGGTGATCGAGCGGCACGGTGTCCCCGTGCGCCGTCTCGACCATGGCGGGCGAGAAGAGGTCGCTCGTCGAGGTCGACAGCGCGACGAGCTGCGACGACTCGGGCATCGTCGGCTCGGGGGTGCCGGTCGCGGAGAGCGCCACGACGGCGGTCGCGAGGCCGCCCGCGGTCCAGACGAGACTCCGCTTCCAGCGGAGCTTCGGACCGACGAGTCGGTGCAGCACGAAGAGCCAGATCGCGATGAGCGGACTGACCGCGTGGATCCAGAACAGCGTGTTCCGCAGCCCGGGTTGATCGATGCCGAGTCGAACCCCGCCGATCTCGACCCGCACCAGCAGGACGCCGGTGACCAGCAGCGCCACGCCGACCCACAACAGACCCCACCCCACCGCGACCGCCCGGCGATTCGGGCGGAATCGTCCGCGCCAGGCGTGGCGGGCGCCGTAGCCGATGTACGGCAGGATGATCGCCAACCCGAGGACCAGATGGATCAGGATCGCCCAGAGGTACGCCTGGTCCTCGCGAGGCTCCCCGGACCACCACGCCGCGATGTCGACCGCGGCGAGGTAGACGCTGTCGAGGGCGAGCACGCCGAAGAGCACGAGAATCACCCGCAGCCACCACCGCAGGGCGGGGGTCACGACCGGTCCGGCCGGGCCACGACGTCTGCTGCTGATCTGGGGGTCGGTCATCGGTGTGGATCCTCGGGTCAGGAAGATCGACCGATTCCCGGTCGGTCTTCGATCGGATTCTCGGTCCCGCCGACGAAGGTCAGTGCGGAATCTCCTTCACCGCGTTGCGATTCCACGCTGGGACCCGCACACGTATCGGACCCGACCCCGTGATCTTGCACTGACAGGCGAGTCGACTGTTGATCTGCAGCCCCGGCGCCTCCTCGACCCGATCCTCCTCGTCCTCATCGGACTCGGTGATCTGGTCCATGCCCTCCTCGACATAGACATGGCAGGTCGAGCACGCGCAGACGCCACCGCAGGCGTGTTCGATGTTGATGCCGTGCTCGAGGGCCAGCTCCAGAAGGCTCTCCTTCTCGCCGCCCATGAGCTGCCACTCGGCCTGCTCGGTGTCGGTGAGCCCCTCCGGGTCCTCGAGAATGAAGGTGACGGGGACGACCGGGGGGCCGTGCTCCTCGTCGCTGTGTCGCATGTGCATGTCGGCGTGGTCCGCGAGCGGGGATCGGTCCGGGATTCCGGGGGACGACCGCCGCCCGTGCGACGATCGTGGACTGATCGATTCGTGCCCGGAACACCGCGGAGTCGCGGGAATCCCGGGACGTGAATGATAGTGCGTCGGCCATTCGAGATCGTGGCCTGCTACCCTCCTCGATCGCTCACGCCCCTCCACCACCGCCTTCCATGACCCCCCGATCCGAGATCGCCGACACCCCTGATCCGCTCGCCGGAACGTGCGCCTCGTTCGTCGAGGCGTGCCGGACCGCGACCGGCGTCGCCCGTGGCGGCGAGGCGGTGGCCGCATACCGGGCGTTCCACCGGGACGGCGTCGTCCCGAAGGGCACCGCCCCCCGGCTGCATCCGGTCGGCCGCCGCGAGATCGAGGGCGAGACGATCAAGTTCACCCTCACCCTGCCCGACGGACTCGAGACCGAGTCGGTCCTCATTCCGATGCGACGCCGCGACGGATCGCTGACCCGAACGCTCTGCGTGTCGAGCCAGGTCGGCTGCGCCATGGGCTGCCGGTTCTGCGAGACCGCGCAGATGGGGCTGCTGCGGCATCTGGCGACGAGCGACATCATCGCCCAGTGGCACGCGGCGACCCATCAGGTCGGCCATCGTCCCAAGAACATCGTCTTCATGGGAATGGGCGAGCCCACCGACAACCTCGACGCGGTCATTCCCGCGATCCGCATCCTCGCGGATCACGACGGCCCCGCGATCGCGGTCTCGAACATCAGCGTCTCGACGGTCGGCAACCCCGACGGCATCCGACGACTCGGCGAACTCGCCGCCGAACCGGGCTTCCACCGACTGAACCTCGCGGTCAGCCTGAACGCCCCGAACGACGCGATCCGCGCCGAGATCATGCCCGTCGATCGCGCGTGGCCGATGGACGACCTCATGGACGCGATGCTCGGATGGCCGGGCCGACCGAAGTCCGCGATCTGCGTCGAGTACGTGCTCATTCCCGGCGTGAACGACGGCCCCGAACACTGCGACGAGGTGTGTGCGTATCTCAAGCCGCTCCGCTGCTCGCTGAACGTCATTCCGTACAACCCACGACGCGACTCACCGTGGCCGGCGCCCGAGGAATCGTCGGTCGAGGCGTTCGTGAGTCGGGCGATCGCGAACGGACAGTTCACCAAGCGTCGTGGCACGAAGGGCCGCGACGTCATGGCCGCCTGCGGACAGCTCGGCAACCCCGAGATCCGACGCCGCAAGCGGGTGGCCGACGGGTCGCCTGCCGGTTCGAGGGTCGGCATCTCGATCCGCGCGACCGATGCGACGCCGACGGAGAACGCGTGAGCCGACCGCTCGACCAGTCCACCGATCTCGACCGCGATCCGGCGCTGCGACGCGGATCGACGAGCCGTCGTTTCGCCGCCTACCGCCGACTGCTTCGAGCCCGCCGACTTCAGGCGAGGACCGAGCCCGCGACCGTCACCTGGCATGGCTCCATCCGCAGCCTCAAGCGATCACGCGGCGCGGGGACCCTGCTGCGGATCTTCTTCGCCCTGCTTGGACGACGCCGCGGATCGGTGATCTTCGCGCTGGCCACCCTGACGGTCGCGACCGTCCTTTCGCTCGCCCCGCCCGCCGCGACCAAGCTCGCGATCGACTACGCCTTCACCAGCACGCCGTTGCCGGAATCGATCGCTCGGTTCGTGCCGACGGCGTGGAACATCGTCGACGACTCGAAGCGACTGCTCGTCGCGATCGGCATCGGCCTCGTCGTGGTCGCGATGCTCGCGACCGGCGTGAGTCTCCTCGGACGCTGGCAGGCGACCAAGGCGACGCGGACGCTCGCAGTCGACCTCCGCAAGCGGGTCTTCGAGCACGCGGTGCGGTTCCCGCTGCATCGGGTGAACGAACTTCGCGCGGGCGGGGTCGCGAGTCTCCTGCGCGAGGACGCGGGCGGGGTCGCGGAACTCATCTTCGGTCTGCTCTACAACCCGTGGCGGGCGATCATCCAGCTCTCGGGCAGTCTCATCATTCTCGCGGTCACCGACTGGCGTCTGCTGCTCGGCGCGATCGGCCTGCTGCCGATGGTGTGGATCACGCACCGCACGTGGATCGGACGCATCCGCCCGCTCTACCGCGACATCCGCGCCCAGCGCTCGAACGTGGACGCCCACGCGACCGAGGTCTTCGGCGGCATGCGGGTGGTGCGGGCGTTCGGTCGCGG
>CAYZSH010000295.1:0-3743 GCA_964481025.1 uncultured Isosphaeraceae bacterium
CGCAGGTTGTTGTACGCGGCGCCCGCATCATGCAGCCGTGCGAACATGTTCACGAGCCACGCCCGACTCCAACCGGTGTGACCGCCGCCGTTGGCGAGTCGGAATTCGAGGCTGCGTCGCGCGGCCTCGAGATACTCGGGCGAGGTCTCGAACGTGAACTGCGCGCCAGGATGCAATCCGTACAGATGCGAGATGTGGCGATGCCCCGGCTCGGCCTCGCCGAATGGTCGCGACCATTCCATGAGACGTCCGTCCTCGCCGATCTGCGGCATCGCGAGTCGTTGACGGGCGGCGACCGCGGCGACCACGACCTCGTCGTCCTCGCGGTCGAGCACGGTCGCCGCGTCGATCAGGTTCGTGAAGACGTCCCAGACGATCTCCTGATCCATCGCGTTGCCCATCCCGATGTCGGCCCGCTGACCGTCTTCGGTGATGAAGGTGTTCTCGGGTGAACTGCTGGGGCCGGAGACGAGTCGGCCGGTCGCGGGATCCTCGCAGAGGTAGTCGAGGTAGAACTCGGCGGCGCCCCGCAGCAACCGCCAGGTGCGGCTTCGCAGCAGGCCCTCGTCACCTGAGTGCAGGTAACTCTCCCACGGATGCCGCGTCATCCAGCCGCCGCCGTGCGGCCACATGCCCCACACCGTGCGACCGATCGGCACCGTGAACGCCCACGCGTCGCTGGTGTGATGCGCCATCCAGCCGTCGGCGTCGTAGAGCCGTCGGGCGGTCTCCTGTCCACGCTGCGCGAGTCGCTCGGTGAAGTCGAAGACCGGCGTGTGGAACTCCGCGAGGTTCGCGACCTCGGCGGGCCAGTAGTTCATCTGCAGGTTGATGTTGACGTGGTAGTCGGCGTTCCACGGCGCCTCGACGTGCTCGTTCCACAAGCCCTGCAGGTTCGCGGGCATCGTTCCCGGTCGACTGCACGAGACGAGCAGGTAGCGGGCGAACTGGAAGTAGAGCGAGAACAGCGATGGATCCTCCGCCCCACGCTTCAGTTCCTCGAGTCGCACATCGGTCGGCTTTCCGGCCTGGCGCGTCTCGCCGAGATCGAGCGACACGCGTTCCATGATCGGCGTGAACGACGCGAGGTGTCGTTCGAGCAGGTCATCGAAGTCGCGGTCGAGGGCGGCGTCCGCCCAGGCCATGGCCGCATCGCGCGGGGATCGGATGATCGGTCGCGGATCGGGGCGGCCGTATCGCCCGACCGGCGCGATCCGCACCACGTAGTCGGTCGCGGCGGCGATGACCACGGTGTACGAACGACACGGCTCCTCGAGCCCGCCATTCCCGATCGACTCGTCGACGCGATGCCCCACCGCGGTCGCCCATTCGACGCCCGCATGCTCGCCGTTCACGGCCTGACCGAGGTGCATTCGGATCGTTCGATCACGAGACATATGGGTCTCGCCCTTCGTGCTGCCGATGCCGCCGATCGGGGGCAGCCCGCGGCCGTGGTCGGCGATGAATCCGTCGGGATCCTCGGTCTCCCAATGCACCACGATCACCTGATCGGGCTCGCTCGCGAACATCCGGCACCGCACGCGATGACCGTCGGCGATGAAGCTCGTCTCCGCGATGCCGGTCTGAACGTCGAGCGACCGCCGATACTCGGTGATCGACTCGAACTCGTCGCCGACCCGGGTCTCGACGGTGCCGAGCGTCTGATGGCTCCGCGTGAGCCGCTCGCTCATGAACTCGTCCTGCATGATCCGCTGGGCGCCGGTGACGTCGCCGTCGAACCAGAGTTTCCTGGCGCGTTCGAGCGCGCCGGGCGACGGCTCGCGATGTCGGTCGATCGGCGACCCGGCCCAGACGGTGTCTTCATTGATCTGGATGGTGCCGAGTGCATCGCCGTAGACCATGCCGCCGAGACGGCCGTTGCCGATCGGGAGCGCTTCGGTCCAGGCGTCGGCGGGACCGTCGTACCAGAGCACGTCGCCGGTCGGCGCGGGTGCGGTGCTCGGCGAGACCCAACCCGCGAGCGGCATGCCCGCAGGGGTGAGGCCCGCGGCCGCAGCGCCCGCCGCCACGTCGGCGGTCAGTCCCGCCGCGATCGAGGCATCGATCGGCCCGGGCTCGTCGCCTTCGATCACGATCCAAGCGCCGCGGAGATCGAGGGCGCCGGTCGACCCGACCAGTTGCAGGTCACCGCTCCAGATGCCGCCGTTGCCGCCGGAGTCGTGCACCCGCACCGCGAGCACCGACGTGTCGCCCGGTCGCACGAGCCGTGCGGGCACCGTGTACCGACGCCGCGCCTGCCAGGCGGTGCGGGCGTTCGGCGGCATGCCCCCGGTCGCCCCGACCCGCTCGCCGTCGAAGAACGCTTCGTCCGCGTCGTCGATCGAGCCGAGATCGAGGGCGAGGTCCTCCTGCGGCCAGTTCGCGGGGATCGCGATCGGAAGCAGGTACCACGCGAAGCCGTCGTACGTGCCGAGCCCCGCGGGATCGACGTCGCTCCATCCGCCGGGCACCGGCAGCACCCGGGGCGGGATGGTCGTGTGCGCGTGCACCAGACCGGACACGACGAGCGAGGCGAGGGCGACAAGTCTCATGCGATGCTCCAAGGCGGTCGATCACGGGGGCGGCATGCTCCGGATCGACGTGACCCCGATGGTACCGTTCGTCGCCATGACGATCCGCGTCCGAGCCGCGACTCCCGCCGATGCCGAGGCGATCGCCGCGATCTACCGACCGTTCGTCGTCGACAACGCGATCAGCTTCGAGACCGAGCCGCCGGATGCCGCCGAGATCGCCGATCGGATCACCCGCATCGGCGCGACACACCCGTGGCTGGTCGCGGTGGATGAGACCGGCGGCGATCGGCTCCTCGGCTACGCCTACGGCACGGTCTTCCGCACCCGGTCGGCGTATCGACACACCGTCGAGACCGCGATCTACCTGCACCCCGACGCCCGCGGCACCGGCCTCGCCGACACGCTCGGGAACGCCCTCCATGACGATCTTCGGAACCGCGGCTTCCGCATGGCGATCGCGGTGATCACCCTGCCGAATCCGGCGAGCGTCGCGTACCACGAACGACTCGGCTACCGACCCGCGGGCGTGCTGCCGAGCGTCGGCCTGAAGTTCGATGCGTGGCACGACGTCGGGTTGTGGACGTTGGATCTTGGTGCGGGTTCACCACGGAGAGCACGGAGGGCCACGGAGGGCCACGGAGGGTCTGGTTAGGGAGGACGCGGATCGACGCGCCATGGTGGACCTCCGAGCCCGATCTCCAATGTCGATTCTCGTCCCACCCCACTTCCACTGCCCACTCTCCCCGTAGCCTGCCCTCATGCTCACGACCCTCCTGACGACGCTTCTCCTCGCCGCTCCCCCTGCCCCGCTTCCGCCTGACGCCGAGTGGTGGCCGGCGGATCTCTCGCCGCGGGTCGCGACGCCGCTCGACGAGTCGGCCGCGCAGCACGACGCCCGCATGGCGTGGTGGCGGGAGGCGCGGTTCGGCATGTTCATCCACTGGGGGCTCTACGCGATTCCCGGCGGTTACTGGGAAGGCAAGCGCACCGGCGGCGCCGAGTGGATCCTCAACGCGGTCCGCATCCATCCCGACGACTACATGCCGCTGCAGAAGCAGTTCGACCCCGTCGACTTCGACGCCACGCAGTGGGCGATGGTCGCGAAGCAGGCGGGGATGCGCTACATCGTCATCACCAGCAAGCACCACGACGGCTTCTGCCTCTGGCCGAGCGCGTTCACCGAGTTCGACGTCGAGGGCACGCCGTTCC
>CAYZSH010000296.1:0-3734 GCA_964481025.1 uncultured Isosphaeraceae bacterium
AGCTGCGCCGCGTCGGTCGCGTCGGCGAGACCGCCGGGACGCAGGCCGTCGCCGATCGAGAAGGTCACGTCGTGCCGACGCATGACCTCGCAGATCCGCTCCCACGCGGTGTAGGCGGGGTTCTCCTTGTCGTGCGTGAGCATCCACTTCGCCAGCAGCGAGCCGCCGCGGCTCACGATGCCGATGATGCGGTTCTTCACGAGCGGCAGGTGCGCCTTCCGGACGCCCGCGTGCACCGTGAAGTAGTCGACGCCCTGCTGCGCCTGATGCTCGAGGGTGTCGAGGATGACCTGCTCGTCGAGATCCTCGAGCCTCCGGCCGATGATCATCGAGTAGATCGGAACGGTGCCGATCGGGACGGTCGCGTTCTCGATGATCGCCTGCCGCGTCGCGTCGAGATCACCACCGGTCGAGAGATCCATGACGGTGTCGGCCGACCATCGCTCGGCCCACTTGAGCTTCTCGACCTCCTCGTCGGTCGAGCTCGACACCGGCGAGGCGCCCATGTTCGCGTTGATCTTGGTCTTCGACGCCCGACCGATCGCCATCGGGTCGAGGTTGTGCTTCAGGTGGTTGACGTTCGCGGGGATGACCATGCGGCCGGCGGCGACCTCGTCGCGGACCTGCTCGGGCGTGAGGTGGCCTTCCCGCTCCGCGACCCGCGCCATCTGCGGCGTGATGACGCCGAGACGAGCGGACTCGAGCTGCGTGATCGGCTCGAAGCCCGCAGGGGCGACGCATCGGACGAACGCGCCGATCGCGGTCTGGTTGTGACCGCCGCAGCCGGTCGCGTGATCCGGCGCCGCCTCGATCGACCAGCCTTCGGGCAGGAAGTCCCAGGCGGTCTTGTCGCTCGGCTGCGGCATGCCGGGGGTGTCGGGCGAGCTGTAGCTCAGCGGGCCGCCGATGTCGGCACGGTTCGCGAACGAGCCGGGCGTGGTGCCGGTCGGCGTGGTCGCGGGATCGGTCGCACCGTGGTGCGGGAGGGTCCACTTGGCGGCGTTCGGCGACGTGATCATGGGTGCATGCTCCCGACCCGTGGGGACACGGGCCTGCGAGGGTCTTCGGACATCCGGGGGCGATCGAGCGCGGAGGCGCGGACGGCGGCGCCCGCGAGCCACGTTCCCTCCGCCGGTACCAGCCGGATCAGGTTCGACGGGTGCTTCTCAGTCTCGACGACGACGTCGCGACGCCCCGCGTGGCGGCTCGGAGTGTAGTCGCGTCGCGCGGGCTCCGATCGGCGGAGACGGAATCCACAAAAAGTCGATCGGGGCCGTCACAGGCGATTCCGTCGGTCCTATCGGAGGCGTCGAACGACATCGGCGTCGATCGACACCCCCGGAACCCCGACAGGGAGAGGCTTCCGAGCCTTGGAACCATGACCACGCCCCCGACCCCCCGAACCGCCTCCGCGCCCTTCGTCGCCGCCACCGCGGTGCTCGCCGCCGCGTCATCGCTCACCGCCGACATCGTCGTCAACAACTACATCGACGACACCCGATTCGCGTACATCGCCTACGACATGCCCGACTTCGATCAGCAGCGCCTGGGTGATCTGCCCAACGACGGTGTCTGCTACTGCGGCCCGACCGCGAGCGCCGATCTCCTCGCCTACGTCGCCACCCACGGATACCCCGACGTCGATCCGGGCGTCCCGTTCCTCTTCGACTGGGAGTCGCAGGCGAACTATGACGAGGCGACGGCGGTGATCGACGCCCTCGGCGACGAGATGAACTGCAGTTCCGGTGCCTTCGGCTCGCCCTGCGGCACGGTGGGCAGCGATCGGTTCACCTCGATGAACGCTCGCCTCGGTGATCGCTTCAACGTCACCTACGACGTGCGGAGCTTCGCCGGCGGAACCACGCTCCGGCTCTCCGACATCGCCGCCCGCAACGCCGCCTCGAACGCGATCGGGATCGTGAGCTACGGCCGCTACAACGGCGGGTTCGATGCCAACGGCGTCTTCAAGTCGGTCAACCGCACCGGTGGTCACGTCGTGACCGTGAACGCCGCGCTCGGACTCGGCGGCACCGCCCAGATCCTCGGCACCCGCGACCCCTGGGCCAACGAGGGCACCGACGACGTGCAGGAGGACTTCCGCACCAACGTCTGGGTGCTCACCGAGCAGGACATCGAGTGGAACGGCGGCAACACGCTCACCATGGACATCCTCGGCGAGCCGTACAACAGCAACACCCGGGTCCGGGCGTTGGAGGGATACCTCTCCGTCGCGCCGAAGTCGGGCTACACCTGGGATCCGTACACCCCGGCGACCCTGCTGACCTTCGATCTCGCACCGATCGAGTGGAACCCCGGCTGGCGTCCGCCCACCCTAGATCTTCAGGCGCCGGTCCAAGGCATCATCCCGCTTCCGGGTGACGCCGCGTTCATCGCCGAGATCGAGAACGGGCTCTATCACTACGAGCGCCTGACCGCGAAGCTCACGCCGATCGGCGAACTGCCTCAGGGACCGATCGCGGACGTGGCGGTGGACCGGTTCGGCACCGTGCACGCCGGCGTGGACAAGCAGCTGGCGATGATCGGCGCCGACGGCGACACCGAAGTCATCGACCTGCCCGGCTCGGTGAGCGCGATCTCGATGGCCGATCCGCTGGGCCGTGAAGCGACGCCCAACGGCGCTCCGGCGGCGCACGTGCTTCTGGCTCGCGAGGGTCTGGTCGCGACCGTGTTCCAGCTCGATGGCGCTCGGACGGTGGAGTTCTCCTCCTTCCCGGCGACCGAACTCGAAGGCGACACCCGTTTCATCGTGTCGAGCGACCACGCGATGCTCCTCAACCAGCGACAGCTCTCCTTCTTCAAGCGCGGCGGCGGCTTCACGCCGACTCAGCTCGACGGCACTCCGACGTTCCCGATCATCGACGTGAGCCTCGACGGCGACTCACTGCTCGTCGTCGACGAGAAGAAGATCGCCCACGCCTACCGGCTGGGTGACCGCCTCGAGGAGGATCCCGCGCATCCGCTGGACGGCGCGGCCACCAAGGGTCGGATCGCCATGACCACCAGCAGCACCAGCGCCACGCCGTGGAACGACCCCGACACCTTCAGCACCGAGGACGAGCTGAAGCAGGACGCCGAAGCCGCGGACCAGCAGGCCGACTGCCGGTGCGACCTCGACGCCGACGGGAAGGTCGACGGCGCCGACATGGGCATCCTGTTCGGGTCGTGGGGTCAGGGCCGTTCGCTCGCGGACATCAACCGCGACGGCACCGTGGACAGCAGCGATCTGGGCCTGATGCTCGGTGCCTTCGGCGCCTGCCCCTGAGGTTGGATTCCTCGCACGCCGTCCGACGCCCTTCCGGGATCCGGACTCCCCTCCAGCGACGCCGGTCGACCTTCGGGTCGGCCGGCGTCGTGCCATCGGGGGGGCGACGGGATTTTCTGCTCGGTCGGTGTGAGAAGGCCACCCCCGCCTCGGAAGGGGATGTCCGGCCCGCGTGGGTCGGCGAATCAGAACCGAGGCGACCGGGGGGCCGTCCACTCATTCCAACGAGGAAGACCCTCCCATGTCCCCCCGAACCACCGCCAACCTCACCAGCACCGTCCTCTCTGGCGGCCTCCGGGCCGCCGCCGTCCTCGCCGCCGCGACCGCCGTCGCCCCCGAGGCCCGGGCAGAGATCGCCTTCGCGAACTACATCGACGAGCGCACCTTCGCGTTCATCGTGCAGGACATGCCCGACTTCGATCAGGTCCGCAGCGTCCTGCCGAACACCGGC
>CAYZSH010000297.1:0-2452 GCA_964481025.1 uncultured Isosphaeraceae bacterium
TGCGGGCACCTCCCCCGCACGCGGGGGAGGGGAATCGTCTCGCCGCATCGCCCCCACAATTCCGCTCCCCCGTCTTCGGGGGAGCTGTCGCCGAAGGCGACTGAGGGGGCTTCTCCCGGGTCACGGTGACGCGACCACCACAATCTCCTGCTCTCCTGATCCCCTGCTCTCGCCGAAGGCGTTGCGGGTGCCTCGCAGCGATCAAGATCACTTCAGCAGCTTGTCCAGATGCGCCTGGTCCTTCGCGATCTTGTAGAGCTTCTCGATCTTCATCATCGACAGGAGGCCGAGAAGTTCCTTGCTCAGTCCGAAGAGGATCGAGTCCGCCTTCGCCGCCGCGGCGGTGTTGCGGAAGGCGATGCACATGCCGAGGCCCATCGACGACATGAACGTCGTGGTGCTCATGTCCAGAACGAGGTACTTCAGATCCTTGCCCATCGCGTCCAGGTACGGCTTGACCTCCTCCTGGATGATCGGCGCCTCCCGCTGGCCGATGCTCGGTCCGACGGGCTTGACGAGCAGGGTGCCGCCCTGACGGGTGATGGACACGAGGCTCGAGGAGTGCTGATCTGAAAGCGTGGTCATGAAGAATCCCTGGGACGCGTGGGGAGGTCTCCCCGATTTCGTCGAGCGGAGAGTGTAGCGGAGCCCGCCCGCGCGTCCGAACCGCGGAGGCTGCTAGCGTTCGCGGCATGAGCGAGACCCCTCCCATCGCGATCACCGGGGCCCGGATCCTCACTCTCCGCGGTTCGGCGGACGACCGGACCCCGCGACGGGGACCCGCCCTGCGCAATCTCGGCGTCATCGAGCGAGGCTGGGTGCTGTGTCGGCACGGTCGGATCGAGGCGATCGGCGACGGATCGGTCCGGGATCTCCCCGCGGACTGTCGCGTGATCCACGCGGACGGCCGGGTGCTGATGCCCGCCTTCGTGGACGCCCACACCCATGCGTGCTTCGTCGGCGATCGCAGCGACGAGTTCGAGGCCCGACTCGCGGGTGCGTCGTACCTCGACATCCTCGCCGCGGGCGGCGGCATCATGGCCACGGTCCGGGCGGTGCGGGCCGCCGACGAGACCGAACTCGCGGACGCCCTCGTCGCCCGCCTCGAGCGACTCGCGCGGCTCGGCACCGGCACCGTCGAGGTGAAGTCCGGCTACGGACTCGACCCCGAGTCGGAACTGAAGATGCTGCGGGCGATCCAACTCGCCTCGCGACGCACGCCGCAGATCGTGCGACCGACGTTCCTCGGCGGCCACGCGCTCGACGCCGACGCCGCGGATCCGAAGCACGCGGTGCATCGCATCATCGACGAGGCGCTCCCCGCCGCCGCCGCGGCGTTCCCCGGCATCGCCTGCGATGCGTACTGCGAGACCGGGGCGTGGACGCTCGAAGATTGCCGTCGTCTCTTCGAGGCGGCGCAGGCGCTCGGCTGCCCGATGCGCGTGCACACCGATCAGTTCAACAGCCTCGGCATGACGCGACTCGCGATCGAGATGGGTGCCCGCAGCGTCGATCACCTCGAGGCCACGACGCCCGCCGATCTGCAGGCGATCGCGGCCAGTCGCACCATCGCGGTGCTGCTTCCGATCAGCGGCTTCACGCTCGACGATCGGTACGCGAACGGACGGGAACTCGTGGATCTCGGCGCCGCAGTAGTCGTTGCCAGCAATGACAACCCGGGCTCGGCCCCCTCGGGATCGATGCCCCTCGCCATCGCGCTCGCCTGCCGCAAGGGCGGCCTCCGCCCCGCCGAGGCGATCACCGCCGCGACCTGGAACGCGGCGTGCCTGCTCGACCTCCAGGACGAGGTCGGATCGATCGAACCGGGCAAGCGGGCGGACCTCCAACTGCTCGACGCCCGCGACGAGCGGTCGCTGGCGCTGGAGACCGCCGGCCCCGGTCCGGTGGGCGTGATGCTCGAAGGTCTTTGGCACGACACGGGTTGGAGCTGATCGACGGTTCCGGTCTGGTCTGACGCGTCCGGAAAATCAAGGAAACCGATATCGGCGAGCCAAAGTCGGCCTCCGGCAAGGTCGATGCATGGGCACCTGCAACGTGCAGGTGACTGTTCATCCACCCGTGGGGCAGACAACGGTCGCCATGACCCCGTCGAGGATTCGACGGGCGACCAGTCTCCCCCGGGCTCTTCACGACTGGGAGACACCCTTTCATGCAGTACGGCTTCAACACCCCCGGATACGGCCCCTACAACTGCTGCGGCGACAGCTCGACCTGCACCGGTCCCTGCCCCGCCGACTTCTGCTCGACCCCGACCGGCTTCAACGGCTGGAACGGCGGCAACGGCTACAACGGTTTCGTCGGCTGCACCCCCGGCTTCACGGGCTACACCGGCTGGAACGCCCCGGTCTACGGCTACACCCCGAACTACACCGGCTACACCGGCACCAACTGGGGCTGGAACGGTGGCTTCACCGGCTACACCCCCGGCTTC
>CAYZSH010000297.1:2552-3728 GCA_964481025.1 uncultured Isosphaeraceae bacterium
TCCGGCTACAACGGCTTCAACACCGTCAACGGCTGGACCCCGGGCTACACCGGCTTCACCGGCAACAACTGGGGCTGGAACGGTGGCTTCACCGGCTACACCCCCGGCTTCTCCGGCTACAACGGCTTCAACACCGTCAACGGCTGGACCCCGGGCTACACCGGCTACACCCCCAGCTTCTACGGCTACAACGGCTGGAACACCCCGTTCACCGGCTACAACGGGTTCAACGGCGTCAACTGCTCGACCCCGGGCTTCACCGGCTCGACCGGCTTCACCGGCTACACCGGTTACGCCAACGTCCCCGGCACCACC
This sequence comes from uncultured Isosphaeraceae bacterium, assembly GCA_964481025.1. Classification (GTDB taxonomy): domain Bacteria; phylum Planctomycetota; class Phycisphaerae; order Phycisphaerales; family SM1A02. Next base: position 2,868 of record CAYZSH010000297.1, read on the forward strand.
ACCGGCAACTCGACCGTGAACAACTGCGGTCCCTGCTGGACCGGTGGTTGCGCGACCGAGGCCGCCTGAGCGGACCCGATCGACGATTGAACGCGAACGCGGCACGGCGAGCCTCTCGCCGTGCCGCGTTCTTCGTCTCGACTACCATCCGCGTCCCATGCTGACCGACGCCCAGGACATCGCCGGAGCCACCGCCGCCGCTGAACGCGTCGTCGAGGTGCATCGCCGTCTCGTCGAGTTCCTCCGCGCGGGCCAGACCCTCGCCGAGATCGACGCCTTCGTCGGCACCACGCTTCGGAACCTCGACTCCGAGAGCGCCTTCAAGCACTACCGCGTCCGCGGACACCCGCCCTTCCCGAGCCATGCGTGCCTCTCCGTGAACGAATGCATCGTCCACGGCACGCACGACATGACCACGAAGCCGATCGCGCCCGGTGATCTGGTGTCGATCGACATCGGCGTCCGGCACAAGGGCTGGATCGGCGACGCGGCGTGGACCTACGTCGTCGAGGCGACGGATCAGGTCTCGATGAACCTCGTCGAGGCGGGTCGCGAGTCGCTTCGTCTCGGCGTCGAGGCGATGCAGCCGGGCCGTCCGCTCATCGACTGGGCGCGGGCGGTGCAGGATCACGTCGAGAAGACCTGCGGCTTCGGCCTGGTTCGCGGTCTCGGCGGTCACGGCTACGGTCGCACCCTGCACGGCCCGCCGTTCATCTCGAACGTCGTCCCGAGCTATCCGGGCGAATGGCCCGATGCGTTCCGGAACTTCAAGCCCGGCATGCTCGTCGCGGTCGAGCCGATGATCGCGGTGAGCACCACGGAAATCCGGAGTGAAGGTCGCGACTGGCCGATCTACACCGC
>CAYZSH010000298.1:0-3727 GCA_964481025.1 uncultured Isosphaeraceae bacterium
CGGTGACGAGCTGGACGCTGGGCACGGCGGCGGGCACGAACACGTTGACGGCGACAAGCGGCAGCCTGAGCGGCTCTCCGTTGACGTTCACGGCGACGGGCACGCCTGGCGCCGCGACGACGTTGGCGATCGCGACGCAGCCTGCGGGTGGCGTGAGCGGCGACGAGCTCGGCACGCAGCCGGTGATTCAGATCCGCGACACGCAGGGCAATGTGGTGACCGGTGACAGCACGACGCAGGTGTCTGTTGCGATTGCGTCCGGGGCTGGCGGAACGCTTGGCGGCACGAAGACGGTGACGGCGTCGAGTGGCGTGGCGACGTTCACGGATCTGACGCTCGCTGGCACGGTCGGCGAAAGCTACGTACTCCGATTCACCAGTTCACCGGCCCTCAGCAGCGTCGACTCGGCGAGCGTCTCGGTCATCTCCGATCCGTCCTGCGCGGTGACCGGCATCTCAGCGGCCACCGCGTCGATCGGAGATGCCGGCGACACGGGATCGTTCACGGTCTCGACCAACGGCTCAAGCTGTGTCTGGGCGGTCACGATTGATCCCTCCATCACTTGGGTCACCATCACCCAGGGTGCGTCGGGGCAGGGTGAGGCGGGCACTGTCGAGTACTCCGTCGATGCGAATCCGACCACCCTCGAGCGGACCGCCACGATCTCGGTCGGCGGGTTCGACCATGTGATCACGCAGGATGGCGAGCCGTGTGTCGTGGCAGACGTGACGCCGACCACCGCCTCGATCGACGCCGCGGGCGGATCGGGCTCCTTCAATGTCACGACCAACGGCTCCAACTGCGACTGGTCAGCCACGGTCACCACCGGTGGCCAGTGGGTAACGATCACGTCGGGCGAGAGTGGTCAAGGCAAGAGCGGCACGGTGTCGTACTCGGTCACGCAGAACGATGCGGCGGTCGAGCGGACCGCGACGATCTCGGTCGGCGGATTCGATCACACCATCACGCAGGCGGCCGCAGCTTGTGCGGTGACTGGCATCTCTTCGACATCCTCGGAAGTCGATGCCGCTGGCGACACGGGATCGTTCGAGGTGTCGACCAACGGACCGAGTTGCTCGTGGACGGTCGCGATCGATCCGAGCGTCACGTGGCTCACGATCACGCAGGGTGAGACGGGCACAGGCGACTCCGGCGCGATCCAGTTCACCGCAGCGGAGAACACTGCGGCGGCCATCCGCACCGCGACCTTGACGATCGGTGGATACGAGCACACCGTCACGCAGGCCGCGGCGGCCGACTGCGACTCGGATGGCACGAGCGACATCGAGGCGATCGCCGCGGGAGCGGCCGATTGCAATGCGAACGGCATTCCGGATTCCTGCGACATCACCGGCGGGACCGAGACCGACTACAACGGCAATGGCATTCCCGACTCCTGCGAATCGAGCGTGGTGATCTCGGTGCCGAAGGACTTCCTCACCATCCAGGCCGCGATCGATGCGGCACAGGACGGCTGGATCGTCGAGGTCGCGGAAGGCGTCTATCGCGAGTCCATCGACCTTGGAACCAAGGCGATCGTCGTCGAGGCGGCGGGGTCGGCTGCCGCGACCGTCATCGATGGCGAACTGGTCGAGGGCGATGCGAGCAGCCGAGTGCCTACCGTGGTGACCATCGGTCTCGCGCCTGGTGATGGCTTCGCGACGCTCCGCGGCTTCACGATCACCGGCGGCGACGGCGGCACGGCAGTCTCCGGTCAGACCGGTCTCTTCGGAGGCGGTGGCGTCTACCTCGACGAGAGCGATGCTCGAATCGAGTCGTGCGTGATCACGGGCAACACCGCTGGCTGCGGCGGCGGCGTCTTCTGCAACCGCGGTTCGGCCTCGCTGGTCGACTGCGTGATCTCCGCGAACAGCGCGGACGCCGATGGCGGTGGCGTGCACTTCCTCGAGTCGAGCGGTTCGGTCTCGGGCACGCTGCTCTCAGCGAACGTCGCCACGCTTCGAGGCGGTGGCATCCACGCCGTCGGCGGATCGCCGACGGTCTCTTCGAGCACGTTGTCAGGCAACTCGGCCGGCGATGTGGGCGGCGGCATCGGCTGGTACGCGGACGCGAGCCCGATGACGTTGACGATCGTCCTGCTCGAGGCCAATGTGGCCGCGACGCAGGGGGATGCAGGCTGGGTGCGCGAGGGCTATGACAACCTGCTGCTCGACGAGGTCGTGATCTGCGGCAGCGGCGCGTCGCCGATCGCCGGCGATACCACCGTGGTCAAGGATGTGACCATCTCGGCGGCCTGCGAGGACTGCGACGAGAACGGCGAGATCGACGCCTGGGAGTTCATCCTCGGCACGGCGGCGGACGGCGATGGCGACGGTGAAATCGACGACTGCGAGTGTCCGGCGGATCTCAACCGCGACGGCGTCGTCAACGGCGAAGACTTGGGCATCCTCCTCATCGACTGGGGGCCTGGCCCCAGCGATGCGGATCTCGACGGCGACGACATCGTCAACGGCTCGGATATCGGGATCCTGCTGCTGCTCTGGGGCGGGTGTTAGCGTGAAGGACGACGAAGGGTCGGTGTTCAGGAGCCACTTGGGCCGCGGCGGGGACGGGCCGATCTCACCCGCTCGGGGCGGGAGTTGGATGGGGAGGGGACTGGAAGTGGCTGACAATCGATCATTTTCATATGGCTTGGCGCTTTGGGGCGGATACTTGCGGGTCGCCTCTCGCTTTCGCCTCAGAAGATGTCCTAATTCGAACTTCCGCGCCAATTCGACCGGGCGGGCACCCCACTGGTGGAGGACTTCATGGGTCTGTCTTTGAACACGAACGGGCGATCAAAGTGGCGCGGCGCGTCGGCATCTCGACTGGCCGCGATCGTCGGCGCCGTTGCGGCTCCGACGATGCTGGCACCAGCCGCCGACTTCACCGGCTTCGCCGCAGAGACCTCGGTCGTCTCTTCGGGGGGCGTCGAGTACTCGGTGATCGACGTCTACGCGGAGTTCGCGCAGTCGTCGGTGGTCGTCGTCAATGCCTACAACTCGTCGATCTCGAACGCCGGTTCGACGGCGTTCCATCACAGCGATCTCAACACGCTGCAGTCCCTGCCCGGGAGTTGGTCGCCGGGATCGACCCTCACGCTCCCTGGACTCGATCCGGCCGTCGACTCGTTCGTGATCATCGGCGGAAGTCCCGGCAGCGGTAACACCACGGCGCTCGACCCGAACTTCTCGCCGCCCAATGCACCAGTGCCCCCCGCGAATTCCGGCTGGTACAACTCGAATCCACCCAATGCGCAGGGGGAGGCAAGCGCCAACGGACGAGTCTTCATCGGCCGATTCGTGACGACGGCCAGCCTGACCCCCGACACCCTCAACTTCACCGCGTCGGTGACGTTCGCGGACTATGTCGGCGGGTCGACGGGTTCTCCACAGCAGGGGACCGATACGATCGCTGTCACCTACGCGGCGCCGGCTTGCGACTCGCTGGCCGCGACTGCCGCGTCGACGAGCTTCGGGTCCGATGGGTCCTCATCGCCGGTATCGGTGAACGTGGATGTGACGGGGCCGCTGTGTGCCTGGTCGGCGAGCGACGATGCGGAGTGGGTGACGCTCAGCGCCTCGAGTGGCACTGGGGATGGATCCTTCACCTTCTCGGTCGATGCCAATGCGAGCACGGTCGCCCGACAAGCGACCATCACGGTCGCAAGCGGCACCGCAAGCGATGTCGAGATCGTGATCAGTCAGGATGCGCTCGCGTGCGAGGT
>CAYZSH010000299.1:0-1617 GCA_964481025.1 uncultured Isosphaeraceae bacterium
TCGAGCAGGTGCTTGACGACCCAGGCGCCGATGCAGCCGTTGGCGCCGGTGACGAGGATCTGAGGCATCGCGATTCCTCGAAGGAGGTGTTCACCACGGAGGGCCACGGAGGGCCACGGCGTGGGGATTGGGAATGGAGCCGGTGACAACCGTTCGTTGCGAATGATCGCGGGGCCAGAGTACTCTCGGACGGTTCGATGACGTGGTCGCTCGGGCCGCGTTTCGCTCTCGATTCTTCGCCGGAGATCAGCATGTCCATCCCCGCACACGGTGCGCGCTCCACGGTCCTCTCGTTTCTGGTCGCCGCGACCGCCCTGTCGGTCGGTCTCGTCGGGTGCGGCGAGGGTGGTTCGGGTGATGCGCCGCCGGTCGCGGCGGAGGGCGGGGCGACCCGCAAGGTGGTCGCGGTCATTCCGAAGGGCACCAGCCACGAGTTCTGGAAGGCCGTGCACGCCGGGGCGGTGAAGGCCGGACAGGACCACGATCTCGAGATCATCTGGAAGGGCCCAGCGGTCGAGGACGACCGGGCCGAGCAGATCAAGGTCGTCGAGCAGTTCACGACCCGCGGCGTGGACGGCATCGTCATCGCGCCGCTCGACGACACCGCACTGGTGCGTCCGCTGCAGGAAGCGGCCGACGAGAACATCAAGGTGGCGATCATCGACTCGGGCGTCGACTGGGACGGCGGCGTCACCTTCGCCGCGACCGACAACCGGCAGGGCGGGGTGCTCGCGGCCCGCGAGATGGGGCGGCTCATGCCCAAGGGTGGCAAGGTCGTGGTGCTCCGCTACGTCGAAGGCTCGGCCAGCACCACCAACCGCGAGGAAGGCTTCCTCGACACCATTCGCACCGAGTTTCCCGAGATCGAGATCCTCACCGACAACCTGTATGGCGGCGCCACGCTCGAAGGCTGCGTGAAGTCGGCCGAGAACCTGCTCGACCGTTTCCAGGCGTTCGACGGGGCGTTCGCACCGTGCGAGCCGGTGACCGTCGCGTTCATGCGGACGCTCGATGAGGCGGGTCGCAAGAACGGCACGGTGCTCGTCGGCTTCGACGCGAGCGAGTCGCTGGTCACCGGACTGCGTGAAGGCAAAGTCGACGCGCTCGTCGTGCAGGATCCTTTCGCGATGGGCGAGAAGGGCGTGAACGCCCTCGTCGACGCGTGGGCGGGAAAGGACGTCTCGAAGCGGATCGACACCGGCTGCGGGGTCATCACCACCGAGAACATGGACTCGCCCGAGTCGCAGCGTCTGCTCGATCCGCCGCTTGACAAGTACCTGCCGTGAGCGAACCCGCCCGGGCCGACACGACGCCGCGACTGGTGATGCGCGGAGTGCGCAAGCACTTCGGCGGCGTCGTCGCACTCGACGGCGTCGATCTCTCGGTCGGTCCCGGCGAGGTGCATGCGCTCGTCGGCGAGAACGGTGCGGGCAAGAGCACCCTCATGAAGGTGCTGAGCGGCGTCGAACGCGCTGACGCCGGCGACATGCAGGTCGATGGTCGTCCGTGGCGGCCGTCCGGACCGGTCGATGCCCGACGGGGTGGTGTCGCGATGGTGCATCAGGAACTCGCGCTCGCGCCGCATCTGACGGTCGCCGAGAACATCGCGCTCGGGAC
>CAYZSH010000299.1:1717-3670 GCA_964481025.1 uncultured Isosphaeraceae bacterium
CACTTCCTCGAGGAGATCCGCCGGGTCGCGGATCGTTGGACGGTGTTGCGCGACGGACGCACGGTCGGAACGGGCGCGATGAGCGAGATCGACGAGGCGGGGCTCGTCGAGCGGATGATCGGTCGCTCGCTCGACGCGGTGTTTCCGCCCCGGCGTGAGTCGTTCGGCGAGATCGCCCTGCGGGTGGACGGCATCGCGGGGCGATCGCTGCCGAAGCACGCGAACCTCGAGGTCCGCCGGGGTGAGATCGTCGGTCTCGCCGGACTCGTCGGCGCCGGTCGGAGCGAGTTGCTGCGGGCGATCGCCGGGCTCGATGCGGTGACGGCCGGGTCGATCAGGTTGGATGGCGTCGAGATCGGACGACGTTCAGGCATCCGCGACCGCATGTCCCGCGGTCTCGGGTTTCTCAGCGAGGACCGCAAGGGCGAAGGGCTCGCCCTTCGCATGACGGTCGCGGAGAACCTTCTGCTCTCGCGACTCGGTCCGGTGGCGCCGGGCGGCATCGTCTCGCGTCGGCGGGTCGCCGCCGAGACGGAACGCTGGGTCGCCCGGCTGTCGGTTCGATCCGGGGCGCCCGACCGCGTGATCGGCACGCTCTCCGGCGGCAACCAGCAGAAGGTGGCGATCGCGCGACTGCTGCATCAGGACGCGTCGGTGCTGCTCTTCGACGAGCCGACCCGCGGCATCGACATCGGCAGCAAGGTCGAGGTCTATCGACTGCTCGACGACCTTGCCCGCGAGGGTCGGGCCATCGTGGTCGCGAGTGGTCATCTGCCCGAGTTGATCGGGCTCTGTGATCGGATCGCGGTCATGCATCGTGGCATGCTGGGGCCGGCGCGACCGGCGGCCGAGTGCAGCGAGTCGTCGCTGCTGGCCGAAGCGGTGCTCGGGACCGAGGTTGATGACGTTCAGGAGGTGGCATGAGCGACGCGGCGACGACCGGCATGACGGCGGGTGACACGGGCCACGATCGCGAGCACTGGGCGAAGCGTCTGGCGCGACTGGCGGCGCCGTTCATCGGTCTGCTCATCGTGGTCGGTGTCTTCACCGTGATGGAACCCGAGGCGTTCCTGTCCATCCGCAACGGTCGGACGATCGCGATCCAGACCGTGGTGGTCGGCATCGGCGCGATCGGCATGTGCTTCGTGATCGTCTCGGGCGGCATCGATCTGTCGATCGGATCGGTGATCGCACTGGCCGGAGTCGCAGGGGCGATGGCGCTCGACGCGGGGACCTCACCGACGGTCGCGGTGCTCGTGGCGGCCGGAACCGGCGTGGGGTGCGGGATCGTGAACGGTGGTCTCGTCACCGGATTGCGGATACCGCCCTTCATCGTGACCCTCGGCATGCTCGGCATCGCCCGCGGCCTCGCGAAGCTGCTCGCCGACAATCAACGGATCGCCCCGCCCGCGGAGTCGCTCGGCTGGCTCGAGGGCTTCGTGGACAAGACCCCTGATCTCGCCTGGCTGCTCGTGGCGCCGGCGGTGTGGGCGTTGCTGCTGACCGCGATCGTCGCGGGGTTCGTGCTGCGTCGGACGGCGTTCGGCGTGCAGGTGGTCGCGATCGGTTCCAGCGAGCCGACCGCGAGGCTCTGCGGCGTTCCGGTCGCTCGAACCAAGATCCTCGTCTACGCCCTGTGCGGACTCGGGGCCGGGCTCGCGGGCGCGATCACGCTCGGACGACTCGGCGTCGGCGACCCGACCACCGCGGTCGGTCTGGAACTCTCGATCATCGCGGCGGTCGTCATCGGCGGGGCGAGTCTCTCGGGCGGCGAGGGTGGGATTCTCGGCACGATGATCGGCGCGTTCATGCTGAGTTCGCTCGACGCCGGCTGCAACCTCGCCGGCATCGACAACTCGGTGCAGGACATCATCATCGGCGGCATCATCGTGGCCGCGGTGACGATCGACGGTCTGCGGCATCGCAACTAGGCGGGCGGTGAGAGCAGGAGAT
>CAYZSH010000300.1:0-3664 GCA_964481025.1 uncultured Isosphaeraceae bacterium
ACCACGATCGTGGAACCGTTGTTGAAGATGTTCGGCTTCTCCGAGTCGCCGTGATACGGAATCGGCGGCGTCTCGGGGAGGCCGTCGTGATCGGCATCCATCGAGGAGAGAAGCGCGGTGTTGGAGATGTTCACCGGCGTCGACCAGGTCAGCCCCTCGTCCGTCGAGCGGGTGGCGAAGACATCCTGCGCCGCGAAGGTCGTGCCGTCGTACGTCCAGACATCCGGTCCGACCGCGTCGGAGTAGACGCACAGCAGCACATGTGCAAAACCATCACCCTCCGGATAGACGGTCCGGATCAACTTGCTCTTGATGGCGTTGCCGCCGAGATTCGTCGAGAGCGTGATCTGATCCCCGGGCACGAGGACGCCGTCCTCCGCCAGAACCGTCGTCTCCCCGAACAGCACCATTGCAACCGCCGCGGCGGTCATCGCCGTTCGTTTCATCATCGGTATTTCCTCCGATCAAGGATTCCCGACCGTGATCAACACGGTCCTGACGACTCGGACCGCCCCATGCGATCCGAGTGCGGGATCCTCGTCGCGAGGGACCGCCGGCACCATGAGAACAACGCCCCAGATGCGCAACGACGCCGCCCGCGACCGAACGGTCGCGGGCGGCGAAGAGTTTCTCGGGATCCGATCGTCGACGACTCAGCAGTCGCCCTGGCCGGCGGCGATGGTCACGCAGGCGGCGTCCCATTCGACGTCGCAGCAGAACGAGTCGACGCCGCAGACCGCCTCGCAGCAGGCCGCGTCCGAGCAGGCCGGCGTGCCGTTGGCCTCGTTGCAGTTGCCCGCGAGCGGATCGCCGCAGAGACCACCACCGCAACCGTCGATCGGTTCGTGGACGCACTCGCCGGTCACCGGATCGCAGTAGTCGATCGTGCAGGGATCCATGTCGTCACAGTCGACGCCGTCGCACGGATCACCCGGGCACTCGCCCCACACCGAGAGCAGGAGACCGACGTCCGCACCGCTCACTTCACCGTCCATGTTGAGGTCACCACCGCAGCCGGCGCACGCGCCCCACTCGGCGAGCATGACACCGAAGTCGGCGCCGTTGACGTTGCCGTCGTCGTTGAGGTCGCCGAAGCAGGCGTTGCCGCCACCACCGCCGTACTTGTCGGCGAGGTACGCGTCGATCGCCGAGATGTCGGCGGCCGAGAGTTCCTCGTCGTAGACGAGCACCTCGTGAATGCCACCGGTGAGGCCGTTGGAGGTCGTGTACCGGGATCCGAGCAGGAATCCGGGCAGGTTCTGAAGTTCGAGGTCGCCGGTGATCGGTTCGCCACCATTGATGACGACCGACTGAGCACCATTGGCGAGGGTCATCGTGACGAATTGGAGGGGCTCGACGTTGACTTCGCCGCATTCGATCGTGCCGGTGCCGGTGTAGACGATCCACTCGCCCGGATTCGCGAACTGTCCTGCGAACAGGGCGTTGCGGCCCGCGCTCGTGCACGAGTCGAACGCGTATCCGCCGTCAGCGATGTCCACTCGCGTCACCACGAAGATCGTGCGGCCGGTGGTGATCTCACCGAACTCGGTGGTCTGGTTGGCCCAGATGAAGTCGTCACCGTTGAACTCGAGGCTCGGCATGCCGCTTCCGGCGAAGTCGGTGGCGAAGACCGGACGGCGGTTCGGATCGGGGCTGGTGCGGACGAGGTTGCGACCGTTGACGGTCGAGTCCATCCACATGGTGACCGCCGAACCATCCTTCGCGGGCGCCTTGCCGCTCATGACGCCGTTGTCGGCCTTGTACCACGCGTAGAAGCCGGGATACTCGGAGTTCGGGACGCCATCGGACGTCACCTGAGCCATGGCCGAGCCGGCGATCGCCGCGGTGACTGCGAAGAACGGAAGAACGTGACGCATCTGGTGGAACCTCTCTGGTGAACGGGGATGAGGCCGCTCAGGGGACGCGGCGATCGAAGATCCTGCGAGTGAATCGGATCAGGGGCAGGCGCCCCAGCCGCCGAGGATGTACGCGAGATCGAACCCATCGACCGTGCCGTTGTCGTCGATGTCGGCCGCGATGTCGCTGGTGCCCCACGCCGCGATCAGGAGACCGATGTCGGACGGACCGACGTTGCCGTTCCCGTCGAGATCGGCCGGGCACGGATCCTGCAGGTCGTACTTGGTGTCGAGATACGACTCGATCGAGGCGCGGTCGGCGTCGGACAGCGCCGCGTCGTAGACCATGAACTCGCTGATGCCGCCGTTGAGACCGTTGGAGGTCGAATAGCGGGAACCGAGCAGCAGTCCGGGCAGGTTCTGAAGCGAGGCGGTGTCGGTGGCGACGGTGCGGCCATTGATGCGGATGGTCTGGGCACCATTCTCGAGCGTCATCGTGACGAGCTGAAGTTGATCGGTGTCAACCGCGCCGCACGCGATGGTGGCCGTGCCAGTGTAGACGATCCACTCGCCCGGGTTAGCACTCTGCCCTGCGAAGAGCGCGTTGCGGCCTGCACCGGTGCAGGAATCGAAAACGTAGCCGCCGTTGGCTACGTCCACCCGGGTGACCGCGAAGATCGTGCGACCGGTCGAGATCTGACCGAACTCGGTGGTCTGGTTCGCCCAGATGAAGTCATCGCCGTTGAACTCGACCGACGCGGCGCCGTTGCCACCATCGTGGTCCATGACCGGCTGACGGTTGGTATCGGTGTTGTATCGAACGAGATCCCGGCCATGGATGGTCGAATCGTTCCATCGCGTGACCGAGGCGCCGTCGGTGGCGAGCCCGGCACTGCCGTTCACGCCGTTGTCGGCCTTGTACCAGGCGTAGAAGTTCGAATACGCCGGATTGGGCGAGCCGCCCTTGACGACGCCGCCGCCGCCCGCAGCGGCCCCCGCCGCGAGAATTCCGACCACGGTCGCGGTGATGGTGGTGATTCGATTCATCTCTTCAAGTCTCCTGAGGCCGGAAGGGGATCAGCGACGACGACGGCGAATCAGCGTCGCCGCCGCCAGCGTGGCGAGCCCCATCGGTCCGGGGACCACCGGGATCGATGCGAGCGTGACCGAATCGCTCGAACTCGCGAAGGACGGCGCGCCCGACGTCGAGTCCGGCCGGTACGACATCACACCAGACACGCTGAACGTGTTGCCATCGACGTCCGCGTTGGCGATCACGAAGCGACCGATGAAGACCCGCATGCTTCCATCGACCACGCCCTGACCATTGGTCGGATCGCCGTTGTACCAACCCGCATCCGTCGAGACGCTGCCACCGATCGAGCCGTCGAAGTTCGGGTCGAGCGTCGCCACGAACGGGTCACCGCTCACCGCGGCCCCCATCGTCACGAAGCTGTCGATCGCCGCCGTGCCGCCGAGACCGGCGGCCGAGTAGGTCGCCGACCAGTGGTTCGTCGCGGCCGCGTCGTTGTGCACGAACGAGCCGGAAGTCAGCGAGATGTTCATGTCGATCAGGCTGAGCAGCCGCGAGGTGGCGCTGCCACCCGATGAGAAGTCCGCGTAGAGATCGATGACGCCGTAATCGCCGGAGCCCAGGCTCACCTGCGTGCCGCCCGAGGTCATGCCGTAGGTCTCGAACGCGAAGGTCGCGACCGAGCCCGCCTGCGCGGCGGAGGCCAGAATCAGCGCCGCGGCGGAAGCCGCGGGCAGAACGAATCGAGTCTTCATCTCTCACTTCTCCGGGAACG
>CAYZSH010000301.1:0-3648 GCA_964481025.1 uncultured Isosphaeraceae bacterium
AACAAGATCATCACGACCTCGGGCGGCGGCATGCTGGTCGGCGACGATCCCGAGTTGATCGCCCGCGCCCGATTCCTCGCCACCCAGGCCCGCGATCCAGCTCCCCACTACCAGCACTCCGAGATCGGCTTCAACTACCGGATGAGCAACATCCTCGCGGGCATCGGCCGCGGTCAGTTGGAGGTGCTCGACGATCGGGTCGCCCAGCGTCGATCGGTCTTCGATCGGTACCTGCTTGGACTCGGCCACCTCGACGGCTTCGGCTGGATGCCCGAACCCGAGGGTTTCCACTCGACCCGGTGGCTCTCAGCGGCGACGCTCGACCCCGCCGCCACCGGCGTGACCGCGTCGGAACTCGTCCAGCGGCTCGCCGACGTCCGCATCGAGGCCCGGCCGGTCTGGAAGCCGATGCACCTGCAGCCGGTCTTCGCCGGGTGCGAATACTGGTCGCACGAGCCGGATCGCTCGGTCTCGGACGACCTCTTCGAGCGCGGAATCTGCCTGCCGAGCGGTTCCAACATGACGCCCGAGGAGCAGCGCCGAGTCATCGACCGGGTGGTCGAGGTCGTGGACGCTGCCCGGCCACGCTCACGGGTCGCGGTGCCTGCCAGCCGCGTCGGCTGAGCCTCCGAGACCATCGGAACCGGCAAAACCACGCATTCGAAGCCCCGAATCGCCGATGATGCGGGTCGATGCTGATCGTCTGCGCCATTCTCGCGCTGCTCGTCTTGACGGTGATCCTGACCCGGGCGCCGCTCGATGTCACGATGGTCGGCTGCCTCGTGCTGCTGGTGCTCTTCGGCGCGGTCCCGGCGGACGAGGCGTTCCTCGGTTTCTCGAACACCGCGGTCCTCATGATCGGGGCGCTCTTCGTGGTGGCGTCGGGACTTCGCCAGACGGGGGCCATCGATCGGATCGCCCCGCTCCTCATCGGCCGACCGCAGACCGCCCGCGGCGCGATCGGGCGTCTCGGCCTTCCGGTCATGACGCTTTCGGGCTTCATGAACACGACGCCGCTGGTGGCGATGTTCCTGCCCGTCGGACTGGATCTCGCACGACGGCTCAAGGTCTCGCCGAGCCGGCTGCTCATGCCGCTGAGCTTCGCGGGCATCCTCGGCGGACAGCTCACGCTCGTCGGCACCGCGTCGAACATCGTGGTCGACGGTCTCTACGCAGACCAGATCGCGGCCTGGACCGCCGACGGCACGGTGATTCCCGACGCGTGGACGCTCGAAGGCTCGTGGCGATTCCTCGCGGTCGGCGTCTCCGGCGTGGTCGCCGCCGTGCTCGGACTCCTCTCGATGATCGTGCTCGCGCCGGTGCTGCTGCCGGATCGAGGACAGGTCCAGTCCGCCGAGGATCCTGAACGGTACGAGGCGAGGTTCGAGGTCGTCGCGAACGGCCCCCTCGTCGGCCGCACCATCGAGCAGGCCGGCCTTCGACACCTGCCCGACCTCTTCCTCGCCGCGATCGAGCGGGACGGACGGCGACTCGGCGCGGTCGGTCCCGACGAAGTGCTCGAAGCGAACGACACGCTCTGCTTCGTCGGCTCGACCAGCGGTGTCGGCGAGCTCCGTCGGCTCGCCGGTCTCGAGAGCGAGGACGCGCAGGCGAGCAAGGTGGATGCACCACCCGCGATTCGACGAATGGTCGAAGCGGTCGTCGCCCCGACCGCGAGTTTCGTCGGCCGCACCGTCCGCGAGAGTCAGTTCCGCACCATCTACAACGCCGCGATCATCGCGGTACATCGCCGCGGTGAGCGCGTCGTCGGTCGCATCGGCGACATCGTGCTCGAACCCGGTGACGTGCTCCTGCTCGAAACGCATCAGGGCTTCCTCACCTCGCACGGCCGCGGCAATGCGTTCTATCTCGCAACGCAGGTCGACGAGGCTCGATTCCCGCGACACGAGCGGGCGCCGCTCGCGCTCGCGATCCTGCTCGGCATGATCGTGTGCCTCGCGAGCGGACTGCTCTCACCGGTCGTCGCGACCTGGCTCGCGGCCCTCGCGATGGTCGGCACGAAGTGCGTGAACGCCTCGATGGCCCGCAAGTCGATCGACTTCTCGGTGCTCATCACGATCGGTGCCGCGATCGGCGTCGGCACCGCGGTCGCCCGCAGTGGTCTCGGCGAAGCGGTCGGTCGCGGACTCGTCGATGCCGCCCACGCGGTCGGCGGCGGCGATCGGCTGCTTCTGGCCGCGATCGTCCTCGCGACGGCGCTTGTGGCGCAGGTCGCGACGAACTTCGGTGCGGCGGTGGTGCTCTTCCCGATCGCGATCTCGACCGCCACCTCGATCGACGCCAACCCGCTGCCGTTCATCCTCGGCGTCATGGCGGGTGCGGGCAGCAACTTCCTCACGCCCTTCGGCTACCAGACGAACCTCATGGTCTACGGCCCGGGTCGCTATCGATTCAGCGACTTCCCAAGACTGGGAACCCTGCTGCTGGTGATCGTCATCGCCTCGGCGACGATCATGATCCCGCTGGTGTTTCCGTTCCGGTGATCCGGCTGAAGATTCACCACGGAGTTCACGGAGCAGCACGGAGGGCCACGGAGGAAGGCATGAGGTTCATGCTTGACCACGTTGGATCGCCGCGTGTTCCATTCGCGGATCGAAGATTCGGAATCGAATCCTCGATCATGGACGACCAACTGAACGCAAGACTCTCCCCGCCCAACCTCGTGTTCACCCAGCCGATGCTCTTTCCCTCCGTGGCCCTCCGTGCTCCTCAGTGCCCTCCGTGGTGAAGAAACTCTTTCACCCGATGAGCCCCGCACCACGCAGATGCTCGATCACACGCTCCGCGGCGTCCTCGACGGTGAGTTCGGCGGTGTTCACCACGATCTCGGGGGATTCGGGAGCCTCGTACGGCTGATCGATGCCGGTGAAGCCCTTGATCTCGCCAGCGCGGGCCTTGGCATAGAGGCCCTTCGGATCACGGGACTCCGCGACCTCGATCGGGACGTCGACGTAGGCCTCGAGGAACGGCATGTTCGCCGCGGCGTGCATGGCCCGAACCTGATCGCGGTCGGCCCGGAACGGACTCACGAAGCTCGCGAGCACGATGACGCCCGCGTCCACCAGCAGGCGGCAGACCTCGCCGGTGCGGCGGATGTTCTCGGTCCGATCCGCCTCGCTGAACCCGAGATCACCGTTGAGACCGTGGCGAAGGTTGTCGCCGTCGAGGCGGTAGCAGAGCCGTCCTTGCGCGGCGAGACGCCGCTCGACCTCGACCGCGACCGTGCTCTTGCCACTCCCGGAGAGCCCGGTGAACCAGACGGTGCCCGCCCGCTGCCCGAGTCGGGCCTCGCGGTCGGCTCGGGTCACGTCGCCGGAATGCCAGACCACGTTGTCGCTGGAACGGCTGGAGACGGGATTCTCGGACATCGCTGGGGGTTCCATTCAGGGTCGCAGGAGAGGTGACCGATCCTACCAGTCCGGGGCGCCTCGCCCCGTTCATGAACCCGCCTTCGCCGCCGCCGGACTTGCTAGGCTCTTCCCCCAATGACCGTCGCTCACGATCAACTCACCCACCTGCAGGCGCTGGAAGCCGAGTCCATCGACATCATCCGGGAGGTCGCCGCAAGCTTCCAGCGACCGGTGATGATGTATTCGATCGGCAAGGATTCGAGCGTCATGCTCCATC
>CAYZSH010000302.1:0-3645 GCA_964481025.1 uncultured Isosphaeraceae bacterium
CGAGGAGCCGGTGCGCTCGAGCCGGCTGCGGCTCTGCGACCTCACCCGCCGGGTGTTGCACGACGGACTGGGCCTTCTCGGCATCGAGTCGCCGGAGCGGATGTGAGAATCTCCGCCTCGCGCGACGGAGGCTGCCGATCGCCGAATGCGAGTCGGCGTTGACCGCGGGCACAGCGGTCATCAAGCACGGCGGTGCTCGTGGCGGCGGCGCGAAGCGTCGGCGTCGAGGGCTCCTGCGACGGCAACCTCGTGAGCGCGCGCACCGAGTTGTGAGCTGAAGACGCGCCGCGCGGCTCGATCCGGCGACTGTGACGCCGGCCCGCTGTGAAGTTGGCGGCTTTTGCGGCGGTACGGGGCGATGCGGACACCGACGAGGGTTGCCTGAAGTCGCGTCGACATCGCTCGGTTCGGCGTCGCTTCGGCGCCGAGCCATCGCCTTCCTCGACTTGCAGGTGGATCGGTACCGGCCCAAGAGGCCTGAATCGACCGGTGGCGGTGCTGGCGTGTCTCGCTCGCGGACGCTTGGAAACGCAAGTCTCGTGGCGGCAATGACTCGCAATCGAGGCCTGCCGGGCAACGTCACCGAGTGACACCGTGTGGCGACGCCTTGGTGATCGATGGAGCCGGAAGAAATCCAAGAAGTCGGCAGAAAGCGTCAAGAAAAGGTGTCGGTTCGAGATCGCGTTCTCGCATTTCCAAGGGTCATGCGGTGCGCGCCTGGCTTGAGGCCGGCACCAAGTGTCGATCGCTGCGCGCGTCGCGGCCCCGGTTCTTGAACCGCTTTCTCGCTGTTCTGTCGCGGGAGGTTCGTTCTCGAGCCAGCCAGGCGCGGACATGAAGAAGTCGGCCTGAAGCCGGAGAGGTTCCTGAATGACTGGCCCTCGCTGCCCTGACACGTTCCCGGCAACCCAATCCCGAACCACACTGGCGAGCAGACGGTCGGGCTCGCGGCTGATGACCGGGGTGTTCCTCCTCGCGATCCTCGCGGGAGGCCCGTCGGCAGCAACGGTCGGGCAGGTGGAGACGCCGGACAAGTCCGCGGAGGAACAGAGTGCCGACGAGTTTCCGCGGATGCTGCAGGCACTGCTGTCGCCACGGACCTACTCGGATGCGCGGGGCCCGCTCACGCCCGCCAACCGTCTGGTGGTGAGGTTTGCGCCCGGCTCGACCGCGCCGGCGTTCGCCAACCTTCCCTCGGCAGGCTTGCCGGGATGGCATGTCGTCGATGCGGATCGAGTCGCCGATCCGGAGGTGATCGCCGCCGTCGCCGACGCCGAATTCATGACGCCGGGATACCTCGATCGGCAGGGTGAGCTCGTCTGGCCGACGGGCGGGGTCTTCGTGCGCACCAAGCCGGGCGTTGATCGGGGCGGTCGCGACGCGATGCTCGCCGCATCGCCGCTCGCGGTGGAGCGCGTGGACGAGTACGCCGGCATCCCTCGTCTCGCGCTGGTGAACTTCAGTTCGAAGTCGGGGCAGGAGATCCTCGCCGAGGTCGAACGTCTTGGCGGCGACGATCGATTCGAGTTCGTCGAGCCGGATGCGGTGGCGATCGTCCGCAAGACCACGTTCATTCCGAACGATCCGTGGTTCCCCACCCAGTGGGAGCACCGCAACACCGGGCAGAGCGGCGGCCTCGTCGGATTCGACATGAACACGCCCGAGGCGTGGTCGGTCACCACGGGAGACCCCGCGATCAAGGTGATGGTCATGGATGACGGCGTCCAGCTCGACCATCCGGACCTGAACCTCGCGCCGGGTCGCGACTTCACGACCGGTTCGATCAACGGCATCGCCGGGGGAGGTCCCGGGAGCCAGTGCGACAATCACGGCACCTTCGTGTCCGGTTGCGTCTCGTCGAAGATCGACAACGGGCTCGGCACGGTCGGATCCTGCCCGGAGTGCCGGGTGGTGCCGGCTCGGGTCATGGTCTCCGCTACGCCATGCTCCGCCGGCGTATCTCTCAACGGCAGCTGGCTCGTCAACGCGCTCAACTGGGCGTACCTCGACGGAGTCCGCATCACCAACTCAAGCTTCAAGCTCGGCGGGGAATCAGCTTCGGTGACGGCCGCCTACGACGCGACTCGCACGGCCGGCATGGTGCACTTCGGAAGCGCTGGGAACTCGGGCGGTCCGGGCGTCGAGTATCCCGCGCGGCTTGCGAGCGTCATCGCCATCGGAGCCGCCGATCGATTCGGCAACCGCGCCTCGTTCTCGACCTACGGCGAAGGCCTGGCGCTCATGGGCCCGGGAGCCGCGGTCCAGTCGACCGATCGGACCGGCAGCGCCGGCTATGCCGCCGGCGACTACCACACCAGCAACGGAACCTCGTACTCCGGTCCGTATGTGGCAGGGGTCGCGGGTCTCATGCTGAGCATCAATCCCGACCTCACGCCGATCGAGGTCGAGCAGATCCTCCTGGCGACCGCCCGCGACATGGGTTCGGCAGGCTACGACCTGCAGACCGGCTACGGCTTGGTCGATGCAGAGACCGCCGTCGAGGCTGCGGCCGCGAGGCGCTGCACGTTCGAGACGACACCATCGTCCACGACCGCGGATGCCGCAGGCGGCGAGCATGTCGTATCGGTCATCGCCTCCGGCGGCACGTTCTCCTGCAGCGAGGGCACGACTCCGGTCTCGAGCAGCGCGTCCGACGTGCTCGATGCGAATGCGATCGCCTGCGCGTCGTCGGGCATCACGAATGCGAACACCTACGCCAAGGTGTTCACCGCGGCTGAACTCGGATCGTCCTACTCGTTCAACTGCGTGCGCTTCGGAGCCACCAACAGCGGATTCCCGCTGATTGGGGAACTTGAGATCTGGATCGATCCCGATGGCGGCGTGCCGCAGGCCTCTCAGCTGGTGCCGGTGCGTTCGACCGGGATCTTCCTGCCCACCGGCGATGGAATCCTGCTCGATGCGAGCGGGGAGCGGGTGTGCGTGGAGCTCCAAGGCAGCGAAACGCTGGTCGTGACGCTCTCGATCCCAGCGTCCTCCGATGGATTCGCGGCCTATGCGGGCGGAACGACGTCCAATGGTCCGACCTTCCTCCGGGCTGAGGGTTGCGGCATCGTGGACTTCACCGATCTCGCTTCGTTGGGCTTCGGCGACACCCATTGGTACGTCGAGCTCGAGGGTGACGCCGAATGCAACGAGGGCCCAGGCCGTTCCTGCCCCTGGGAGGTCGCGGGACTGCCCGACTGGATCACCGCCGCGCCGATGGCAGGCGAGTCGTCCGCGGAGGTGACCCTCACCATCGCGGCCAACACCGGCGTCGCGCGAAGCGCCACCCTGACGATCGCAGGCGAGACGCACGAGGTGACCCAGGCGGCCAACGAAGGCGGCTGCGAGGTGATGGCGCTCTCTCCTGCGTCCGCGAGCTTCCCGGCAGCAGGCGGGAGCGGCAGCCTCACGGTCTCGACGAGCGGCGCGTCATGCGTCTGGTCGGCAACGTCCACCGCGTCGTGGCTGTCGATCACCTCCGGCGCGACCGGTACCGGATCGAGCGGCACGATCGAGTACTCGGTGGATGCCAATCCGGACCTGGCCCGGACGGCGACGATCACGGCGGGAGATCGAACGCATGTCGTGACCCAGGCGGCGGGCGGATCGAGTTCGCTCTGGACGCCGCAGGAACTCGCAGAC
>CAYZSH010000303.1:0-3628 GCA_964481025.1 uncultured Isosphaeraceae bacterium
CCTCGGTCCGGGGCAGGTTCTCGAGGTCGAGGGTCGAGACGCGGAACATCTCGCCCGCGCCTTCGCAGTCGTTGGCGGTGATGATCGGGGTGTGGATCCACTGGAAGCCCAGCCCCTGGAAGAACTCGTGGACCGCCATGGCCAGGCAGTTCCGCACCCGCCCGACCGCGCCGAAGGTGTTGGTGCGGGGCCGGAGGTGGGCGACCTCGCGGAGGTATTCCCACGAGTGCTGCTTGGGCGAGATCGGGTAGGTGTCGGGATCCTCGACGAGTCCGTGGACGTGGATCCGGGTGGCCTTCACCTCGATCGACTGACCCTTGCCGCGGCTCTCGACGACCTCGCCCTCGACCGCGATCGAGGCACCGCTGGTCAGGTGCAGGATCTCCGACTCGTAGTTGGCGAGATCCGCGGGGGCGACCACCTGCATCGAGGCGAAGCAGGAACCATCCGAGATCTGGATGAAGCTCAGGCCGGCCTTGGAGTCCCGGCGGGTCCGGACCCAGCCCTCGAGGCGGACGCTCTCGCCGATTCGGTCGGCGGCGGTGGCGAGGAGGTCGGCGATTCGGACGGCGGACGACGGCATGACGGGGAGCTCCGGACGCTCGAGGCGGGTTGACGGCGACGGTGCCGTCGAATCCGGGAGGGTACCGCCCGGACGGGATGGATCGACGTGCCAGATTGGCAGCAAAGATGTGGGTTCTCGATGGAACGGGCACCTCGACTCCGGGCGAGGGTCCTGGATCGGCCGCGTGAGGCCGTCGGAAGCGGGGTTCGGCAGGCTCGGAGGCCCCCCCGTGATCGTCGGCCCGGTCCCGACGAATTCGGCACGGAACTTGTTCCCTCCGGCGTCTCGCCATGCGTTTCGCTCCAGACCATCCCGATCCCGCGACCAGCGGAGGTGGCCGCTCCCGGCTGAACCTGCTCTTCTCGAGCTCGTGGCGGGAAGGCGTGCCGACCGCGGAGTTGCCGCGGCTCCTCGACCCGCTCGGGGTCCGATGCCTCGAGGCCCGGTGCGGGCGGGAGGCGGCTCGAATCGTCGAGCAGGAGCAGGTCCACATCGCGCTGGTCGATCTCGAGATGCCCATGGAGCCGGCCGGTGACCGCCGCCCCGCCGGGCATCAGGTCCTCCAGCTCCTCCGCCGGATGGACCCCGCCCCGCCCGTGGTGCTGGTCCGTCCGCCCCAGGTCAGCCGCCGCGAGAGCGTTCGCGGCCTCAACGACGCCCTCCGGGAGGGTGTCTTCGCGGTCCTCGACCGACCGCTCGGGCTCGAGCCCATGTTGGAAACCCTTCGTCGGGTGGTTCGACGGCACTACGCCGACCGCTGGCCGGCGGCCTGATCGCCCGACCCACCCCTTCGCATTCGTTCACAGACCACTCGTCACCTTCAACCCCTTCATCCCATCGTTCGGAGTGAGAAACATGAACGTTCGTCCGCTCGGCGACAAGCTCATCGTCAAGCGTCAGGAAGCCGCGACCAAGACCGAGTCCGGAATCTTCCTGCCCGAGTCCGCCAAGGACAAGCCCAAGACCGGCACGATCATCGCGCTGGGCAGCGGCAACCTCAACAAGGACACCGGCGAGTACCTGCCCTTCACCGTCAAGAAGGGCGAGACCGTCATCTTCAGCTCCTACGCCGGCACCGAGATCAAGATCGACGGCCAGGAGTACCTGATCATGACCGAGGACGACATCCTCGGCGTCGTCGACTGATTCCCTCGGGAGTTCACGCGTGCAGGTCGATGCCCTCCGCGCCGCGCTGGCGCGACTCGATGGAATGCGAGCCGTTCGGTTCGTGTTCACGGCCGGACAGACCCTCGTGGTCGAGAAGGCACTCGTGATCCCCGTCGAGGAGGACGGACTGCTGAAGCTCACCGATGGTGACCGTGAGGTCATCATCGACGCCGACGCCGTCGCCTGGCTCGAGATCGAACTTCCGAAGGCTCCCTGACCCCGTTCCCCGGAACGGCGTCCACTTGAATACCGGGTCGCACCACGGCCCCCATCCGAAGGAAACAGCACCATGGCTGCCAAGCAGATCGCCTATGACAACGACGCCCGCGAGCGGATTCTCCGCGGCGTCCAGAAGCTCGCGAAGGCCGTGAAGGTCACCCTCGGCCCCTCGGGCCGCGTCGTGGTCCTCGAGAAGTCCTTCGGCGCCCCGACCGTCACCAAGGACGGCGTGAGCGTCGCGAAGGAGATCGAACTCGCCGACGCCTACGAGAACATGGGCGCCCAGATGGTGAAGGAAGTCGCCAGCAAGTCCAGCAAGGACGCGGGCGACGGCACCACCACCGCGACCGTCTACGCCGAGGCCATCTTCCAGGAGGGTCTCAAGAACATCACCGCCGGCGCCAACGCCAATGCGGTGAAGCGGGGCATCGACAAGGCCGTCTCGGCCGTCGTCTCCGAGCTCCACAAGATGTCCAAGCCCGTCTCCGACTCGACCGAGATCGCCCAGGTCGGCGCCTGCTCGGCCAACCAGGACGAGACCATCGGCAAGATCATCGCCGAGGCGATGGACAAGGTCGGCAAGGACGGCGTCATCACCGTCGAGGAAGGCAAGAGCCTCGAGACCGAGGTCGAGCTCCTCGAGGGCATGCAGTTCGACAAGGGCTACCTCAGCCCGCACTTCGTCACCAACCAGGCCGACATGGAGTGCGTCCTCGAGGACTGCTACGTCATCGTCCACGAGAAGAAGATCTCCTCGGCCAAGGACCTCCTTCCGATCCTCGGCAAGATCGCCGAGAGCGGCAAGAGCGTGCTGATCGTCGCCGAGGACGTCGAGGGTGAAGCCCTCGCGACCCTCGTGGTCAACAAGCTCCGCGGCGTGCTCAAGGTCGCGGCGGTCAAGGCTCCCGGCTTCGGCGATCGTCGCAAGGCGATGCTCGAGGACATCGCGGTCCTCACCGGTGGCACCGCGATCATGGAGGAGCTCGGCATCGACATCGAGAAGCTCGCGATCGGCGAGCTGGGTCGCGCCAAGAAGATCACCATCACCAAGGATGCGACCACCATCGTCGAGGGTGCCGGCAAGACCTCCGACATCAAGGGCCGCATCGAGCAGATCAAGGCTCAGATCGAGAACACCTCCAGCGACTACGACCGTGAGAAGCTCCAGGAGCGTCTCGCCAAGCTCGCCGGCGGCGTCGCCCAGATCAACGTCGGTGCCGCCACCGAGGTCGAGATGAAGGAGAAGAAGGCCCGCGTCGAGGACGCCCTGCACGCCTGCCGGGCGGCCGTCGAGGAAGGCATCCTTCCCGGCGGTGGCGTCGCGGTTCTCCGGGCCCGTCGCGCGATCGAGAAGGCCCGCAAGGCCGCGACCGGTGACGAGAAGGTCGGCTGCGACATCATCAGCCGCGCCCTCGCCGCCCCGGTCAAGCAGATCGCCCAGAACTGCGGTCTCGACGGCTCGATCGTCGCCCAGAAGGTCGAAGAGGCCACCGAGGACGCCTTCGGTTTCAACGCCGCGACCGGAGAGTACGGCGACCTCGTCAAGCAGGGCATCATCGTTCCGACCAAGGTCGAGCGGGTCGCGCTGCAGAACGCCGCGTCGATCAGCGGTCTCCTGCTGACCACCGACTGTGCGATCACCGAGATCAAGGAGAAGAAGGAGAAGGCCGGCGCCGG